>JAZDMK010000009.1:0-10835 GCA_043800975.1 Bacteroidota bacterium | reverse complement strand
CGCATTGCGGAGACGCGAGTCCGATTCTCGCCAAGTCCACACTTTCGGATATGTCAATCTTTCCGCCTCGCCGCTTCGCGGCTCGGCGGCCAAATTGAAAGGAGTTTTGAAAGAAAAAATCAATTTTTGGTTTTGTAAAATATGGTTCGAGCCGATATTTTTAAGAAATGTCTTCATTTCAGGATGATTTTCCGAATTCCTTAGTTTTTCCGCATAATTCAGCTTCAAAACAAATTCTCTGGCCGGTTCGAGCCAAGACAATCCCTTTTGTTCAAAATCCTTGATTTTCTCCTGTAATTCTAACTTTTGAGTTAGGATTTTTTGTTTTCGGGCAGTGTATTCTTCGGTAGAAATAACCTCATTAAGATAGACATCTAAAAGTTTTTCAAGTTTTGATTCTATTTCCAACAATTCATTTTTGAGATTTTGAACAATGATTTTCGTTTGCTCTTTGGCTTTCAATTCGTCTTTTCCAAGTTCGGCTAAAACTTTATCTGTGTCTTGGCTCGACAAAGAAACTTTTTGAAGATAGTTTTTAATTTGTTCAATAAGAATTTCCTCTCGGAGAAAATGCTTTTCAGGACAAGGCCCCTTCTTCTTGGTGCAACGGTAATAAATATACTCCCTACCGCTTGGTTTTATTTTCTTTTCGGCAGTTATTGACGCAGAACAAGGACATTTCATCAAACCAAGAAAAGCAAAATTATGTTTTATTTTTTGCGGTTTGCCTCGCTCTTTCAGAACTTCCTGTACCTTGTCAAAAAGCCTCTTTGAAATTAAAGGATTATGTTTTCCCTCAAAAATTTCTCCTTTGTATTTCATTAAACCAATGTAAAAAATGTTTTGAAGCGTTGACTGAACTTGGCCCGGCGATATATCATTATCCAAATTGCTTTTGAGGCCAACTTTCTTACACCATTCGGACATTTCTTTGAGAGTGTAATTTCCGGTGGCGTAAACTTTAAACATTCTTTTAATCAAAAGTACTTTCTTTTTATCAACATCAATTCCTCTGGTGATGGGGTTATTCAAATAGCCAAGCGGCGCCCAGAGAGGCCAAACTCCATTTCTTATTTTTTGCCTCATACCTCTGGTTACATTTTCTTTCAAATTATCTACATAGTATTTACTTTGTCCAAAAGCAATTTGGAGCATAAATAATCCTTGAGGAGTGGGCTCAAACCAGAAGGTCGGGAATTTGAGAGATTTGATAATTCCTTTATCAACTAGATGAATTATTTTTCCGCCGTCAACTGCGTTACGAGCCAATCTGTCCGGATGCCAACTTAAAATTCCTTCTGCTTTCTCTTTTTCCAAAAACGACAACATTTCGGCGAACTTCGTTCGCCCAGGTTCTTTGGCAGTTTTTGCCTCGCTAAGCGAGGCGACAATTTCAAGTTTTTCTTTGGCGGCAAATTCTCGCAACTCTGCGAGTTGCGATTCAATGGAAAGGACTTGATGGTTTTCATCCTCGGTTGATTTTCGGGCGTAGATGATATATCTCATAGGTTTGTATATTGAATGAAAAATTTTCTTTTATTTATTACAAAACCAAAAATTGATTTTGTCGCTCAATTCTCCGTTCAATTTTGTAGCCGAGCCGCGAAGCGGCGAGGCGGAAACATTGACATATCCGAAAGTGTGGACTTAGCGGGAATTGAACCCACGTCTCTGCAATGCGAATGCAGCGTACTACCACTGTACTATAAGCCCTTCATATTATAAATACATTCTCCTGCATCAGAAAATGCTGCGTATGCGTGGCAGACCAAAAATTCTGCTTGCCAGTAATTATGAAGAAGCTATTGATATCTATGAAAAGTATTCGCACAATTTGTTGGGTGTAATTTCTGATATTCGTTATCCGCGTGAGGGAAAAGTAGATCCGGAAGCAGGAATTCGTTTGTGTGAAAAAATAAAAACCGATGATAAACATATGCCTTTTCTTCTGCAGTCTTCAGATGGGAAAATGAGGAAACGCGCCGATGAGCTTCATGTTGGTTTTATCAATAAGCATTCAAAAACTTTATCATTAGAATTAAGAAATTATATTCTTGAGCATTTCGGATTTGGTGATTTTCTTTTTAAAGTTCCTGATCAGAAAGCACCGGTAGCCCGTGCTACTGACCTTCAGGCGTTGCAACAAAAAATTCTGGAAGTTCCTGATGATTGTTTGAAATATCATATTCAAAGAAATGATTTTTCAAAATGGCTGAATGCACGTGCTTTGTTCCCGCTGGCTGAAATGTTTCGCCCCCTCAGGCCGGATGACTTTATTAATGTTGAAGAAGTACGTACATTTATTTTTGATACTATCGCCGGATTCAGGAAAGACAAGGGCCGTGGTGTCATCGCAAAATTTGACAGAAGAAGTTTTGATGAGTATTTAATTTTTTCACGAATAGGAGAGGGCTCTATTGGCGGCAAAGCACGTGGCCTAGCATTTATTGACTCGTTAATTAAACGTAACCGCATTTTTGATAAATATGAAAATGTATTGATTACGATTCCACGAACGGTCGTTCTTTGCACGGATATTTTTGCTGAGTTCATGGAGACTAATAATCTCTTCCGAATAGGGCTGTCCAATTTATCTGATGATGAAATCCTGCGGCATTTTGTCAATGCGCAGCTTCCTTTTCGTGTTCATGAAGATTTAAAATCGTTTGTTTCTGTAGTGCGAAACCCCATAGCAGTAAGATCTTCCAGTTTGCTTGAGGATTCGCACTATCAGCCGTTTGCCGGTGTTTATTCTACTTATATGATTCCCAAGATTGAAAATGACATTGGGAAAATGATGGAAATGCTTACCAATGCTATTAAATGTGTCTACGCCTCTGTTTTTTTTAATGAAAGTAAAGCGTACATGACTGCTACTTCCAACGTAATTGATGAGGAAAAAATGGGAATTGTGTTGCAGGAAGTTTCAGGCCAACGGTATGGAAATCGTTTCTATCCCGCAATATCAGGTGTGGCTCGTTCATTAAATTTTTATCCTATTGCACCGGAAAAATCAAATGATGGTATTGCGAATATCGCATTTGGCTTGGGGAAAAGTATTGTTGAAGGAGGAATATCTTTGCGTTTTTCACCGAAGTACCCAAAAAATATTTTACAGCTTTCATCGCCAGATATGGCTTTGCGTGATACACAAAAATATTTTTATGCACTGGATATGAATCCTGAAAGTTTTAAAATTTCAACAGATGATGGTGTGAATCTGATTCGGATGAAAATTGATGATGCCTTGCAAGACGGCTCATTGCGACATGTTGCATCAACTTATGATTATGAAAATAACATGATCAGAGATGGGGCTTCTGCAAATGGAAAAAAAATTGTTACCTTTTCAAATATTCTGAATCACCAGGTATTTCCACTGGCAGATATTTTACAGAATTTATTGCAGATTGGTCAGGCAGAAATGAACAATCCAATTGAAATTGAATTTGCGGTAAACATCGACAGGCCAACCGGATTACCCAAACTATTTCATTTTCTTCAGATTCGACCTATTGTTGAAAACATGGATGAAGTGAATTTCGATTTGAATATTGTTGAACAAAAAGATACGATCATCAGCTCATCAGCTGCATTAGGTAATGGAAGAATCAAAGAGATATCCGATGTGATTTATATTCGTTCCGAAAGTTTCAACCCGGCAGAAAATCCTGAAATTGCATTAAAACTAGAGAAGATTAATGAGAAGATGATTCAGGAGTCAAGATTTTATATGCTGATTGGTCCTGGCCGCTGGGGTTCCAGCGATCCATGGTTGGGTATTCCTGTTAAATGGCCTCAGATTTCGGCTGCAAGACTCATTGTTGAATCTGGTTTAGAAAATTATCGTATCGACCCAAGTCAGGGTACTCATTTCTTTCATAACCTGACAGCATTTCGAGTAGGTTACTTTACTGTCAACCCATACATGAATGATGGATTTTTTGATAAAACATTTCTTGATCAATGTCCTGCAGTGTACGAAGACAAGCAAATTCGCCATGTCCGTTTTGATACGCCACTTGAAATAAGGATTGATGGAAAAAGAAATATGGGTGTTGTTTTGAAACCCGTCAACCAGCCAAACTCAACTTCTGTAAAAATTTAGCATCAACTATTTCAATATCATTATTAATAATATTAATAATGCCATCCTTTTTTAAATCTGAAAGAATACGGACTGCGCTTTCAGTCGACATAGCAGCTAATTCAGCAATGTCCTTTCGTGTAATTGTACCTCGAATAAGTGGGCTCTCAAATATTTCGGAAAGATACAATAGCATTTCAGCGATTCTGCCGAGTGCCTGTTTATTGGCAATACTTGAAAGACGATTCAAATGACTTTCTGTAATGTTACAATACCATGACATAATGCGCGCTGCAAATAAGGAATTCTTAAGTATAATATTTCTGAAAACTTCTTTTTCTATAATGAAAACGGACGCCGGCGTTAATGCAGAACCTGAAAAATGATAATAGTTCCGACCATACAAAGACGAAAGACCTATGAAATCAAAAGGCTTAACAATTTTAAAGTTGAAGCCACGTTCCTGATTTCCTTCCAGATAATTTTTAGAAAGGCCTTCTGAGAGTAGCATCACATAAGATGTAAACGCACCCTGTTTGCACATGGTTTCGCCTTTTTTGAATTTTACCTGAACGCGTGTAAGCAGAGAAATTTCTTCCTCATTGAGTTCCATTTCTTTTAGCCAAGAATGTAGTTTATCGACGATCTGAATTTTCTTTCCCGATTCTGGGCGGCTGTTTTGCTCAAGTTGATGAATCGTCTGTTTAAGTTGGCGAAGCAGAAAAAAATTACCGATTTTTTCAGCAATGATATTCAGTAATTTTAATTCACCTGGACGGAAAATTCCTTTTTCAGATTTGATAGGTTTAATGTAAACAATTTCGATGGTGCCCGCTACTGTACCTTCCAGAAGAATATTTGTGCTTAATTTCAGATCTGTTTTTTTGTACCCTTCTGATGAAACAGAATCTCCGTTGAATTCAATTTTAACTTTGCAAATTTCAGGGAACTGCCAGCCTTCTGGGATTACTTCAAGTAGTTTTGCAAAAACAATTTGTGTTTCGAGATCTGCTTCGTTTAATATTTCATCAACCTTATAAATGCAATTCAGCTCCTTGGTGCGTTCATCAAGCTCCTTCAGCGTTTTATTAATATTGCTGTCTTTCTTTTCCATTCCAGTTCTATTCGGTACAAAAGTATCAAAAATTAAGTCTGTCAGCCTTAAAACCAAATTGAAGTTTAATTTGAATCAATTCATCGTATGATAAAAATCAATACTAATCATTGATTTTGGTTAGTGCAAATTCTATTGCGGAACAAAAGTGCAGTGTACTTTTGTTGCATAAACCAAAGTTAAACTTTTAAATCTAATAATATGAATGTAGAAAAAATCATGAACGACCTTGAACGGAAACATCCGGGCGAAGTTGAGTATCTCCAAGCAGTACGCGAAGTATTGGAATCAATTGAGGAAGTTTATAACGAAAACCCTCAGTTTGAAACAGCAAAAATTATTGAACGTTTGGTTGAACCCGATCGGATCTTAACTTTTAAAGTAGCTTGGGTAGATGATAAAGGTGAAGTGCATGTGAATCTTGGATACAGAGTACAATTTAACAATGCTATTGGACCTTACAAAGGTGGCTTACGTTTTCACCCAAGTGTGAATCTCAGCATTTTGAAATTTTTAGGTTATGAACAGATTTACAAAAACAGTCTTACAACACTTCCTATGGGCGGTGGTAAAGGCGGTTCAGATTTTGACCCCAAAGGAAAATCAAATCCTGAAATCATGCGTTTCTGCCAGTCATTTATGCTGGAACTGTGGAAGCTGATTGGCCCAGAAACTGACGTTCCTGCTGGTGATATAGGTGTGGGCGGTCGCGAAATCGGCTTCATGTACGGCATGTATAAAAAACTGGCTCGTGAAAATACAGGCGTTTTAACCGGAAAAGGTATCAACTGGGGTGGATCTCTGATTCGTCCGGAAGCTACTGGCTTCGGCTGCGTGTATTTTGCACAGGAAATGCTTGCTACCAAAGGTGAAAGCTTCAAAGGTAAAATTGTTGCTGTTTCTGGTTTTGGTAATGTTGCTTGGGGTGCGATTACAAAAATTAATCAGCTGGGTGGTAAAGTTGTTACCATTTCAGGACCCGACGGTTACATTTATGATAAAGACGGAATCACCAATGAAAAAGTTGATTTCATGCTCGAACTGCGTGCTTCCAACCAGGATATTTGCAAACCTTATTCGTATGAATTCAAATCTGCAGAATTCCATCAGGGCAAACGTCCATGGGAAGTTAAATGTGATGTAGCACTTCCTTGCGCAACACAAAACGAACTGAATAAAGAAGATGCTTTAACTCTCGTAAACAATGGTTGTATCTGCATCAGCGAAGGTGCCAATATGCCAAGTACACCCGAAGCAGTTGAAGTATTCCTTGAAAATAAAATTTTATTTGCTCCCGGTAAAGCAGCTAATGCTGGCGGTGTAGCAACATCCGGTCTTGAAATGACTCAGAATTCAATGAAGTTGAGTTGGTCAGCTGAAGAAGTTGATAACAAGCTTCACCAGATTATGAAAGACATTCATGCTTCCTGCGTTAAACACGGTAAGGATAGCACCGGTTTTGTAAATTATGTGAAAGGTGCAAATATTGCCGGCTTCCTTAAAGTTGCTAATGCAATGCTTGACCAGGGTATTGTTTGATAAGTTAGCTATTGTTGTTTCCAAAAAAAAAGGCTGCATTTTGCAGCCTTTTTTCATTCCCAAAAATCTAATGATGCTTCTCTTACATTAAATATTTTTTTAAAATTATTTTTCAGATTCTTTTTTAGCATTTTTATGCCTGCCGCATACTTGGGTGTAGATTCCAGATGAAGGGGTTGAAATAAATTTTGGGTTAGTCACATTTTTGTCTAAAAGTAACTCCTGTGTTGACATTACGTTAACAGGGCGCACACCCGAAAAGAAATAGGTGTCTTCATCCGTTACCATTTCACTGGTCAGTGTTGAGTCATTAATTAAAATAACATTGTTTCCTTTTTCAAACGAATTCATTTTTGAATTGGATGATTTTGCTGTGAAAGCCATGCTTGTCAAAAATATTGAAGTCAGAATAATTGTTTTCATAATCATTTAAATAAGTAAATAGGAGTAAAAATACCAGAATAAGAAATGTAAGTCAAGAATTTTTTCTTAAAATTTTTAACAAAATGCAATATTTAAGAAAAACACGTAGGTTGAATACGGGCTATACTTAATTTTATAGAAATCTGTAGGTATTTTTCATAAATTAAACATAACATTTATATTTGTGATCGAAAAAACGAAAATAGTTAACGGTATGAGAATACAACGAACAAACCCCAAATTGACTGTTGAAGAAGTTGAATTAGAAGAAGTTGATCTTTCTTTGATTGATCCTTTGATTAAAAAGTATGGTAGCAAAAAGGGAAGCCTGATTCCAATTTTGCAGGGAACGCAAGATATTTATGGCTATGTTCCCGAGGGTGCATTCTATAAAATCTCTAAAGAAACAGGCCTTCGGTTGAATGAAATGTATGGCGTTGCCACATTTTATGCACAATTCCGGTTGAGGCCTGTTGGGAAAAACATAATTAAAGTATGTCATGGAACGGCTTGTCATGTTCAGAATGCTACTGAACTTACTGAATCGCTGGAAGCTGAATTGAAAGTAAAGGATGGTGAAACCACAGCTGATAATCTGTTTACACTCGAATCAGTTGCGTGTCTGGGCTGTTGTTCGCTGGCACCTGCTATGATGATAGGAGATGATACATTTGGAAAACTCAATGGAAAGAAGGCCGTTGATGTGATTCGTGAAATCAGAACCCGGGAAACTGGAACACCTTGTAAGAATTAAGCACAGAAAAAGACAAACAATATGGAAAAAACGAGAGTTATTGTAGGACTTGGCAGTTGCGGTCTGGCTGCAGGTGCAGGTAAAGTTTACGACCGTCTCAAAGTAGTACAGGAAAACGAAAAACTGAACTTTTCTTTAGAAAAAACCAGTTGCATCGGTATGTGCTATAAAGAGCCATTGATTGAAATCATTGACGAATCGGGTTCTTACATTTATGGTGAAGTGGATGTGAAACGAATTGACGAGATTCTGGAACAGCATATCAAAAGTTTTGTTCCGATTAAAGAATATGTTGTTAAGACCGATCTTTTCGAAACAAGCGAGGACAGTTATTTTGCCGGTCAGGTGAAAATCGCGTTACGCAATTGCGGATACATGGATCCGGAATCACTGGAGCAATATGAAGCCCGAAAAGGATATGAAGCGATAAAGAAAATTGCTAAAGAAAAAATTCCTCAGTTGGATGTTATCAAAACTATGATAGATTCCGGACTGCGTGGCCGTGGAGGCGGTGGATTTTCTACAGGTATGAAGTGGAAATTTGCGAACGGTTATCAATCGGATGAAAAATATATTATTTGCAACGCAGATGAAGGCGATCCGGGTGCATTCATGGATCGTTCCGTACTGGAAGGTGATCCTCATTCTGTACTAGAAGGAATGACCATTGCGGCCTACGCCATCGGAGCAACAGGTGGTGTGATTTATTGCCGCGCTGAATATCCGTTGGCGATCAAACGTCTGAACATCGCGCTGGATCAGTCTCGCAAGAATGGATATCTCGGTAAAAATGTACATGGAATTGAAGGATTTAATTTTGACATTTATATTAAAGAAGGAGCCGGTGCATTTGTGTGTGGTGAAGAAACTGCTTTGATTGCTTCTGTTGAAGGTCAACGTGGTATGCCTCGCAAACGCCCGCCATTCCCCGCTGAATCAGGCTTGTGGAAAAAACCAACCAATATTAATAATGTAGAAACCTTTGCAAATGTTTCCTGGATTATTTTAAATGGTGCTGCAGCCTTTGCTGCATACGGTACTGAGAAGTCGAAAGGAACAAAAGTTTTTGCACTGACCGGAAAAATTAAAAAAGGTGGACTCGTGGAAGTGCCTATGGGCATTACTATTCGCGATGTTGTTTTTAAAATGGGTGGTGGTATCATTAACGATAAAAAATTCAAAGCAGTTCAGTTGGGTGGCCCTTCAGGCGGATGTATTCCTGAACATTTAGCCGACATTGAAGTGGATTATGATTCCGTAAATGCAACAGGAGCAATCATGGGATCCGGCGGTATGGTTGTCATGGATGAAACAACCTGTATGGTTGACATGGCTCGCTTCTTCCTTGATTTCACGCAAAAAGAATCTTGTGGAAAATGCACATTCTGCAGAATCGGAACCAAACGAATGCTTGAAATTTTAACCCGCATCACAAAAGGGGATGGTAAAGAAGGAGATATTGAAACGCTTGAAGAAATCTCTTATCAGATTAAAGACGGTTCACTTTGTGGTCTCGGACAAACTGCTCCCAACCCGGTTCTCACAACCATCAAGTATTTCAGAGATGAATATGAAGCTCACATACGTGATAAAAAATGTCCGGCTAAAGTTTGTAAACCACTTCTTACTTATGAAATTATTGAAGACAAATGTACCGGTTGTGTAATTTGCGCCAAGGTTTGTCCAAGCAATGCAATCATTGGAGAAAAGAAAAAGGTGCATAAAGTCATACAGGACCAGTGTATCAAATGTGGCATGTGCTACAGCAAGTGTAAATTCGGTGCAATAACAATTTATTAAGAACTCTGATATTTCAAAGATATGAGCGAAATCAACGTAATACTGAATGGAAAACCCGTAACGGGGAAAAAAGGTGAAACCATTCTCGAAATGGCAAGCAAGCATGGTATTGTGATTCCTACATTGTGTCATGATGACCGTCTGGAACCCTATTCATCATGTTTTATCTGTGTTGTGGAATTGAAAGGAATGCGAGGATTACATCCGGCATGCTCCACAAAAATCACAGAAGGAATGGATATCCAAACCGATAATGAAAAAGTACGCAAGTCACGCAAAAGTTCGCTGGACTTAATGCTTAGCAATCACTATGCAGATTGTATGGGCCCTTGCAAACAGAAATGCCCCGCCGGTGTTGATGTTCAGGGATACATTTCTTTAATTGAAAAAGGAATGTACAGTGAAGCTATTGCTGTCATTAAGGAAACCAACCCTTTTCCTGCCGTATGTGGACGCGTATGTGTAAGGCCTTGCGAAGTTGCCTGCCGTCGTAATTTACTTGACGAAGGAACTGCAGTAGGTATAGATTATATGAAACGCTTCGCTGCAGATCAGGATCTGGATTCAAAAAATAAATTTAAACCTACTATTAAATCGGAAACCGGAAAAAAAGTTGCTGTGATCGGAGCAGGCCCTGGTGGCTTGTCAGCAGCGTTTTTCCTGCGTAAAGAAGGTCATGAAGTGGATGTTTTTGAAGCAAGTCCTGCAGCCGGTGGCTGGTTGCGTTATGGGATTCCTGAATATAGACTTCCCAATAATCTGCTTCAACGCGAAGTAGATAATATTGCAGAATTGGGTGTTAAAATTAACTACAACCAACGTCTTGGAGATAATATCAGCTTTGCTGAACTAAAACAAAAGTATGATGCTTATGTTTTGGGTATCGGTTGCCAGAAAGGTACAGGTATCGGATGTGAAGGTGATGATGCTGGAAATATTTTTTCCGGAATAGATTTTCTGAAACAAAATGAAGTGAATGAAAAACGTTTCGATTTTAAAGGAAAAACAGTTGCGGTTATTGGTGGCGGAAACACAGCCATGGACTGCTGTCGTTCATCGATGCGTTGTGGCGCGGAAAAAGTAATTGTTATCTATCGCCGCACAGAAAAGGAAATGCC
>JAZDMK010000350.1:0-3335 GCA_043800975.1 Bacteroidota bacterium | reverse complement strand
TGCATTTTCGGCAGGTATCCGGTAATGATCAAGTTGATTGGCGTATGGATATACGCCGAACAGCATCGAGAAATGGCGGTGCCCGGACTCAACGGCCGTATAGTTTCCGTCCCATTCCTGAATACGGTCGTCTGCAATCGTATAATCAGGCAAATTTTTCAGGATTTTGACTGCTTTTACTGCCTCACCCGGCCTATTCAGATGTTTGCATATATCGACATATGCCGTAAAAAATTCCTTTAATATACCTATATCCATTGCGGATGATATGCAGATAGCCAGCCGCTCGCCGTGTGGACCATAATACAAGTTCTCCGGAGAAGTCGACGGAAATGCAACGAATTTGCCGTCAAGTTTAACCAGATAATCGAAAAGGAAGTCTGCGCAACCATCAAAAATAGGCCCAGCAAATTCAGACAGAAAGTGTTCATCCCCTGTGAATTGGTAATGCTCATACAAATGCAGGCACAGCCAGGCACCTGACATGTTCCACATTGCCCAACTTGCACTGTCTTTTTCGCGCTTGTTATAATAGCCGACCGGCGTGGTCTGCGCCCAGATATCCGTCTGATGATGAGCGACAAATCCATTCATTCCATAGTTTTCACGGGCAGTTTTTTTACCATCTTCGCTCAGGCGCTGTATAAAATCGAAAAGCGGTTCGGTACATTCGGCTAGGTTTGTCCGCTCTGCAAGCCAGTAATTCATTTGAAGGTTAATGTTCAGTGTGTAATTGCACCACCAAGGCGGAATAAGGTCTTTGTTCCAGATACCCTGAAGGTTTGCCGCTTGTGTTCCTTTCCGAGAGGATGAAATAAGTAGATATCTGCCATACTGAAACAGCGTCGATATGGCATACCCGTCCACGCTGCCCAGCTTTGCATCACTGTAGATCTCCATTGTTGTCTGCTGGACACCTCCAAGATCAATCTGGATCCTTCCGTACAAATCGGAAAAATCTTTGTAATGATCCTCTTCCAACCCTTCATATCCATTTTTCAGCGCTGTTGCCAGTGTCTCCCGACAGTATTCCTGCAGAGTTGCCTTCGAGAACGAAGTTGTGCTTGTGTAATAAAGTTCTGCATATGTACATTCTGTGACGCGAAGGCTGCCATATGATTGGGAAATAGCACCGTTTGTAACGACACGCACTTCCGCAGCGAATTTTATACTCTTCTCTATCTCCTTATAGCTGATAATATTATTCTCTGTATAGAACTTGTAAACATCATCGATAATAATATTGCTTGGCGCAACGCCATGCATACATAAAAAGTTATCGCTGTTATAAGTGTCGTGCTTGAGCTGACTGTCCATCTCTATAGAAAAAGAAAATTTGCGGGGGCTTTTTACCCGATAGACCATCACATCTGCAGGGTTGCTGCAAAAGCATGATATGTTGAAAGGACTTCCGGATTTTTCGCAGCTCACCTGAGCAATTCCGGATTCAAAGTCCAGATGCCTCCTGTAATTGTTGACTATGCCAGTATCTCCTGAATCATCTTCTGATCCTGTTCCATCAACCGCTTCAATATCATACGAAATCCGGATATCACCAAGCGGCAGATAGGCCTGTGAGAAAGGACCAAGCATTCTGCTTTCAAGTAGATCCTGCGCATCCTCTCTTTTCCCCTCAAGCATAAGTGAGCGGACTTTTTGTAAATTCTCCGCAAAATCCTTCTTGATATAATCCTGTTTATATCCCGACCACAATGTATCATCGTTTAGGCTGAGTGTTTCGCAAACAGCATTACCATACATCATTACACCGATGTGTCCGTTCCCAAGAGGTATGGCTTCAAGCCAATTTGCAGCAGGTGTTGCAAAGTCCAAACCGTATTTTTTCATACAGTTATCCCTTCACCGCGCCGGCTGTCATTCCGGATACGATGTATTTTTGTGCGAAACCATAAAGCAGGATAACTGGCAAACTGACAAGGACCATATCGGCACATACTAAGTTCCAGCTTCGATTATATTGGCCGAAAAAGCTGTAAACAGACAAGGGTAGTGTCCATTTTGAAGAAGAGTTGAGAAGAAAGATGGGATATTGGAAATCATTCCAAATCCACATAAAATTCAGCATACCAACTGTTACCGTTACTGGGCGCAGCAATGGAAAGACTACTTTCACAAATAAGTTCCACCCTGTGCAGCCGTCAATAACTGCTGCCTCATCTATTTCTATTGGGACTGTTGAAATAAAACTACTGAAAAGTATCGTGGAGAAGGGCATAAATAACGCAGCATAAACAAACATCAAAGATGGATAAGTACCGTACATGTTCAAAATTTTCAAAAGCTGGATTGTAGGCATCGCCGCAAAAGGTGCAATGATGCCAAACGTCATTATTTTATGGACGAAGCCGTTAAATCTGGATTTTCTGCGCATAAGAATGTACGCTAACATAGCTGACAGGAGGGTAACAAGCATAACGGAAAATACGGTTATGATCGCACTGTTCATAAACGACCTCAATATTTTCCCTTCCGTGAATACCTGAGCATAATTTTCAAACATTGGTATGGCCGGCAGGCTAATGCTCAGAAAATTTGCTTCGCCGTAAGTCTTTAACGATGTGACAAGCACCATGAATAGCGGGATAATTACTACAAGTCCCCCAATCCAAAGGGAAATCGCAAAAATTACATTTGCCAATTTTTCTTTTTTCATTCTTCTTTAGCCTCCCACTTCTTGGAATATTTTTGAAATGAAATGGCGACTATTACAAGCATTATTGAAAATATCAGATTGATTGCAACAGATTGTGCATACCTGTCTCTGGACATCTCCGAGAGGATCAGCGTTCCGAAACTTTCCGTTTCGTGGCCTGGCCCGCCGCCTGTTAAAATCAGTATCAAATCAAACATCTTCAGACCATAAATAAGACTGAATAATATGTTTACGTTCACGGCAGGCATAATCATCGGCAGAATAATGTGTTTGAATCTTTGCCAGCCACTTGCACCATCAATCTTTGCTGCTTCCAAATAATCGGCAGGAATGGATTGGAGTGCGGCGAGTGTAATAACGACTCCGTATCCTGCTGAACGCCAGATCTCTGCTACGTTGATAACAGTAAGCGCGGGCCAACGGCTCCCCAGCCATTCAATTTGCGAATCTTTAGCACCAAGGGTGCCTAACAATTGATTAATGACACCATTTTGTGTGTCAAACAAGCCTGAAAATATTAGTCCTACAATAAGTGCTGAAAATATAGCCGGCATAAAATATACAGTCCTCAGCATTTTACTTGTTCTGAAACCTCTATTTAATAGAAGTGCGATGCCAACTCCAATTACAGTTACAAAAATTGTTTTCACAAAAGCAATGA
>JAZDMK010000332.1:0-19461 GCA_043800975.1 Bacteroidota bacterium | reverse complement strand
TGCCAAAACTATCAAATCAAATATATATTCTGAAAAGTCAAAAAAATAATTGTATTAAATTGTAAATTGAAGATTGAAAGCCGAGCATAGCGAGCGCATGAACACATTTGAAAACAAACAATGAAGTGAATAATTGAAAATAATAATGAAGATCATTTTAAATACAAACCCCGAGGAATTCAATGCAGATTCGATGACGATAAGGCAGCTGCTGGATGAAAAGAAGTTCTCGTTCAAACTGCTTATTATAAAAGTGAACGGAATACTTGTGAAAAAGGATCAGTACGAAGCCACCATTGTTAAGCATGGGGATAAGGTAGATGTGATTCATTTGATGAGCGGAGGATGATTTGATTTATAATTTTTGAAGTTGGATTTATGGTTTAAAAACCTTTGCGATCTTAGCGTCTTAGCGTGAAAAACAAATAACGAATAACTAATAACCAATAACTCATAAAATATGTTCAAGACAAACGAATACTTCGACGGAAAAGTAAAATCGATTGCTTTTCAAACTGCTGAATGTCCTGCTACCGTTGGCGTCATGGCTCCCGGCGATTATGAATTCGGCACTTCCTGTATAGAATACATGACGGTTGTTTCGGGTGCACTTACCGTGATGCTTCCCGGCGCTGCTGAATGGAAAACATTTAATGCAGGTGATACATTTATTGTAGAGAAAGACACCAAGTTTCAGCTGAAAGTAGCGGTTGAAACGGCGTATCTTTGTCTTTACAAATAATACAGATCAGGATGGATAAAGAAAAAGTATTACTCGAGATCCACAAAGTTGCTGTCGAAAAAGAAGGCAAGCTTCGTCTTACCTGCACCGATGCACGCAGAATTGCAGAAAAGTTGAAGATTTCTTATGCGGAAATGGGAAAGCTCTGCAATGATGAAAAGATCAAGATTCACCACTGCGAACTCGGCTGTTTTTAATCATGAGTACGCACAAGTGTAAACCCGATATTTCGGTTCATTTCAAGATATGGCTTGAATCCGGAAAAGGGGAAGGCATTATGGGTGACGGAAAATGGACGCTTCTGAAAACCATCCAGGAAACCGGATCGTTGCGTGCTGCTGCATTACAACAAAACATCAGTTACCGCAAAGCCTGGGGTGATCTCAAAAAAATGGAAGACCTGCTTGGTGTTGCACTCATTGAAAAACACCGCGGTGGCAGTGAACGAGGAAGTACAGTCCTTACCGACAAAGGCCGTCACTGGCTGACTGCCTATCTGCGTTTTAAATCCACGCTGGAAAAAACAGTGCATTCTCATTTTTCATCTTTCCTGAAAGAACTTTATAAATAACATGCAGCTTTACATTGCCATTGATGATACAGATAATCTGGAAAGCCGCGGTACGGGTTTTCGCATTCGCCAAATGGCGGAAGAAATTTCAGAACACAAGCTTGGCAAACCCTATCATGTGACCCGTCACCAGTTGTTGGTGGATCCCGGTATTCCTTATACATCACATAACAGTTCCGCTTGTTTAATAGTGAATGATGTAGAAGATAGAAATGCGATCACAACTTATTGCAGGGATTTTCTTTTGCGTGAAAGTGCAGAAGGATCTGATTCCGGATTGTGCGTTGCTGAACCGGAACAGATCGATGAAGAAATTATTCTCTGGGGGCAAAATGCAAAAAGAAAAATTTTATTGCTTGAAAATTCTTTTCCTCTTGCCAGGAAAAAAGGTATTCACTTGGAAGGATTAATCGGAACTCGCGGCGGTGCGATTGGTGCATTAGCTGCCGTGGGTCTTCGTAAAACCGCATGTGATGGGCGCTTCCTCTGGATGAAAAACCTGCGTGAAACCACCGGCACATTCACCCGCAGTGAACTTGAAAAAATCATTCAGTTCGATGACCTTCAATCTACGGAGGGTCTGTCGATTGGTTCTGACGAACAGATCGATACCGGAAAATGGCCAAGACCTGTTTTGTATAAAGGAAAAATTATCATATTTGCAGAAAAATCAGACGAACATGATTACGAACACTGGAAAATCGCTTCAAAAGAGTTCATACAGTCTGTTTCCTCATAGCCTGAGCGGAAATATCCTGCAAGTGCTGTTCCTTATGGGACTGGGCATGCTGGCTGTTGTGCTGCATGTTCATCTTCGCATGCCGATGAAACTCCCCGGCCGTCATGGTGTTGAATTTATGGTTTTGTTCATGGCAGGTCGCGTTTTTTCAAATTATCGTTATGCATCAAGCCTCTCTTCACTGGGTGCATCAGCGATTGCATTCATTCCCGTCTGGGGTTTTGACAATCCATTTATGCCACTCACCTTTCTGCTTCCGGGAATAATTATGGATTTCTTTTATAATTTTATTCGTACTGATAAATTTTATTTCAAACTGATCATTCTGGCTTTGGCTGGCGGTTTAGCTTATGCTACTATTCCAGTAATTCGGTTTTTCATAATGCAGACAACTGGCTTTCCGTTCAACTCATTATTATTAGGTCCCGGTTTTCCCATCCTGTCACACTTCCTGTTTGGCTCAGTCGGCGCCGCATTCGGATATTTTATTTTCGGAAAAATCAAAAAACAATAATGTATATCAAATATTAATACTTGATGAAAATGATTCCCGATATGCATTTCAATACCGCTCGTAGAAAATTATTAAAGCTCCTAATAATTGCTGTATTATTCATTTTTATCGGATTGACAATATCGTCTTGCAAAAAGGAACCCGACCCTATCCCTCCCATCATTGTCATGAATAGCGGCAGCGGTTTGCTTGCAGATCATGATACTCTAGCGCCAGGTACACTCAGTACACTCAGCATTACTGTTACACCCGGATCTGTTCCCATCACCAACCTGACGATTAAAATCACGAATAATAATAATCAGGTTGTCTTTGATTCAGGAATGTATTCGGATGCTTTTACTTTGAATAAAACTTTTATTAAAGGAGTCGGAATCGAAGATTTAATAACCGTAACAGTCATGGATGATAACCGTCAGAAAGCATCAGTCAGTTTTACCCTACATAAAGATCCGGCTTTCATATTTCAGCCTGTGTTATACATTCCCTCAGTTGTTTTCGGTGCACACCTGAACACATCTATTGGCAGTTTTTTCAGCTTTATTCCCGAACAGCTTTACTTCCTACCCCAGGCATACAACAACCAAAGCCTAATCGATCTTTGCTGTTATTACGATTATTGGGGCGATGAAAATACCATTGCATCACCCGGCGCAAACATAGATACATCGATTTATTCAGGCATGTTTGGTCTTCAAAACTGGTCAACTAAAAATGAAACCCGATTCATTGAAACTACTTTTACTGCTTCTGAATTTGATGCTGTTGTAAATGATAGTCTTGCCCTTGCAACCTATGACGCCGTCGTGGCAAAGAGAAAAGCAAAAAATCTTGTTAGCGGTGAAGTTTTTGTTTTTCGAACCAGCGCCTACCGTTATGGATTATTAAAAGTGATCCAGGTTAATGGCACAGATACAGGCACAGTTGAAATAGCCATCAAAATACAGCAGCCATGATACATTTAAAAAAATATCATATCC
This sequence comes from Bacteroidota bacterium, assembly GCA_043800975.1. Taxonomy (GTDB): domain Bacteria; phylum Bacteroidota; class Bacteroidia; order Bacteroidales; family JAHJDW01; genus JAZDMK01. The sequence goes on along the minus strand of JAZDMK010000332.1, from coordinate 15,915 downwards.
TGCTTGTAATAATTTTTGTTTCAATTACAAATTCTTTGTTTGCACAAATAAACCTTCGTATTCTGGATCAGGTAACACAGCAACCTCTGTCAAAAGCGACTGTCAGAATTCCAGCAAAAAACATGAAACTTCAAACCGATTCTTCCGGGAAAATAAAATTGTCTTTTTCTACTCAGGAAAAATTTAAAATTTATTTTTCACACATTGGATATCGTGATACCGTTGTTTCCATTTCATCGCTGATTGAAAATAATACGATTCAACTGCGTCCACTTATCATCGATATGTCGGCGGTTGTTGTTTCAGCAACCCGAATTTACCGCGATTCGCGCGATGTTCCGGGGAAAGTAGAAATCATTCGCCCCAAAGAAATTGAAGGATACTCTGCATTGAACTCAGATGATTTTTTAATACTGATTCCCGGTGTTGTGGTGGATCGTGAGTTTGGAATTTTTTCAAAAAGCTCTAGTATTTCTATGCGCGGATTGAGTGGTGGACAACGCACACTCATCCTTCTTGACGGAGCTCCCATGAACAAAGCAGATGGAGGTGCAGTAAACTGGAATCGTATCGATCCGGATGACATTGATCATATTGAAATCATCAAAGGACCTGCTTCCGCTTTGTATGGAGGAAATGCGATGAGCGGATTAGTAAATATTGTTACCAGAACACCTGAAGAAAAAATGGAAGGTTCGCTAAAAGCATTTTATGGATCATACAATACAATGGGCGGATCTGCTTTTCTGATGGGTAAACCAGATAAAAATAAAGGCTTCTACTGGAAAGCACATGGTTTTTACAGAAAAGGTGACGGGTATGTAAATGTAACGGACAGCCTGGCCGATAGTACGTATGTTCCAACGTATCTTGAAGAATATTCTGCAGGAATAAGAGGCGGATATACCTATGGTAAAAACAGTCTTATTGAAGCGGAATACAGCTACTGGGACGACTTTCGTGGTGACGGAAGAAGAATTTATACAGAGGATGGCGGATACAACAAATACACTACGCATGCATCCCGCCTGCGCTGGAACACGCAGATCGGTATATTCAAAGTGGATGCATATGCATATTACCAACTTGAAAACTATCAGCGACAAAGTGAAGGCATCAAAAAACAAACCGGAAAGTATACGCTCTATACCACAGACAGTGATAAAGAAGATGCGGGATTGTTCATCACTGCTTTAAAAAAAATCGGAGCATACCAGGAACTGACAATCGGTGGCGATTTTAAAAATGGGAATGTAACAGGCAGTGATTTTTATAAAACTTCTACTGATGTTTTAACAAACTCCGGCAAGATTGATTTTGCTGCATTGTTTATCCATGATGAGATTAGTTTGGTTAAAAACAGATTGAAACTTCTTCTGAGTTCAAGAATGGATTATGCAAAATTTTATAAAGGCAATTATGTAATTGAAGAGCCTTCTGCTGTTTCAGATTTCATGATTCCATTCCAGGGATTGTTTCCGACAAAAGAATGGTATTCATTCAGTCCCAAAGCAGGCCTGAGATACACACCCAACGAAAAAATCAGTACTTACGTTTTATTTTCACGTGGCTTCCGCCCTCCCATGCTGGATGATCTTTGCCGGTCAGGAAATGTAAACAAAGGTTTGAAAATCGCAAATCCTTACCTCAATCCGGAAACCATCAATAATATGGAAGTTGGATTTCGTTTCCGAATTAAAAAAACGATTCTTGTAGAACCCAATTTTTATTATTCCATCGGAAATGATTTGATGTATTTTGTTGGAACCGGTGATTCAACCTATACAGGAGGTGATCAGCTGAAGCCCGTTTTAAAGAGAGACAATATTGGCAAAGCAGAAATCATCGGTTCGGAATTAATGGTTACGGCTGTTTTATTTAGAAATGTGGAAGCCCGTGGCACATACGCATTCAATCATTCCGTCGTTACAGAATTTGATACAGTAGGTCATTATGGAAAAGATTTGAGCGGAACGTACCTGATTGATGTACCCGTTCACCAGGCTACTGGCGGACTGTTCTGGAAAAATCGTTTCGTGAATACGGGACTAACTTTCTTTTACAGAAGCAGTGTTTGGACGGATGATGAAAACACGATCGAAGCTGAAGGCTTGTCACAATGGAATCTAAAACTTCATAAAAAACTTTCTAACGGACTCAATATCGCTTTCAACATGCAGAATATTTTTGATGTAATTTACATCAGTGAAAAAGGCACGCGTTCGCCGGGAAGAGTTTTTCTATTTGAAATCTCATATCATTTTCAATCAAAAAATAAATTTTAAATTATGTAGTATGAAAAAACTTTTATTGATTTCCGTTATGTTATTCGGTGCATATAGCTCGAAAACGCAAGCTCAAACGCAGGACACAATTATTGGCCTGACTGCAATTACAGGAACACTGGATGATACAGTAGCCAACCTTGGCATTCCTGAAAATCTCCCACCTATAAGTACTGTTTCATTGCGCACCGTTGGTGGAACAAGTTCAATAACAAGTACCAATGGTCAAATAACTGGTGATTATTCATGTACCGCAACCAACTGGGACAACGGAATGAATACTAAATACTGGGAAATTGGTTTTAAAACAGGAGGTTCATCTAATCTGCTTCTTTCTTCCAAACAACGCGCCGGTGGCAACAATGGCGGTGGTCCCAAAGACTGGAAAGCACAATATAAAATTGATACGAACGGGACATGGACAGATATTCCCGGCGCAACTGCAATTATTACAGCGAATGACTGGACTACCGGCGTGCTTACAGATGTATCCTTGCCTGCAGCCTGCGATATGATCAGTCAAACAATTTTTATTCGTTGGATAATGACAACCAACGACAACACTTCGGGAACTGCTGTCCAATCTGCAGCAGTATCAAAACTGGATGAAATTTTTGTGAAAGCGGATATCGGTGTTGGCATGGCAACGATTTTTGAAAGAAAAGCTTTTTCTGTTTACCCGAACCCTTCACATGGTAAAGTGAACATTCACTTTTCAGAAAAAGCAGATGCTATTAGTGTTTTTGACTTTCTGGGAAATTTAATACTTTCGCAAACAGTAAATGATTCGGACGTTACTCTGGATATGACGCAATATCCCAAAGGGATGTATTTCCTGAATGCAACCGAATCATCGACAGGAATAAACTATAGCCAAAAAATTATTTTACAATAAAAATGAATTTACCCGGAATACTGCAGATCGGCGGAACAGAGCGAAATATCGGAAAGACACTGCTGGCCTGCCGTATTCTGGAACATTTTTCTAAACAACATTCCATTACTGCGGTTAAGATAAGTGTGATTGACAATCTTCCAAAAGGTTCTCCGGAAAAAGGGTACAGAGACCTCAGTGGAAAATATTTACTAACAGAAGAAAATACAGACGATAAGAATTCCAATACTTACCGCTTTTTAGAAAGCGGTGCAGTAAAGGCATTCTGGCTTCGTACCCGGGGAGAATTTTTCAAAGAAGCATTTGAATTTGCATTAAAAACCATTGGCCAGAATCAGCTCATGATTTGTGAATCGAATCATCTTAGAAATTATTTTAAACCCGGTGCATTTATTATGCTTTACAATCACAACGCAGAAAATTATAAAGAATCTTCCCTCAAAATACTAGATCTGGCAGACATCCGCATTGATGCGGACAAAGATTTTAATTCTTTTAATTCGGAAAGTCTGAATATTTCTGAAAAAGGATGGTCATTTTCAAAGCCATGAACATCTTCCTTTTTATTACATTTGCGCAAAGCAAATGACCGAATGATTTCTTTTGATGAAGCTTTAAAAACGGTACTTCAATGTGCCTCTCTGAAAGATGAGGAAACGATAGCCTATTCACAGTCCCTGATGCATGTTCTATCAAGAGATGTGATTTCTGATATCAATATGCCACCCTTCGATAAATCCGCTATGGACGGTTATGCCTGCCGGAGAGAAGATCTTTTTGAACCATTGGAAGTGATTGAAGTAATACCCGCCGGGAAACTTCCTGAGAAAAATATTTTAAAAAATCAATGTTCTAAAATCATGACAGGTGCGCGTGTTCCGGAAGGAGCTGACACTGTTATCATGGTGGAACAAACGGAAGTAAATGCAGAAGGGAAGGTGAAATTTACGGGCAAGTCAACAAATCCTAACATCTGTAAATTTTCAGAAGACCTGAAAACCGGAGATGTTGTGCTGAAAAAAGGTTCTCTGATAAATGCCGGACACATTGCGGTAATGGCCACTACAGGCTGTATTCAGCCATTCATTTATAAACGTCCTTCTGTTTGTGTAGTGGCAACCGGCAACGAACTTACAGAACCTGACCACAAACCAACAGGTGCTCAGATCCGCAACAGCAATGGGCCCCAGCTTTGTGCCCAGCTGAAACAAATGGGAATTGATGCCACCTATTTCGGTATCATTGGTGACTCGGAACAAGAAACGGAAAAAGCGATTCAGGAATGCTTAGAAAAATATGATGTTACTCTTTTAAGCGGTGGCGTTTCTATGGGTGATTATGATTTTGTTCCGGCAGCACTGAAAAAAAATAATGTTAATCTTCATTTTGAAACAATCGCGATACAGCCTGGCAAGCCAACTGTTTTCGGAATGTCAGGAAACAAAGCTTTTTTCGGAATGCCCGGGAATCCTGTTTCCACTTTTACACTTTTTGAAATTCTGGTTAAACCCTTTTTATATAAAATGATGGGGCATGATTTCAGTCCGTATATCGTGAAAGCCCCGTTGCAAAAAACTTTCCTGAGAAGAAGAGCAGAAAGACTTTCGTTTGTTCCGGTCTTTATTAATTCGGAAGGCATGGTTGAACTTCCCGAATATCATGGTTCAGCACACATCAGTGCAATGACGTTGGCTACAGGGTTTATGCCCGTGCCTATTGGTGTTACCGAAATCAAAGAAGGAGAATGGGTAGATGTACGACAGTTTTAACAGAAGAATTCATTATCTGCGCATTTCCGTTACGGATCGCTGCAACCTGCGTTGTACCTACTGCATGCCTGAGGAAGGAATTCAATTATTGAATCACTCCAATATTCTTTCACTGGAAGAAATGGCTGCATTCACGGATGTGGCTGTTAAAAACGGTATCGACAAAGTGCGTATAACAGGAGGAGAACCGCTTGTCAGAAAAGGGATCGTCGATTTTGTTAAGCTACTTGCCGGAATTGAGGGAATAAAAGATCTCTCCATGACAACCAACGGAGTATCGCTTGGCCACTTTGCCCCTTTACTAAAGGAGGCTGGACTTCATCGTATCAATATCAGTCTGGACACAATCAATGCTGAAAAATTTAAAACGATCACACGCGGTGGTGATCTCAATCAGGTGCTAGATGGCGTGAATGCAGCAATTCGGGCCGGACTGCAACCGGTTAAGATCAACTGCGTCGTTGAGAAATATCCGGATGAACCGGATGCCATGGCTGTGAAAAGCTACTGTGATGCGCTGGGAATTCAAGTTCGCTTTATTCCCAAAATGGATCTGGAAAGAGGCAATTACCAAACTGTAATCGGCGGTACCGGGGGTAACTGTGCATTATGCAACAGGCTCCGCCTTTCGAGCGACGGCTGGCTGCGCCCCTGTCTGTTCAACAATAACAAATTCAATATACGCGAACTGGGCTTCGAACAAGCTATATTGCAAGCCGTGGAAGCCAAACCCTCTTGCGGAAGTTTTAGTACTGAAAATAAATTTAATGAAATTGGAGGATAAATGAAAAAACTATCTCACACCGATAACAAAGGGAAAGCTTGCATGGTGGACGTAAGTAAAAAGCCCGACCAGTTAAGAATTGCAAAAGCCTCCGGACAAATTATTTTGCAAAAAGAAACCATCCACCTTATCAAAGAAAATGAAATCAAAAAAGGTGATGTGCTCACAATAGCTGAAATTGCAGGCATACAGGCTGCCAAGAAAACACCCGAATTAATCCCCCTTTGTCATCCACTGCAGATTACAAAAATTGATGTAAAAGCAAAACTGATGAAGAACGGCGTTGAGGTAATCAGTGAAGTACGATGCCTCGGACAAACCGGCGTGGAGATGGAAGCGCTCACTGCAGTACATATTGCTCTGCTTACCATCTACGATATGTGTAAAGCCGTCGATAAAAAAATGAAAATGGAAAATATTTATCTTGTAGAAAAAACAAAACAATAGCATGGCAAAAGTAATTTCTGTCAATATTTCTGAAAAGAAAGGAACGATTAAAAAACCGGTTCCATTCATTGAAATTAATGAAGAAGGTGTCAAGAATGATGCACACTCAGGGCCCTGGCACAGGCAGGTGAGTTTGCTTGCTAACGAAAGTGTTGAGAAATTTTCGAAAGAAGCAAATCGCAAAATTGCATTCGGCGAATTTGCAGAAAATATTACAACTTCAGGAATTGTTTTACATACATCCAAACCACTCGATCGTATTGCAATTGGTGATGTTATTCTGGAAGTAACGCAGATCGGAAAAGAATGTCATGGCACATCCTGCGCAATTTTCCGTGAAGTTGGTAACTGCGTTATGCCGAAAGAAGGAATTTTCTGCAGAGTCATAACCGGCGGAAAAATTAAAGCAGAAGATGAACTTATTTTTCAACCCAAAGTATTCCGTGCTGTTATAATCACACTCAGTGACCGTGCATTCCGTGGCGATTATGAAGACCTCAGTGGTCCTCGTGTGGCGGAACATCTACAAAATTATTTTTCAGAACAAAACCGCGAATTTGAATTTGAACATTTCATAATTCCTGATGAATCAGAAAAGCTGGAATCACTCGTAGATTATGCCGTTAACGCAGATGCTGACATATTAATTACAACAGGAGGAACAGGAATCAGCCAGCGCGACATCACCCCTGAAGTACTACTTTCGCTCATGGATAAAGAACTTCCCGGAATAATGGATTTCATCCGGAACAAATACGGTGCTCAAAAAATGAATGCATTGGTTAGCCGTTCAGTGGCTGGCACCATTGCCGGAACTTTAGTTTTTGCTTTGCCAGGCAGTGTGAAAGCGGTGAATGAATACATGAATGAAATCAATCTAATGCTGGGTCATCTGATTGCCATGATCAACAATCTGGATACGCACTAATCTCTAATTTTGTATTTATTCATAACGCCCGCTATGAAAAAAAGATATGAAATAACAAACCATTCGGATGAAGATATTCTGGGTAGGATTTATCATTTTCGTGGAATAAAAGTGATGCTCGACAGAGACCTTGCTGAACTTTATGGAGTAGAAACAAAAGCACTGAAACAAGCCGTTAAAAGAAACATTGAAAGATTCCCCTACGACTTCATGTTTGAAATGTCCAATGAAGAATTCCAGAATTGGAGGTCACAATTTGTTACCTCCAATTCTGATAAAATGGGATTGAGATACAAGCCTTTCTGCTTTACTGAACATGGAATTACTATGCTTTCATGCATACTGAATAGCCACCGCGCGATTCAGGTTAATATCCGTATCATTCGTGTATTTTGTAAAATGCGTGAGCTGGTTTTAACACACAGAGATATTATTCAAAAACTGGAAGAGCTGGAAAGCAAAGTGGATTCCAGTGATGAACAGATTCAATTAATTTTTGAATATTTAAAAAAACTTATTACATCCGATCCAAAGCCTCGAAAAAGAGTTGGATATAAAATCAGCGGAGCGCCTGATGAACTTGCCGAACCCAAACCGGGAAGATTAAAAAGATTACAGAACAAAAAATAATTATAAATATGAATATCGGTATTACCCGCGAAGAAGCACTTGAACTGTTGAAACAAAACGTGAAGAACGAAAAAATGATAGCGCATTGCCTTGCGTCGGAAGCGGTGATGAAAGCACTGGCCACTCGGCTGCAACAAGATCAGGAACAGTGGGCCATGGCGGGTCTGCTGCATGATCTGGATGTAGAGATTACGAATGCAGATGCAAAAACGCATGGCCTTACTACTGTAAAAATGCTTACAGAACTTGGCGTTGATGCTGACATAATCGATGCCATCAAACATCACAACGAAGATGCCGAAGGTGTAGAAGCGCGAAGTACAATTTTCCAGCATGCCCTAGCCGCCGGCGAAACTATTACGGGATTGATTACGGCTACCACATATGTTTATCCTGACAGAAGAATTGCATCCGTAAAGCCTTCTTCGGTAGTCAAACGTATGAAGGAGAAAGCTTTTGCAGCTTCTGTAAAAAGAGAAAATATTCTCGAATGTGAAAAGATTGGAATACCTTTGCAGGAATTCGCAGAACTATCTGTGAATGCCATGAAAGAAATTGCAGATCAAATCGGATTATGATAAAAAGAATAACCCTCGCACTTCTTCTGTTTCAGCTGTCTTTAGGGGCATTTGCCCAGCTTCCTTTTGACGTGAACAGTTGCGGAATTTTCGGACAAATTAAAATGACTTTCTCGAAACCCGACTGGAGAAATGGGGAAGGCGCTGCTGATCTATTCGGAAGAAGCGGCAATGATGAGTATCATGTTTTTTATAAAGGCGCTGTGCTTGATCATGTAAAACCGGTTTTCACAGTGACCGACTCTACACCCGGTCCTTATGCACACATGGATGATTGGGCTAACCTCGCCATGTTGCGCACAACAAATTCAGGCAATTTTTTCAAAACAATGAATTACAGATCCGGGCTGGTCATCTGGCTCATGGCGGAATCTTTATCTAAACATGAAAAAGAATATGACACAAAAGTATTGAGTCATTTTATCATTTACGCTCCCAATTGGCCCGGCAAACAAGACTTTCAGGCTTATTACATCGAAGATCATATGATCGGAGTGGGAATGATTTTTCGGAATTTAAAGTGCGATAATCTGGAATTGAAAAAAGAAGAAGATCGTTATTATTTTTCGGGAACGCTTACTCCCTATCTTGAATTATACGAAACACAGTCAACGCTATCCCTTGAATTTTCAGGAATGTGTACAACCAAACCCTTATTATCGAAGTAGACATGAATATACAATTGCGAAGAGCAGAAGAAAAAGATTTACCAGAAGTTCTCTCCTTAATTCAGGAACTGGCCACCTATGAACGTGCGCCAAAAGAAGTAACCGTATCGCTGGAAGACCTGCGCAGAGATGGATTCGGAGAGAATCCCATTTTTGAAATCATTCTTGCCGAAGAAAATAATGATGTGCTTGGGATGGCATTTTACTTTTTTTCTTATTCTACCTGGAAAGGAAAATGTATTTATTTGGAAGATATCATCGTGCGTGAAGCTTTACGTGGTAAGGGAATTGGGAAAGTACTATTCGAAGCTGTCATTGAAAGATGTAAAGAAGTTGATGCGCGACGTTTTCAGTGGCAGGTACTCGACTGGAATGAACCCGCAATCAATTTTTATAAAAAATATAACGCATCTATAGATCCGACATGGCTTACATGCCGTCTGACCAAAGAACAAATCATGGAATTTAAATCATAGAATATGAAGGTATTTAAATTCGGAGGTGCATCCGTAAAAGATGCTTACTCACTGAAAAACATTGCCAGCGTGCTTTCACTTCACAAAGAGGATTCTCTTGTTGTCGTTGTATCAGCGATGGGTAAAATGACCAACGCCCTCGAACAATTGCTGGAGGACTATTTCCACAAACGCAACTCCAAAAATGAAAAGCTTGATACGATAAAAACTTTTCACAAGAATATTATGGACGCACTCTTTCCTGCGAATCACAAGGTGTATGCGCAGGTTGACTTATTGTATTCTGCATTAGAAAAAAAAATATCCCTTCCCGTTTCAGAAGAATACGATTATGAATACGACCAGATTGTTCCTTATGGCGAACTGATCTCTTCTCGTATTGTCAATGCATATCTCAAAGACAGCGGGCTTACATCCAAATGGATGGATGCACGTGAATTTATCAAAACCGACAACAGCTATCGCGATGCAAAAATCGATTGGGAACTTTCAGGTGAGTTAACTTGTCAGGCAATTATTCCATATTTGAGAGGCACCAACGGAGATAAGCGAAACATTATTCTGACGCAGGGTTTCATTGGCACTGCAGAGGATGACACCATGAGTACGCTGGGTCGTGAAGGTTCTGATTATTCAGCTGCAATCCTTGCTTATCTTTTAAAAGCAGAAAGCGTAACCATCTGGAAAGATGTGCCCGGTGTTTTAAATGCTGATCCAAAGTGGTTGGCAGACGCTATTAAACTAGATGAAATTTCTTATCGCGAAGCTATTGAACTTGCGTACTATGGTGCATCCGTTATTCACCCGAAAACCATTAAACCGCTCGAAAACGCAGGCATTCCATTATATGTAAAATGTTTCCTTGATCCCAAATTATCAGGCACTGAAATTTCTCCCACATCGGTTATTCAACTCCCAACGCCCGTATTTATCCGAAAACAAAATCAGGTTTTAATATCCATTTCACCGCGCGATTTTTCGTTTATCGTTGAAAAAAACCTGAGTCTCATTTTCGCTCGTATGGCGCGCTATTCCGTTAAGGCAAACCTGATGCAGAACTCCGCAATCAGTTTTTCTATTTGTGTTGACAATGACAAATACCGCATTCCAAAACTCATTGCCGATTTACAAAATGAGTTTAAAGTAAAGTACAATGATGAACTCGAACTTTTCACGATCCGGCATTATACGGATGAAAGCGTGAAACGTGTGGCCAATGGCAGAAAAATACTACTGGAACAGAAGAGCCGTTACACTTTGCAGCTTGTAGTAAAATAATTTTCCTTTTTCCTTATTATTTACTATATTTGGACTTCATCTTCTGCTGATTGGCAGAATTATTGATGCATTGAAACCTCATTTCCAAAACTATGATTTACATTATTATCCCCATTGTACTCGGATTTATCTTTGTCACTTTCGGTATGCAATCATGTAGTTACAGCAGTGGCAAGGACTCAACCCAGGTCAGCAATCCCACCGACACCATTAAAAAGAAGCTTACGCGCGAGGAAATTAAAAACCGTCTGGAAGAACTTTCCAAAGCACCAAAAAAGAAAGAACTTTCACCCGGCGCCATGTGCTATGAGCCCATGATGATGCCCGACAAAGCAGATTATGTATGTCCGGCTTGCCTAGCAAAAACGATTCATACAAGTGACAATGCACAAATGGTTCAGTTTGAACTTCCCGGAATGCGGCAGTATGTGAAAGAAATCAAAGGTCTGGATATTAAACTCGACGAAACCTCGTTTTGTAAAAAATGTTCTGCTGATAAAAAAACGGATGAAGCGAAGGCCTGTTTGATTGTAACCTATGCAGATGGAGGAATACCTTACAAAATATGTAACATCTCAAAAGACGACTGCTGCTTACTGAAAGAATTTTCAGAAGGAAGCCTGGTTCATCGTTATGGAAATGATGCTGAAACGCCAATTCAGGATCATATGGCACGCCTAGAAAAGTTGTTAGGCGTTTCTTTAAAATAATTTTTATGGAAAATGTCAAAATATGAATCTCTAAATTAAATATCATGTGGATTTACATCATCATCGCAGCCATACTTGCCACCGCATCATTCGCGGGATACAGTGCTTGCAAATCACCATCCGGTGATAAAAAGAATACAGATGAACAGCCGCGTGATACAGTAAAAAATAAATTCACCAAAAAAGAAATCATCGCCAAACTTGCGGAACTGAAGGAAAAACCAATTCCGCAAAAGCTCAATCCCGGCGCTATGTGTTATGCAAAAGTTGCGTACAGCGACACTGCATATTTTGTATGTCCAATATGTAACCACCGCACAGCCTACACGAATTATTATTCTCAGATTATTAAACTTGAAGTTCCAAAAGCCAAAGCTATTGCCGCACGAATCAAAACGATCAACATTAAAATTGAAGACAAAAATTACTGTGATAAATGCCGGCCGAAAAATGAAAACCCCGGAATGTGTCTTATTGTATCTTATCCGGATGATCCCGTTGAACACAGATCCTGCACTGTCAGTTCAACGGATTTGACAATGATTGAAGAATTCCTTGCGGGCTCCACTGTTTTTCATGTTGCGCAAGACGAAGAAAGACCTATGAAAGATAACATTCCACGACTTGAAGAATTATTAGGAATCACCATAAAAAAATAAAATCATGGCCATATACATCATAATAGCTGCGGTAATCCTGATAGGTTCCGTTTTTGGATTCTCTTCGCTGAATAAATCTGACAATGTCCTGGGCAAGCAATCAACTGTTCCCAGAGATACTACGAAGAAAGTTTATTCTCACGATGATGTTCGGAAAATGTTGGTTGATCTTGCAAAGCAGCCTGTTCCCAAAGAAATGTCGATGGGTGCCATGTGCTATGATATGGCAGGGCCGCCAGCAAGAGCCGAATATGTATGCCCTTCTTGCGGGAGCAAAACGCTGTATACTGAAAACAATACGATGACCGTTCAGTGGGAATTGCCTAAATGCCGAGAAGCCATGAAAAAAATCAAAGGGCTGGATATGAAACTGGACGAAACACAATTCTGTAAAAAATGTTCGGGCAAAAAAAATGATAAACCCGCTTTGTGTCTGGTCGTTTCTTATGATAATGAAAAGCCGCATCGCACCTGCAATATCTCGTGTGACGACATTCGTCTGGTGGATGAATTTCTTTCCGGAAACACAAAACATATTGGTGAACGCGACTCCGAAGAGCCCTTGATAAAACATTCCGAAAGAATTAAATTGCTTTTAAATATTTTAAATTGATATTCAAATGTGGTACGCAATCATTTCTGCCATTATTATAATTCCCGCACTCATATGGGGATTCCAAAACCGTTCAATGAAAGCTGCTGAAAATAATTCCCTTTCTTCCGGCGAAATCAGTGCACCAAAAGACACAGTGAAAAAAATTCTTACCCGTTCTGAAATTATTAAAAAACTGAAAGTACTTGCCAGTTCACCGGTACCGAAAGACCTGGAAACCCGTGGTGCCATGTGTTACGAAATGGCGGCCCCTCCTACTACGGCCGATTATATCTGCCCAGTCTGCGGTAACAAAACAACCTATCCCAAAGAAATGGTTGAATTCATTGAGGAAATACCAGCCTGCCGTAGCCATGTCAAATCACTAAAAGAATTAAATGCAATGCTGGAAGAGAAAGCATACTGTAAAAAGTGTTCTCCGCAGATAACCGATCCCACCCTTTGCCTTATTATCAGTTATGCTGATGATCCGGAACCATACAAAGTTTGCGACGTTCACACTTCAGACTTTATTTTGATTAACGAATTTTTAAGCGGAACATTAAAACATCATAATTTTTATGATGGAGAAAGCCCTCTTGTAGATTATATAGCAAGACTGGAAGTGCTTCTTGGCAACAAAAAAATTAAAAAACAAAAACCATGATTTACTACATACTAGCAACAGCGATCGTTTCCGTGATAGGGTTTTTCACCTTCACTTCCTGTGTTCAGAATTCGAAAGGGAACTTACAGGAAAACGGCAATGACTCCATTCTTCCTCCTGATACAAGCAAGAGAGATACTTTGCTTACAAAAACCGAACTGATTCAAAAATTAAAAATTCTTTCTGTAACACCTATAAAAAGCAATCTGAATGAGGGCGCCATGTGCTATAAAACAGCAGGCCCGCCGAGAACCATCGATTACATTTGCCCTGTCTGCGGGCACAAAACAGTATACGCGGATGACAAAACCCATTTTCTATATCGCGATCTTGACCGCTGCCGATTACGGGTAAAAAACATCAAAGGTATTTCAGCAACACTGGATGAATCTCAGTTTTGTCATAAATGCAGCAAAGAAGTTGTGAAAGATCCTGCTCTTTGTTTGAATATTAAAATCCGTGATGTTTCTGAAACGCACAAAACATGCGGCATCAGCGATACAGATATTGATTTGCTGGTTGAGTTCCTCCAAGGAAATACAGTTCATTTATCCAGTACCGATTCTGAAATTCCATTACAGAACAGTATAAGCCGCATAGAAGAATTGCTGGGAATCTCACCTGAAGAAATGAAATGAGTCCCTGATAACTAATAAATAAAACAAACATGATCTACTACATCTTAGCAACAGCACTCGTCTCTGTCATTGGGATTTTTACTTTTGCTTCCTTTTCACAAAAACCAAATTCGAATCAATCTGCTAACGGAAATGACACTATTCCCGGAAATGACACCAACGTAACCGTTCCAGTCGACACACCCAAAAATAAATTGTACACTAAGGAAGAACTGTTTCAGAAATTAAACTATCTGAGTAAAACCCCTGCTCCAAAAGAACTGAAAGAGGGAGCTATGTGTTACAAACCCGCAGGGCCACCTAACAGCATTGATTACATCTGCCCTTCATGCGGAGCAAAAACCGTTTACAGTACAGACCAATCCTGGTTTCTCTGGCGCGATTTGCAAGCTTGCCGTTCTATGGTAAAAAACCTGAAAGGTCTCAATGCAACACTAGATGAAACTACTTATTGTAAGAAATGTAATAAAACAAAAGCCACACCCGAGCTTTGCCTCATTATTCATTATCCCGATAAAACGGAGCAGAGAACTTGTGGTGTAAACAGAACCAGTATGATGTACTTACAGGAATTTCTTTCAGGCAGCCTGAAACATCATAGTGAAACAAACGCTGAATTTCCGCTGAAAGATAATATAAATGAAATTGAAAAAATGCTGGGAATCTCTCTGAAAAAATAGTTATGATATACTATATTCTTGCATCAGTTCTTGTTTCTATAGTTGGAATATTTTCCATTGCTTCGTATTCACATAAATCAAATACGAATCAGCCAGCCAACGGAAGTGATACTATTCCTGGTAGCGACACTACAATAACAGCTCCTATAGATACTCCAAAAAACAAATTATTCACGAAGGAAGAATTGCTTTACAAATTAAATTACTTAAGCAAAAGCTCAATAAATTCTGAACTCACTTCTAATGGTGCAATGTGTTATAGTTTGGTACCATTATCAATGTTAGCAGAATACATTTGCCCGGTATGTAATTCGAAAACTATCTATTTACAAAGCCAATCAGGATACGTATCAAGAGAAATACCATCATGTAGAGCAATTGTAAAGCGCTTAAAAGGAATTGATGCCGTATTAGATGAATCATTGTTATGTGACAATTGCAATAAAGATCGAATCGAACCCAGTTTGTGTCTTATAATTTATTATCCAGATAAAACCAAAAACAAAACATGTAATATTACTAGAGAAGATTTGATTTATCTTGAAGAATTTTTATCAGGCAGCTTGAAACATCACACTATAACCGATGCAGAACTTCCTCTGAAAGATCATATTGGTGAAATTGAAAAAATGCTGGGAATTTCTTTGAAAGAATGGAAAAAGTAACATCACGCCTCGCCCCGTCATTCCTGCCTTCTACAGCAGTTTTGGAAATGACATACCTTTGTAATCACAAATGTCTTTTTTGTTCCTGCCCCTGGGAAAACAAAAATGGAAAATTTGAAATACGAAAAGAACTCACAACAGAAGAATGGAAACAGCTCATTGCAAAGCTTTGCAGTATGGGTATTACAAGCTTCGCCTTCACCGGTGGCGAGCCTCTATTACGAAAAGATATTTTTGAAATTATTAAATTTGCTGCTGCGCAAACGTGCGAACACATTGAAACGAAGAACGAGGAACTGGTTACAGAATTTAGACCTCCGCAATTATATCTGATCTCTAACGGTACTTTAGTAAATGAGGAAGTACTCGATTTCTGCAAAGAATACAATGTACATCTCAGCATGAGTCTGCCCGGACTCACTACATACAAAGAACACACAGGAGGCGTTGGCTCCTTTGAAAATATTCTGCATTGTTTTGGAGAAGCAAAAAAGCGCGGTATGTCAACGACTGTAAACTCAACCACGACTGCAAAAAATATTTTCGAATTGTATAACACAATTGCT
>JAZDMK010000152.1:0-13015 GCA_043800975.1 Bacteroidota bacterium | reverse complement strand
CGCCTGAGCTCCATGCGTATGTGTTCGCACCGGCTGCAGAAATCGTTGCGGTACTTCCGATACAAATTGTAGCTGGGGTTGTTGTAACAGTGGGCAAGGGATTCACTGTGACAATGCAGGTTGCCGTCTTTGTGCATCCTGTAGCGGAAGTTCCGGTGACAGTGTAAGTTGTTGTTGCAGCAGGCGTCACGGTTGTGGAAGCACCTGTTCCGCCTGAGCTCCAGGCGTATGTGTTTGCGCCTGCAGCTGAAATGGTAGCTGTGGCTCCTGCGCAAATAGTTGCGGGAGTCGTTGTTACTGTTGGTAATGGATTAACGGTAACGACACTCGTTGTTGTTCCAGAACAGCCCGCTGTAGTACCAGTTACTGTGTATGTTGTTGTAGTCGCAGGTGTGACAGTCTTCGGATTGCCGGCTCCCAGCCCTCCGCTCCATGCGTAGGTGGTTCCTCCGTTTGCAGTCAGGGTTGCTGTTGCGCCATTACAAATGGTAGGACTGTTCACGGTAATGGTTGGGCCCGGAGTGACTGTAACGACTACCGTTGATGTAGAAGTACATCCGAGCGAGGTGGTAGCGGTTAATGTATAGGTGGTTGTAACGGCAGGTGTCACCACGGGAGTCAGTGTGGTGGTGATGTTGCCCGGGTTCCATGCATAAGTATATGTTGCAGTAACCGGATTATTAAATGTAATTGTCCAGTCGAGCAGTGTTCCGGCATCAGTAGAAGTCTGGTCGCCGACCAGCAGGCTCCATGTGCCGTTGGGCGTGGCACAGCCACTGAGTGTGGTCCATATACCAGCTCCTCCGGAAGGAGAATAGCTCCCTGAAAATGGCGCTGTGCCGGCAGTAATGGCAGTTGCCGCAGTAGGTGTAAAGCAGGTGTTGGTGAAGTTATCACCGCTTCCTCCCGCTCCGCTAATGAGCTGAACGAGATTCCCACAAGGATCTTTCAGATATACAATCACATCACCGTCCCAGGTATGGTTGATGTTAAGGCATACACTGTTGACGCTCCATCCGGCATTGATCCCGCTCACTGCAATGTTCGATTGGGCAAAGGTGCCACCTGTGCCTGTCCATCCAAAAGCAACTCCACCATCAGTGATGGCATAGTCGGTCGTATTTGTGAATGATGGATACAGATTGACTGTAGCTGGGTTTGGAGTGACTGTGCCGGTTAGTGTTGTGGATGCTCCTGTGCATATACTTGCCGGTGAAGCAGTGGCAGTTGTCGTAACTCCAATAACTGTCACCACATTGGAAATTGTAGATGTCAGTCCGGCTGAATTTGTGATCGTGAGCGTAACATTATATGTACCCGGTGCTGCATAAACATGTGTTGGATTCTGTAGAGTGGAGGTCTGTCCGTCACCGAAGTTCCATAAATAAGATGTGATGGGAGAGCTGCTGACACTTTGGTTGGTAAAGGTTGTTGCCGAACCGGAACAAGCTGTTGTAAATGTGAAATCCGCTGCAATGGCCATGCAAACTGTTTGTGTGTTCCAGCAGGATCCGGTTGATCCGCCTACACCCCAGTAAACGTTGGGGTTTCCACCAAAGATGTTGGCAATTACATTTCCGGTATAGGTAAATGACAATGCGCCATTGAACCATACCTGTATGGTTCCGTTGGGAGAACCGGGTGTCCATTTGAAGCGGAAAGTATAATTGTTACAATTTTCAAGTTCTGATGGAAAGCCATTGCCGGCGCCCACAGAAGGAGCAACCAGTTCGTTGCCTGTGCCGTGAATCACATCACCGTTTGAGTTTAATGAGATATGATCGACCGTTCCGTCGTATGTTGCGTTATCATCCGGACCATTGGTGTAGTCGTCCATAACCACACCCAGCGAAGGGGTGATTCCTCCAAAGCCACACTGACCTCCTGATCCTACCACACCGGTGTTATTTGGCTGAAGGATAAAAGAAATGCCATCTCCCCCGCAGTTGGGTGCGAGCATATAATCGTCGCTGGTGCTGTTGCAGCCAAAGTTGAGCGTGAGGGTAATGTCAAATGCCTGATTCAGGCTGATTTGTGTGGTGTTCCAGATGGCTCCCGACTGGCCGGTTGAGTTTGTTAGTGTATAGCATCCACCTCCGGTAGAAATCGCATTTCCAGCGAGGTTAAACTGTGCATAACTGCCTGTTGTAATGAAGGCCCCAAGAAGAATGAAAAAGAAATTGCGATAAAGTTTCATAATAATTAAAATTTTGTGGTGGTTTTTAAATAATTAAAGAACAGCTTTGAATTTTTGTAACGATTTCGCATATTTACACATAGAACATTCGTGAATATTTCTAATAACCTAAAACAATTTAGAATGCGATAATACTTCAAGATGACGAGATGAGCAAAAAAAAGTTGCCTAAAATTACTGAATGATTTACTAACTCAATTTAGTATTATATATAACAATCTGAATGTAACAGAATTACAGCAGTTTAGGTTTAGAAAACTTTACTTTAGTAAACTCTTTAGATTTGAGCGTCTTACCCTGTTTTTTTTAAAAGAGGGTGCAGGAAAAAGTGAAAAGGGCAGAAATAATAATTTTCTTTTATTCAGATTGTTAGTTGAGAGAGCAATCAGGAGGGTTTCGGTAATTTTAAATTTGTCTAACTTTGTCAAAAATCTCAAATGCCCCTTCTCCTTCACCGCCGTTCCCCATCGGGTGCTATCACAGGCATCTGGAAGCTGGATGAACCGGTTTATCAAATGAAGGATATGATAAAACTACGTTCGGAAGAGGAAGAAATTTATGCAACCTTCGTTCATGAAAACCGCCGTAAACAGTGGCTGGGCATACGTTTGCTGCTGAAGGAAGTGTTGCCGGATGTTGCTTTGCAGATTGAGTATGATGAAAATGAAAAGCCTTTTCTGAAAGATTCAACCTGGAAGATTTCCATTTCGCATTCGCGGAATAAGGCTGCCATACTGCTTCACCCTAGGCTTGCCTGCGGGATCGATATTGAACACATGCATGCACGCATAGAAAAAGTAGCGGAGAAATTTCTTTGCAACGATGAATTAGAATTTGTGCAGGGAAAAAACTTTACCCAAAGCCTGCATGTTTGCTGGGGTATCAAAGAAGCTTTGTATAAAATGGCGGGCTGGAAAGGAATGATCTTCGCTGAAGATATGCGCATACGTCCGTTTACATTTTCTACCCGTGGTACAGCGGAAGCCTGCATTTGCAAAGGGAAGAAGGAAGATTGGTTTACGCTGAATTTTGAAACCGTGAATGATTATATACTGGTGACGACTATAAAACAAAAATAAAAATCAAATTGCTTTCCCCATTTCAAAAGCCTGCTTCCTTGCACCCAAAATAAACGGATCGCACTATATATCAGAATTGCCTCCCCGTCGCGGGCTGGAGGAGAGTATGAGGATTTTCTTTTTCATTTTTCTTACGACTTCTTTTAAGTCACTTTAAAAATCAAAACTTTGGTTTCAAGTATTTCGTCAAGGTGCTTGATTACAATTGTAATTGTCTTATTACCCACTGCCATTGCCTGAAAAACCAGAAGGTCAATATAATTTCCTCCTATAGGACCGTTACCCTCTTTTAATTTTGTCGTTTTTTCAATATGAGAAATAACGGCTTTATCAGTGGTATCTGAAATTGTCCAGAAAGATCCAGCGCCCGGGCAGTAATCAAGCGGAATCCGGAACTTCTCGTATTTAGCCAATTCAATTGTAATCGAATCTGTTTTTTGTGCTGTCGCACAAAAGGGTAATGTGAAAATTACCAGAAACAGGGTTGTGAGAAAATGTTTTTTCATGGTTTAATTCACCACCGGTGGTTTCACCAGCTCCGGCTTTTCAATCGAAATGCGGATAATACCGAAAGCAAAGGAGAGCATGGGATTGCGGCTTTTGCTGAAGTAAGACAGTATATCGCTCGTAGCCACATAAATTTCCAGAATACCCATCTTGCCTGTGGAAATGCCCAAGGGTATGTTGAATCCGTAAGTTGCGTTTCCGGAGATACCCGAGCTTACTTTCCATGTTTCAAAAACATTTACTTTACCGCCTAAGGAAAAGAAGGCTGCATCAAGGTTTCCGTTTACATCGTTCAGCGGCATGGTCATATCGGCACCGAACTCAATAAATTCAGTCATGCGGTATCCGGCGCCCAGTCTAAATTTGGAAGGAAGACTGGTGGTAAATGCAGCACCCGGCTGAAAGTCGATCAGACCTTCGGGGTCGAACAGAAAACCAACGTTGTCTTTTATTTCGAACGAATTTAAACCCGTCTGCGTGGTATCAAGATGCGGCATTAGCGTGTTGGTTCCTTCCACCACGTTGTTGTCCCAGGTAATAGAACCAATATCGGTAGCGGATGCACCAATTTTTATTTTATCGTTTATGGCCAGGCTCAGTCCCAAATCAAAGGCAAATCCATGTCCCGAACAATTAAAAATAGGAGGATGATCATCTACATAAAAGTTATCTACAAAACCGTTATTCACATCAAAAGAACTTTGTTCGATGGCGGCGCGTGCATATAAAGTATTTCCTTCGGCTTTGATATCGACGAAGCTCATGCCCCACAAATATTTTGCTCCGGCACCGGCATACAGCTTGATGCCGCCGTCGTTGATGTTCAGCAAACGCATGCCGTAGTCGAGATTCAATTCGCGGTAGTGAATAAAGTTGGCGCGGCTTCCGTCGAAAACATCGGAAACATACTGGCTGTATATACTTGTATCGAGAAATGCCTGTGCATTGTATCCGTTGAAAATGATATCCGCCAGATTTTCGTTGGCAGAAACATGCCCATAGGAACGTTCGCGCACATTAAGTCCAATGCCGTGGTTGGGGCCAATTGCCACATATCCCGCCAGCCAGTTTATATGCGACTGAAAGTTTAATCCGTTTTCGGATGTGAAGACTGAAGCAAAAAGATTTTTCTGTTCGGTGGTGAAAACTGCGTCAGGCTTGGTAAAGGCGTTGTACATTTCTTTAAGGTTAAACGCTTTCGACTGTATATTCACACCGACATTCAGCAAACCCACGGCAATTTTTTTATTGTATTCAAAACCCAGATTGGCCGGGTTGATCCCGATGGCTTCATAGTCGGTGGCAATGGTGGAAGCAACGCCGCCCATCCCGACAAACACGGGAGTACCCAGATCGCTTTGTGCAACAGCACAGCCAAAGAAAAATATCCCAAGAATTGAAAGCTGAAGTTTTTTCATGCTGATAATTTTTTAAGGATTGACTGAAACTTATGCAGAAGTAAACTTTTCGTTTTTTTTAAACACATAGGATCATAGGAAACATAGACACATAATACTATTTAAAATTGTATGTGGCTACGTTGACTTTTTTATGTGCCCGTGTGTTCAGAAAAAGTATGCATAAGAATAGGCAATCGTAATTTTGTATAAAAGTAAAACATTTTTTTCTATCCTAAAACACAAAATAACAAAGCCCGCTGCTGACGGGCCTTGCTCCTTACTAACCAGAAAAAACTACTATTGAATGACTAATTTTTTTGAAGCAGATTGTTTGCCCTGCTTTAAAGATATAATGTATATGCCGGAAGGATAATCGCGCAGGTCGAAACGCCGCTGATAGTCTGACTTTCCGGGTTCAACGATTTCTTTATAGGAAGAATTTCCCTCGAGCGGAGAAATTTGCACTGTGCTTTCTTTTTTATGATCACGAGGAAATGAAATGGTGAAGGTTCCGTCGGTGGGATCAGGAATAACAATGAATTCAGAAGCGATGGGTGAAACTTTTTTCCCGTTTGAAAAATCTTCCACTGAAACATTTCTCAAGACAGGTGTGCGCCTGACCATATCCCTGCTGTCTTTTGGATAAATCTGTTTTCCGGGTTTCAACAATGAATCAGGGAAAGGCATTTTAAAGTTTTCAAAAAAGGAAGTGTCAAATGAAAAATTGAAACCCTGAAATAAATCGCGTTCACTCAGGCTCTGAAACATTTTCATCATTGAATTGAATAAGCTGTCAGAATCTTTTGCATTGAAATCGAAGAATGTTTCTTTGCCATCATCAAAGATGCGGAACGATCCGTTTCCATTGCCTTCGGTAATTGTTTTTTCGGAAATGGTCGTATCACCGTTCACAATGGTCATATATTTAATCACCGTTTTATTCTTTGTTGTATCGCTTTGTGCGAACGAATTAGCTGCAAATGCTGTCAGTAGTAATAAAATGAGTGTAATTAAAATGGTCTTTTTCATATTCCTGAAAATGAATGATACAAAAGTACAAGCAACAGGAATCGGAAAGTATTAAACAACAGTTAATTGTTGTTAAATATTGTTAAAGTATATCATTTTTCGGCAGACTGCTTTACCTTTGTCCCGCATGAAAAAATCGCTGATTCTTGTAATCATCTTTTCGATGACGCTAAGCCTGATCGGGCTGGTGGGTATCCAGATTTTCTGGATTCGCAACGCGATTGAATTACGCGAGCAGCAGTTCGACGTGGATGTGATGGATGCGCTTGATAACACAATTGAAAAACTTTCAAAGATCGAACTTGCGAACGAACTGAAGACAAAAATTCTTAAAAAAATAAATCCCGGTTTACTGGTGGATAATTACGACACCTTAGGAAACCGAATGAATACGGGTGATACACTCAAGCTTAATATTGTAAAGCTACCCACCACCAAGGTGATGAATAAAAAGCGCAAGGTGGAGAAAAAGCCCAACGTAAATGTTGACATTAATCATACGAACAAAGGCGGAGAGTTTTTAAAAGCTAAAGAAAAGCAGAATGCAGCTAGTCCGGGCGATTCAACAAGTTCGCTTGTAATACCTTCGGAGGATGAGATGAACAAGCACTTTGCTTATAAGCTCGGTGTGATTAATGATGTGCTCATTGAACTGCTGAGTAAGGAATTTATTTTGCGGACAGAAGACCGGATCAATAAGGAAATGATCGATACGGTTCTGAGAACGGAATTACTAAGAAAAAATGTAACGCTTCCTTATGAGTTCGGAGTATACAATTCTATCGACACTTCGATGTATCTGCAAAAGTCGGGAGCGTATGGAAAAGAGCTACAACATTCCAAATACAGGGTTCATTTGTTTCCCGGAGATATGTTTTCCGGTCCTGACTATTTGATTTTGTATTTTCCCGGGAAGGCCCGTTATCTGATGAATACCATGCTTTCAGCTTTATTGATTGCAGCGGTACTTTTAATTATTATTGCGCTTACTTTTACATATACATTGTTTGGAATCTTCCGTCAGAAGCGACTGAACGATATGAAAAACGATTTCATCAACAACATGACGCATGAATTCAAAACGCCGATATCTACGATATCACTGGCGTGCGAAGCAATGGGCGATCCCGATATTATCAAGACGGAACAAAAAACAAAAAAATACATTGGCATTATTGATGAAGAAAACCGGCGTCTGGGAATCCTTGCCGAGAATGTGCTTCAGACTGCATTGATGGAAAAGGGGCAGTTGCGTTTCCGTTTTGAAACGATCGATGTGCATAAAATTATTAATGACGTGATCAAGAATCTGGCGTTACAGGTTGAAAAAAAACGCGGACGCATTATTACAAATTTTAATGCAAATACACCCGTATTACGCGGCGATAAAATGCATTTGACAAACATGGTGTATAACCTGCTGGACAATGCAAACAAGTATACACCCACAGAGCCCATTTTAATTATTTCAACACGCAATGATGAAGAAAAAAAGGGTCTTGTAATTTCATTTGAAGACAATGGAATCGGAATCAGCAAATCGTCACAAAAAAGAATCTTTGATAAGTTGTATCGAGTACACACCGGGAATCTTCATAACGTAAAAGGATTTGGCTTGGGACTGAGCTATGTGAAAGCAATTGTGGATAAACACAGTGGTTCCATCTCACTGGAAAGTGAATTAGGAAAAGGAAGTATATTCACAGTTTTTATCCCCTTTGGGGAAGAAGAAACAGAAAAATAAATATTGATTATGGATATCAAAAACGTTAAAGTATTACTGGCAGAAGATGACCCAAATCTTGGAAGTTTGCTCAAAGAATATCTGGAAGCAAAAGGTTATCTGGCTACACTTTGTATTAATGGTGAAGAGGCTTATCAGAAATACAGAAAAGAAAATTTTGACATTTGTGTGCTTGATATCATGATGCCCGTGAAGGATGGCTATACATTGGCCAAAGAAATTCGTAAGGCAGACCCGCGTATTCCGATTATTTTTCTTACTGCAAAATCGCTGAAACAGGATGCCATTGAAGGATTCAATGCAGGCGCGGATGACTACATCACCAAGCCATTCAGCATGGAAGAATTATTGGTTCGTATGAAAGCCATACTTCGCCGTACACTTTTAACAGAAAAAGAATCGGCTGATCGTGATCATTTTCAGATTGGAAAATTTCAGTTTACTTTCAATACCCAATTATTAAAAATGGGTGATCAGCAGCAGAAGCTGACTTCGAAGGAAGCAGAACTATTGCGCATGCTTTGCTGGAATATGAATAATGTGGTGGATCGGTCTGATGCGTTAAAAATGATCTGGGAAGATGACAGTTATTTCAATGCACGCAGCATGGATGTTTACATTACCAAGTTAAGAAAATATCTGAAAGAAGATCCTTCCGTGGAACTAGTGAATGTGCACGGAAAAGGTTTTAAACTGATGACACCGGCAGATTAATCGGCAAGAATATATCCTTCGTTTTTGGTCAGATTTTTTCCTTCTGCAGATTTAAGAAAGGTTAGGAAGGGTTGAACCAAATCAGAATTCTGTTCCAGAAAATAAAAATAAAGCGGCCTTGAAAGCGGATATGTTTTATCACGAATATTATCATACGTTGGTTTCAAAAATGTAGTGCCGGCATCCCAAGATATACTGGTTGTCTTCACACGATTATCAACGTATGCAAAGCATGCAAATCCGATTGCATTTTTATTTTCACGTACATATTGAACAACGGCACTGTTTGAAATCACGGGCAAAGCATTTTTTGTAATTTCTTTTCCATCTAAAACTTTTTCTGAAAAAACCTGATACGTTCCTGAGTTTGATAAGCGTGAATAAATAATAATTTCAGCGTCATTTCCACCCAGTTCTTTCCAGTTTTTAATAGTGCCTGAATAAATTCCGGCCAATTGTTCGCGGGTAAATTTTTCAACGGGGTTGTCTTTATTTACAACCATAACAATTCCGTCCCATGCAACGATGCTTTCCTGAAACATAAGTGAATATTCTTTCAGAGAATTTTTTTCAAAATCATTCATGGATCTTGAGGACATGCCGATTTCACAATTACGGTTTGTCATCGAAGCAATTCCGATTCCGCTTCCGCCGCCGGAAACAGCAATCGGTTGTCCGGGATTTTTTTTCATAAACTCGGCGGCGAGTTTCATAGATAACGGAAGAAGACTGTTGCTGCCTTTCAGCCGGATGTTGGTTTGTGAAAGAACCCACGAAGGAATCAGCAGGATACAGAAACAAAGGATGAGGTGACGACGCATAACAATATATTTAATCTGTATTTGCATACAGATGATGAGGAACTCTAATTAATCCTCAATAAAGATAACAATAAAAAGAAAGGCTGTCAAATGGACAGCCTTCTTCGTTTAATTATTCTTATTGTTGTTAGGATTATTATCAGATGCGTTCTTGTCCTGCACCAACGTCATTTCTTTTACCAGGTGACTGGCACCTGAGAACTTATCAATCACAAAAAGGACATAACGAATATCAACATTAATACAACGTTGCAAATCGGGTTCAAAAGCAATATCACCGCTCATGGCTTCCCAGTTAGCATCGAAAGCAATTCCGATCAGTTGTCCGTTGCCATTCAAAACAGGGCTTCCTGAATTTCCACCTGTAATATCATTGTTTGAAAGGAAGCAGGTTTTCAAAGTTCCGTTTTCACCATAGCGTCCGAAATCTTTTTTCTTATATAATTCTTTCAACTTAGCTGGAACAATAAATTCTTCATTATTGGGATCTTCCTTGTCAATAACACCCTTCAGGGTAGTAAAATAATCATAATGCACAGCATCGGCAGGATAGTAATCCAGTATTTTTCCATATGTCAGACGCATAGTAGAATTTGCATTTGGATAGAAGGATTTCTTCGGATACATTTCGCGCAAACCTGCTACCAGCATCCGATTACATTTGCTCAGATTTTCATTGGCACCCGCAATAAGTTTATTGATTTCATTAAATTTTTCCTGAAAACTAATGGCAAATTTAAATGCGGGATCTTCATTCAAAGTACTATAACTTACATCATCAAGAAAAGCAAGAAGCTTATCTTTATTGGAGAACATTGACTTTGAATACAGTTCTTCGGCGAATTTTGAAAAATCACCCGAATACTTTTTGTCAGCGTTTCTTAGGCTTTCAGGATGTTGTTCGGCAGGAATATCATCACGGAACATTTTAAACAATGCAGCGAAAACTTTTTTATCGGTGGGCGGATTGAAATCCTGGAAGAAAGTAGTTACTAAACTTTTCAGATTTGAGGCAAGTTTAGCAGCATTTTCTTTGTTTCCTTTTTCAGGATCCAGTGCTTTATAAAGATTTTGAAATTTAAAGCAGAGGTTCATCAGATCAGTTCCTCGAATAATAACCTCATTGTAGTATTGTTTGAAATAATTATATTTTTTTAATTCTTCAAAAGAAAGAGAAAGTTTACTGATCACAGAACCAAATTTTTCTTTGCGTGCAGGATCTGCATTGGCCCATTTCTGAAATTCGTTTTCGAGCAATTGTTTTTTGTCAGCAATTTCCAGACGTTTCAAGCCACGTGTCTGACCGATATAATACTTCCAGTAGTTACTGACAGTATTGTATTTGGATGCATACATAATACGCAGTTCGTCACTCACCAGCATGTCAGCACGGATGATTGATAGTTTTTTATCGCGGATCTTTACAATCGAAGGATTCGTTTGTTCAATAGCGAGCTTTACACCATAAGAAGTAAGATAACGATCAGTGCGACCGGGATAGCCCATAATCATGCAATAGTCATCTTTCTTCACACCATTTAAAGAAATGGGTAAAAATGATTTTGGCTTCAGTGGAATATTATCTTTAGAATATTCTGCAGGCTTTCCATCCGGAGCTGAGTAGATTCTGAAAATGCTGAAATCACCGGTGTGGCGTGGCCACATCCAGTTATCAGTATCACCACCAAAAAAGCCGATAGATGAAGGAGGTGCGAAAACTAGTCTAATGTCTTTATAGTTTTCATAGATGAAAAGGTAGAATTCGTTTCCATTAAAAAAATCTTTTACAACAGCAGTATAATGTGTATTTGCAGTTGCTTCCGTTTCAATAGCCGTGCTAATATCTTTGATCTTAAGTGCGCGTTCCATTTCAGTCATATTGTCGGTAAGTTCCTTCAATACCCGTTGCGAAACATCTTCCATGCGCACCAGAAATGTTACCTGTAATCCGGCATTGGGAAGTTCTTCTTCGCGGCTCATTGCGGTAAAACCATTTGTCAGATAATCATTCTTTACAGAACTATGGGCCTGAATTTGCCCATATCCGCAATGATGGTTGGTTAACAACAATCCTTCTGATGAAATAACTTCTGCAGTGCATCCTCCACCAAACTGAACGATCGCATCTTTCAGACTGGAGTGATTAATACTGTAAATCTCGTCCGGCGTCAGGTGGAGCCCCATCTTCTGCATATCCACATAATTCAACCTGTCCACAAACATAGGAAGCCACATTCCTTCATCAGCAGATACAAAACGGGTCATTCCCGTTAGCATGAAAACCAAAACTGTAAATTTTCTCAACATGACAGTGTTTTTTTTTAATTCAGCATGCAAGAAAATAAAAAAAATCGAATTACGCAAACACTTGTTTTGTCCGAAAAATAGAAGGATTTTCACTTACCGACTTTTTTATTAACTTTAACCTTGAAATTTTGCAATTTCTCTATTAAATTAAAAACAAAAAATAATTTTAAAAATTTAGCTAACGGATTAATTAGGTATTTATGCGTATTCGTACGAAATGAATACCTTTGAAAATTGAATTGCCTGCATGCCAAGAAGAATCTTTTTATTGCTGACACTGCTGATGTTTTTCGGATCATCGGCTTTTGCGCAGTATGGCAGTGGTAAAGGCCGAAAGGATAAAGGGAAGGAAAAGAATTCATCTTCTTATTCAAGCAAGTATAAATCGAATAAAGGTTCCTCTCGTTTTAGCAAATCGAAGAAAAGAAATGTTTCCCGTGCTTTTGGAAATTCTGGCGGAGGCAAAAGTGGAGGCACCTCGTTTAATAAAAAATATAGCAGTTCCAAAAGCTCTCATAGTTACCGTAAGGGAAGCAAGATGAATAAACCCCGTATCAGCTGGGGTTTTAAAGGTAGAGAAAAAAATTCGGGATCATACAGCAGTCGCCATTCGGGTAAAAGCGGAAGTTCGCGTTACAGTAAGCACAGCAGAAAGACCAAGACAAAAATGATGTTCAGTCTTTTCCCAAAGGATAAAAAGGGAAGAGGTGATTCATATGGTGGCCGATGGTCGGGTAAAAAGTCATCCTATTCTTTTAGCAAACGATCGAAAAGGGTAAAAGAAAAAAGTTTCTTTGGAATTTCATTCAAAGGAAAGGAAAGAGCGCGTATTGGGTTTGGCGGAAAATATTCTTCAAAAAAAGGATCTTCTCATTATAGCAAACGCAAACGAATGAACCTGCCCCGCAGCGGAATCTTTAAATCGAAAGGTAAAGGCGGGGGCGATTCATACGGATCCAGATGGTCAAACGATAAAGGTGCTTTCAAATTTAACAAGAAGCAGCGCATGGTTCGTGAGCGTGGCGGAATATTCAAACTCAGGCTGAAGGCCCGCCCAAAAAGCCGTGATGCATTTGGTAGCAAGTGGTTTGGCAGCAAGAGTAATATGCGTTATAGCAAGAAGAAACACAAGATGATGCCCAAACGTGGTATCACCTTTGGCTTTGGTGGCAGGGGCGGTGGCGATTCGTTCGGATCAAAATATTCAGGGGGAAGAT
>JAZDMK010000315.1:0-30979 GCA_043800975.1 Bacteroidota bacterium | reverse complement strand
CACAAAGGAAAAATTGTAAAATCGCAATGGCTCACGGTCAATGATGAACAGAGTTTATTTGAAATTCCAATTGGTGAAGAGCACCGCGGAAATATTTCAATGCATATCGCATTTATCAAAAATAATAGGCCTTATACGCAGACATTAATGATCGTTGTTCCTTATACAAACAAGGAAATTGATTTTGAATTTTCTACTTTTCGCAACAAGCTTTTGCCCGGTCAGAAAGAAGAATGGAAGGTAAAGCTGAAAGGCAAAAACGGAGAAAAGCTGGTTGCAGAAATGCTGGCGACCATGTATGATGCGTCATTGGATGCTTTCAAACCGCATAACATAATGTTGAATTTATACAGAAGTAATTATGCTTCGCGTTACTGGCAGACTTCGTACGCATTCCGTCAAAACAACACCACGCTTTACAGCAAATCGTGGAACTCATATCCTGCTTATCATTATAAATACTATGATTATCTGAACTGGTTCGGATTCTATTATTATGATAATTATGGATATGGCGGCGGTTATTATGATAATTACTCAGACGACCGTGATTATCTTGAAGTTGATGAAATGAATATGCAGACAACTTCTACAGGAAACAAAGGCAACACCAGAGCATCTTATAAGAGGAGTGAAGGAAAAGCTGCAGCCCCTTCAAAAAACGGCTATGGAGGATCAGTTGAAGAGTCTTCGAAAGACAAAGAGGTATCAGGCGGAGAAAAACTTGATGCGCCGGGAGATGTGACTACAACACCGAAGGTAAGCGGACAAAGCGGATTGGGCGGAGGTGAAGTGCAAATAAGAAAGAACTTTAATGAAACAGCTTTCTTCCTTCCTCATCTCGAAACAGATGCAGAAGGAACGGTTACGGTATCTTTCACAGCACCCGAAGCATTGACACGCTGGAAATTTATGGGTCTTGCCACAACAAAAGATTTAAAAGTCGGAACATTTACAAAAGAAGTGATAACACAAAAAGACCTGATGATACTAAGCAATCCACCACGTTTTTTCCGCGAAGGAGACAAGCTGTGGTTCTCGGCCAAAGTATCCAATATGGCGCAGGGAGACATCACAGGCGATGCACAGTTACTGCTGTTTGACGCAACAACCATGAAACCGATTGATGTGGAAACAGGAAACTCTCTTTCGATAAAAACCTTTACAGCCAAGAAGGGACAAAGTGCTCCGATTAGTTGGGGAATTAATATTCCTGATGGAATTTCGGCTATTACGTATCGTGTGGTTGCACGTGCCGGCGCATTTTCTGATGGAGAAGAAATGATTATTCCGGTTCTTACCAATCGCATGCTGGTAACGGAAACATTACCACTTCCTATTCGAGGAAAACAGACAAAAGATTTTACTTTCCAGAAACTGATTGATTCGAAATCTTCTTCTACATTGAAGAATTTTAAACTCACACTGGAATACACATCGCATCCGTTCTGGTATGCAATACAAGCATTACCCTATCTTTTCGAATATCCATATGAATGTTCTGAACAGATTTTTAGTCGCTATTATGCAAACAGCATTGCTTCACATATTGTGAATTCCAGTCCGAAAATCAAAGCTGTTTTCGACAGTTGGAAAAACCAAACACCCGATGCATTGCTGTCCAATCTTGAAAAGAATCAGGAGCTGAAAGCAGTGTTTCTTCAGGAAACACCTTGGGTGATGGATGCAAAAAACGAATCACAACGCAAGCAAAATATTGCTTTGTTATTTGATTTGAACCGCATGGCCAATGAGCTGGATCGCGCGATTCGCAAACTTGAAAAATATCAGTGTTCAAACGGTGGCTGGCCCTGGTTCCCGGGTATGCCAGACGATCGTTACATTACACAACATGTGGTAACGGGAATGGGTCATTTGCAAAAGCTTGGCGTTATTGACATCAAGGAGGACAAGCGCATCAGCAAAATGGTGGATGATGCAATCAAATATCTTGACAATCGAATTCGTGAAGACTACGAATGGATTTTGAAATGGGACAAGGAACACATCAACGACAACCATACAGGATCTTTGCAGATACAATATTTGTACGCACGCTCTTATTTCCTCGATAAGGTTGAAATTGCATCCAGAAATAAAGAGGCCTTTAATTATTACAAGGGTCAGTCAAAAAAATACTGGCTTAGTTTCGGTCGCTACTTACAGGGAATGATAGCACTTGCACACAACCGCATGGGTGATAAAGTTTTTGCAAACGATGTTTTACGATCGTTTAAAGACAACGCAATTTATTCGGAAGAAATGGGAATGTACTGGAAAAAACAAACTTCCTGGTGGTATTGGTACGAAGCTCCTATTGAAACACAGGCGCTGATGATCGAATGCTTCGACGAAATTGCCAATGATCAAAAGACAGTTGATGAATTAAAAATATGGCTCATCAAACAAAAGCAAACGCAGAACTGGGAAACCACCAAAGCTACGGTGGAGGCGTGTTATGCATTATTGTTGCGCGGAACAGATTTCTTACAATCCGATGCGCTGGTTGATGTAACCGTTGGTAGTATTAAAGTTGAGCCCAAGAAGATGGACAATGTAAAAGTGGAAGCGGGCACAGGTTATTTTAAAACATCATGGTCTGGCGGAGAAATTGTTCCTGAAATGGGAAAAGTAAAAGTGAGTAAAAGCGACGAGGGTGTTGGCTGGGGAGCTATCTACTGGCAGTATTTCGAACAGCTTGATAAAATCACACCAGCAGAAACACCACTGAAAATCAACAAAAAATTATTTGTTGAACGTCAGAGCAAAACCGGTCCTGTTATGGAACCTATCGTAGAAGGAACCAAACTGAAAGTTGGAGATAAAGTGAAAGTACGCATCGAAATTCGTGTGGATCGCGACATGGAATACGTTCACATGAAAGACATGCGGGCATCTGGTTTTGAACCGATCAATGTTATGTCATCATACAAATATCAGGGTGGTTTGGGATATTATGAAAGCACCGGCGATGTGGCAACCAACTTTTTCTTTGGTTCGTTGCAGAAAGGAACCTATGTTTTTGAATATCCTTTACGCGCCAGCTTAAAAGGTGATTTTTCGAATGGAATTACATCCATACAGTGCATGTATGCGCCAGAATTTACATCGCACAGCGAAGGGATTCGCGTAATAATATCTGAGTAGTTTTTTACAAATTAGCAAAGAGAAGGAACTCCATTGGGGTTCCTTTTTTTGTTAACTTTAAGTTAAGTGTTCATTAATTAACACATTATAAAAGCAACCTTTGGGTAAAGAGTGCGATCTTTACAACATAGAAGTAACAACAAACACGGAAATGAATAAAAATTTTACTTTTTTAATTCGCTTTTCTAAAGTATTGTTGTTGTTTTTATTGCTTTCAAATTACAGTAATGCTCAAATACTGACATTCGAATTTTCAGCACTTCTTGGTGATGAGGCAACTGCTTCATCAAATTATAATGATGCAAATTTAACTTCTTCTACAGTTTCAAGAGGATCTGGCGTTACTACAGGGTTAAATAGTGGTAGATTCAATTCTTTGAATTGGGCAACCACAGCCAGTATTGACGCTAACGACTATGTTCAATTTACAATTACACCAAATTCCGGATATCAGTTTTCTGTAAGTTCAATTCTAATTCAGCATCAGAGATCTGGAACCGGCCCAGTTTCATTTGTGCTTCGAAGCAATTTGGATGGATATTCAAGTAATTTAGGCGGAATACATACAATTGCCGATGTTACAACTACTCAAACATACACATATACGTTTGCACAAACAGATCAGTCTGTTTCTGTTACCTACAGAATTTATGCTTATTCTGCTGAAGCCGGAACAGGAACGTGGGGACCTGGTGATGGGACTGGAAACGATATAGTTGTAAACGGAACGGTTACCCCCGCTGGCGCATCGTTATCGGCAACACCAACTACATTGTCGGGATTCTTGTATTCATTTGGAACAGGTCCGTCAACTTCTCAATCTTATTCACTTTCCGGAACAAGCCTTACGCCAGCCGCAGGAAACATTACAGTTACTGCACCTACCGATTATGAAATTTCTTCTGACAATACAACATTTACTACGGTATTAAATTTTGCTTATGCCGGAAATGCTTTAGCAGCCACAACCGTTTATGTCCGTTTAAAATCCGGTCTTGCAATAGGCTCATACAACCTTGAAAATGTTGTCAACAGCGGAGGGGGTGCAACTTCTGTGAACGTTGTATGCAGCGGAGATGTTACGGGTGCAACTACTGTATTTGCTCCTGGCGATATTGCTGTTTTGGGTGTAAATTCAAATCTTACATGTGTCGGAGGATATTCTCCGGGAGATGATGAAATCAGTTTTGTTTGTTTTAAAGATATTACATCCGGAACGTCATTTTATGTTACTGATAATGGATATCAATACACGAATGCAAACAAATGGGGCGACACCGAAGGCTGTTACTTAATTACCAGAACAGGGGGGACTATTACCGCTGGAACAGTGATTACTTTCCGCTTCAAAAATTTAGGACCTAATCACCTTGATTATATCAGCCCTGATGCAAATTGGACTTTTATAAAAATTGCAGGAATGACAACTGGTGTTGTATTGAATTCCGGTGGAGACCAGTTGTATTTCATGCAAGGCGGATCATGGGTTGATGGAGGTGGAAGTGCCGATGCTGTTTATACACCAGGCACATACCTTTTTGCGTTCAACACTAATAGCAGTTGGACCAATTTTGGCGGAACTTCTCAGCATAGTGGTTTAATAGATGGAATGGAATGCTTCAGCATGATGCCCGGGGTTGCCACAGATTTTATTAAATACACGGGTCCGGTTACAGCAACAAGCAAACGCGATTGGATTGACAGAATAAATACTACTGCAAACTGGACAGCTTATGCCGGTGTTGATGTTACTGCAAAATGCAATAACTATAATGCCGGCCTGCCGAATTACGCAGGTGGTTATTCTATTCCAATTAGTGCCGGAGGTTTTATTCCCGGAATATGGACCGGTGCACGCAATATTGATTGGTTTAATTGTGGAAACTGGCAGAATATGGAAGTGCCGGATCGAAATACCAATGTTACTGTTCCAGGCTCTGCAACACCGTTTGACCCAACAATCGGAAATCCGCCCACTGTACCCATTGTTTATACAGGCGCAGAATGCAACGATATAACAGTAAATACTGGGCATACATTGACTATGAACCATGCGAACAGTAAGTTGGATGTATATGACAACATCGCTTTTCTGGGTGGTTCCCTTGTCACAACAAATGGAATCGTAAATATTTATGACGACAACAGCACACTATCTGCATCTGCACCGCTTACTTTTTATAATCTGACAATCAACAAAACAACAACCGCAAATACATTCACAATTGGAAATATAATCAGCATCAATAATGTTTTAACACTAACCAAAGGAATTGTTATTACAGGAGCCAACAGGGTTACAGTATCAAACTCAGCTTTGGCATCTGTCACAGGACATGGCTTGAATAGTTACATCAATGGCAATTTAAGGAGAAACGTTCTTGCGACAGGAACGTATGATTTTCCTGTTGGAACGGCAACTAACTATGAACTGGCCCAAATAATTTTCAATTCATCCTCGGGTTTGGGTTATATTGATGCATCCTTTACAAATCCTCACTCAACGCCGCTAAATATTTCTGCACTTTCGTTAATGATTGGTTCCTCGCTTCTTGAAGAACTTTTGGATTATGGCTACTGGACACTCACGCCCGATGCCGGTACGTATAACTATGATGTTCTACTCACTTCACGTGGACATACAAATCCGGGTGCAACTGCGAACGTTCATGCAGTTATCAAACGTCCGAATTCAGCATCCAGCTGGGTGTCTCAGGGAACACACAACAATGCCGATCAGGCTATGGGAGCCGGATGGGTTACGGGTGTCCGCAGACAACTTACTGTTTTTTCTGATTTTGCTATTGCCAAAAGCCTCATAGGTCCTCTGCCTGTTGAATTATTAAGTTTTAATGCAACACGCGACGGGCAGGATGTCTTTCTGAAATGGGTGACTGCTAGTGAAATTAACAATGATTTTTTTACAGTGGAACGATCATCTGATGGCGAATCTTTTGAAATAATAGGTATAATAAGCGGTTCTGGAAATTCAAACAATGTGTTGGAATATTCCATGCATGATATTAACCCTCTTTCAGGAATTAATTATTATCGCTTAAAACAAACTGATTTTGATGGTAAATTCAGCTATTCAAATGTTGTAAGTGTTTCTACTGAAAAAAACCAAGGAGAAGCTCAATTTATAGCAAATTCAGTTACTTCAGAACTCGAATTATATTTAAATCTTTTAACGGAAGATAAAATATCTATAAATATATACGACCTTTCAGGAAAGAAAATGTTTACAGAAAGTATTTATTCTGAATCAGGGCTTCGCTCGTTTCACCTGAAGTTACCAGCTATGAGTAAAGGGCTTTATTTTGGAGAAGTGATTGGGAAAAATCTGACGGTAAAACAAAAATTTATTTACTGATTCGCCATCAACACCAGTGTGTTAATAACCGCCCGGATTCTTCAAATTCAGGGCTGTTTTTTTTCCTACTTTTGAACAGGAAAAATTCCCCAAAGCGCTCAAACAAAACCTCAATCATGAAAAAAACGATTCTTCCACTTACTCTGGTTATTATTATTTTTTCACTCATTGTATCCTGTGTTCCATATAGAAAGTACCAGGAATTACAGAAGTTAAAAGATCAGGTTGATCAGGAAAACAAACTGATGAAAAACGAAATGCAAAATAGTGTTTCGCAATCAGATGAGCTTAAATCAAAATCTGAACTGCTGCAGAAAAAAATCAACGGGTTGCAAAATGATACCATGATCATGGGCACATCCCTGCGCAAAATGTCAGTGAATTATGATCAACTTTACAGAACGTATGATCAATTGTTGCAAAAAAATAATATGCTTGTTTCTGGAAATATTGCAGAAACAGAAAAACTTACAAACAAACTGACACAATCACAGGAAGAACTGTTAAGGAAAGAAGATGCATTAAAGAAACTGGAAGTTGACCTTGGAAAACAAAAGGATGAGCTCGAGAAAGCAAAGCAGGAGTTGATTAACACACAGAAAAGACTGGTAGAACTGGAACGCATTCTTGCCCGAAAGGATTCGGTTGTGAAAGTATTGAAACAAAAAGTGTCTGAGGCACTACTGGGCTTCGAAAACAATGGTCTTACCGTAAATATTAAAAACGGAAAAGTTTATGTATCCATGGATGAAAAACTGCTGTTTGCTTCAGCCAGCACTGTAGTGGGAACCAAAGGTATTGAAGCCCTGAAAAGTCTTGCGCAGGTTTTAGTTTCTAACCCGGACATCAGTGTTCTCATTGAAGGTCATACCGATAACATTCCTTATAAAGGAACAGGAGGAGTAAAAGACAATTGGGATCTAAGCGTAATACGCGCCACTTCAATTGTAAAAATACTTGCTTCCAAAGGAGTGAGCCCAAAAAGAATGACAGCTGCTGGTCGTGGAGAATTCTATCCCATAGATGACAACAGCATCAAGGAAGGCCGCGCCCGCAACAGAAGAACAGAGATTATCCTCACACCCAAACTCGACGAATTGTTTCAGATTATTGAGACAAACTAATCCTATTCTTAGAAAAAATTGGGTTTTAATATTTTTTAAAGAAAAAAACAATTATTTTTGTCACAATTAAACTAAAATTCCCTGCTATGTACAGAAGGATAATGATTATGATGACGATGGCCCTTATTTTGGGTTTCTCAACCAAAGTCAAAGCTGAAGACCCCCCAGATGAGGGCATGTGGCTACCCATGCTGGTTGACCGTCTCAACTATGCAGATATGAAAAAAATGGGGCTGCATCTTACAGCCGATGAAATTTACAGCATTAACAACAATAGCATCAAGGACGCTATTATTCTTTTGAATAACGGAATGTGTACAGGTTTCCTCGTATCAAAGGATGGCTTGATGATGACGAATTATCATTGTGCATTTTCTGCTGTTCAGAAACACACAAAGGTTGATAAAACAGCCGACAAGGATTATATCACCAACGGATTCTGGGCTGGAAGCAGGAATGAAGAACTTAACAACGAAAATCTTTCGGCTACTTTTCTTCTCCGTGTTCACAACATTACCGATCAGGTATTGGGTCAGTTAAATGACAATATGACTGAAGACGAGCGTATTGCCAAGGTAGGTCAGATTTCCAACAAAATTACAACAGACTCTACGATGGGCACCCACTATCAGGCATATGTAAAACCATTTTTTGAAGGAAACGAGTACTATCTGTTCATCTACGAAACGTATAAAGACGTTCGTCTGGTTGGTGTTCCTCCTCAATCGATAGGTCAATACGGTGCCGATGCAGACAACTGGAAATGGCCCCGCCAAACCTGCGATTTCGCAATGCTTCGTATTTATACCTCCGGAGATGGAAGACCGGCTGAATACAACCGCAGAAATAACATTCCCCTGAAATCAAAATATTATTTTCCTGTTTCACTGAAAGGATATAAAACAAACGATTTTGCTGTTATCATGGGCTATCCTGGTTCAACCACACGTTTTATGACTTCATACGGAGTAAAGCTGACACTAGATCAGGTGAATCCAACCATCATTAAAATCCGCGATAAAAAACTTTCTCTGATGAAGGAAGATATGGATGTGGATGAAAAAGTTAAAGTTCAATATGCATCCAAATATCTTGTCAGTTCTAACTATTGGCTTTATTACATGTATCAGAACGACATCCTGAAGAGACTGGATGTGTTAAGCAAAAAGAAACAGGTTGAAGACGATTTTATTAAATGGATGAATGTTGATGAAAAGCGCAAAGCAAAGTATGGCGGAGTATTAGAAGGTCTTGAAAAGGCAAATAAGGAAATTGAAAAATACAATCTGACGGTTTATTATTTCAAAGAAGCAATCTTGCGAGGCCCGGAAATATTCACTTTTGCAAACACCTATGAAGAATTGTATAATCAGTTGAAAGTAGATAATTCGGATAAAGAAAAAATTGACCGGCTGATTACCTCTCTTCGGTCAAGCAGTAGTAAATATTTTAAAAATTACAATGCCTCTACAGATAAAAAGATATTTGCTGCCCTGTTGCAAATGTATTATAACGAAGTTCCCAAAGATCAGCACCCAGCGATATTTCTGGATCTCGACAAGAAATACAAAGGAGATATGAGTAAGTTTGCGGATGAAGTGTTTAGTACATCTATGTTTGTAAACAAGGATAAAATGGACTTCTTCCTTTCAAACCCCAGTTATAAGGAAATTGAAAAGGATGTTGCTTTCAAGAGTATGAAATCGATGTATGAAGCGTATTACAAAGTGCTCGAACTTATGGAGCCCGCGAACCTTGAGCTTGCCAAGAATAACCGCTTGTTTGTAGCGGCTTATAGGGAAATGTACAAAGACAAAAAAATATATCCCGATGCAAACTCTACCATGCGTCTGACTTATGGTAAAGTTTGTGATTATACAACAGCCGATGGGAAAAAATATAAATACTACACAACCCTTGATGAATTGATAAGTCGTGGAAAGCCAGGTAATCCTGACTTTACAGTTACTGATAAGCTACGTGAAATTTATAATAAGCGCGATTTTACAACCAAAATGCTGCAGTACACCGTTAACGACTCTACCATTACAAAAGCTGTCAATTATAAGTATGCAGTGAATGACACACTCCGCACCTGCTTCCTTACCAACAATGATGTTACTGGTGGTTATTCCGGATCACCCATTCTAAACGGTGATGGTCAGTTGATAGGAGTCGTCTTTGATATTAATCAGGAAGCGGCTGGTAACGCAATTGCTTTTGAACCCAACTATCAGCGCACGATGAATGTTGATATCCGGTATGCTTTATTCATTATCGACAAATATGGAAATGCCCATCATTTGTTGAATGAAATGAAAATCATTCCTTGATAACACAAACAGATAAAAAACAAAAAACCCTTCAGATGAAGGGTTTTTTTTGGCAGTGGTGTCGGCCGGGATCGAACCAGCGACACATGGATTTTCAGTCCATTGCTCTACCGACTGAGCTACGACACCGCCAATTTTAGGATTGCAAAGATAGATATTTTTTTTAATTTCAAAACTTTTTTAAGAAAACCCACGTTATCAAAAACCTACATTAACAAATGAACCTGGTTATCGATATCGGAAATACAAACCGGAAAGCTGCATTGTTCGGCAAAAGCATTGAACCTCTTCAGGTTCATCGCTCCGAAATTCTTTTTTTGAATGAATTGAAAGATTGGTTTGTCAATCATAAAATAAGCCATTGCCTGATTTCTGTTTCGGGCGAAGAAGATACCCTGCTTGAAGATTTCATTCAAGAAAAATGCAAACTGATTAAACTGAATGCGGAAACAAAACTTCCCATAAAAAATTTGTATAAAACACCAGAAACACTGGGTGACGACAGAATTTCCAATGTGTGTGGCGCAGCAGCTCTTTATCCCGAAAAGGATGTATTAGTGATTGATGTTGGTACTTGTATTACGTACGACTTTCTGGATCATAAAAAAAGATACCATGGAGGATCTATCTCACCGGGAATGCAAATGCGTTTTCGTGCCATGCATGAATTCACAGCACGTCTGCCTTTGGTAAAACCAACTGAAGAAATACAGCTTACAGGCTCAACAACTGCCGAATCAATACTGTCGGGGACTGTGAATGGAATTGCTGAAGAATGCAATGGAATAATATTGCAATACACAGAGAAACACCCTTCTTTAAAAACAATAATTACCGGTGGCGATGCGCCTTATTTTGAAAAGAGGATAAAAATGCCCATCTTTGCAGCGCCAATGTTATCGTTTATTGGTATGAATGAAATTCTGAAACACAATGTACATACGTAAAAGTTTTTTTCTTTTTTTCGCCTTGATGTTCTCGCTTCAAGCTCTTTCGCAGAGCGGAATAAATTCACCCTATACACGCTACGGCGTTGGGGACATTGTTCTTGGTAAATATACTCGCCATATGGCACTGGGTGGGCTTAGTATTTCCCAGCGCGGACCCGGAATGGTCAATTTTTGTAATCCTGCCTCATATACTGCTTTCGATACCAATTCATTTGTGCTGGAAACCGGACTGGTTGGATCCATCAGCGAAATAAGCACGACAAGCCTTTCACAAACAAATAAAAATGCAACATTTGGATATCTGTTACTGGGCTTTCCAATTTTAAAAAGAAAATACGAAAAGAACGAGGCTGGTATCACCGCATGGGGTTGCTCTCTGGGTCTTGTCCCATACAGCAGCGTTGGCTATCGTCTGAAAACAATTGACTCTGTTGACCAAACAGGCCCTTTTACTAATATTTACGAAGGAACAGGAGGCTTAAACCAGGTATATTTTGGAAATGCATTTCGCCCTGTTAAAAACCTGTCTGTCGGAGTAAATGCATCGCTGTTATTTGGCACACTGGGTTTGAACCGAACCTTATTTTTTTCGAATACAAACTACCACAGTATATACTCAGAAACCGACGCTGTAATCAGTGATATCAAATTTGATTTGGGTTTGCAGTATCATGCGAAAGTCGGAAAAGAAGGTTTTTTCAATGCCGGGCTGGTATACAGCAATCCTGCAAAAATGAAAAGTCACAATGATACTTTGGTATACACCTATATTACATCCGGCAGCAATACAAGTATTCTGGATACCGTTGTGAATGCATCTAATGTTCAAGGAACACTAAATTTACCTTCATCCATTGGTGGTGGAATCACATTTGGAGTTACGAATGTTTTTCTTGCCGGTGTTGATTTTACATTTCAGGACTGGTCGAAATACACATACTTCGGACAATCCGATTCGCTTGCCAACAGCAAACAAATTTCTGCCGGAATACAGTTTTCACCCTATCACGGAAACACGCCGAATTATTTTCAGAAAATTCAGTATCGCATTGGATTTCGATATGCAGATACCTATTTAAAATTGCGCAATACTCAGTTGTCGGAAAAAGCCATCACCTTCGGATTCGGCCTGCCTTTGCGGAAAACAAAGACAATGATCAACATCGGATTTGAATTTGGTGAACGCGGCACGACCGATCAAAATCTTATTCACGAGCGCTTTGGCCGTGTCAGTCTGGCTTTCTCTTTATTTGATAAGTGGTTCTACAAAAAACGTTTCGAATAACAGCGTGAGCAATAGCAGTAAAACCATAGTAAAGCAAACAATTTACAGATTCTTTTTTTTCATCTGGACAGCAACCCTTCTGTGTTTTTCGTCTTGTGAGAACGACTTGCAGACTGTAAATGCAATTACAGGGAAAAATAATCTGCCGTCAGAATCTTTAAAAGAAGTTGAAATTATTTACAGCGAACGTGCGAAAGTATTGGTAAAGCTGGATGCACCCACACTGAACCGCTTTGCAACGAAAAATCCGTATTTGGAATTTCCGGATGGAGTTCATGTTCTTTTTTATGATTCATTGCAGAAGGAAGAATCGAATTTAAAAGCAGGCTATGCAATCAGGCGGGAGAAAGAGAAAACAATGGAAGCCCGTAAAAATGTAGAGATTATCAACCGTAAAGGTGAAAAAATAAATACGGAACAACTAACCTGGGATGAAAAATCGGAACGTATTTATACACGTGCCAGAGTGAAAATAACAACGGCAAAAGAAATTTTATTTGGGGAAGGATTTGAGTCCGATCAGTTTTTCGATCACTGGATCATCAACAAACCAACGGGTACAATAATTCTGCAGGATGAATAATCTGACGATTGTAATTCTTACAGTTCTTATTTGCGCCTTTTTCTCAGGGATTGAGATTGCTTTTATCACATCCAACAAATTAAAAATTGAGATGGATCGCAAGCAGGGGTTGATCTATGCAAAATTATTTTCCCGCTTTGCTCGCAAACCATCCGGCTTCATAGGCGCAATACTTGTGGGAAACAACATTTCGCTTGTTGTGTATGGAATGGCTATTGCTTTTATTCTGGAGCCCTGGATTCAAAATATTTCACCGGCTTTTATTCTTTCCGCAACTTATATAATAATTGCTCAGACACTTCTATCAACACTGATTTTATTGATTTTTGCAGAGTTTATTCCCAAAGTAATTTTTGGTCTGAAACCAATTTTGTCGATACGTATATTCGCCTTTCCCGCAACGTTTTTCTATTATTTGCTTTACCCGATTTCTTCAGTAATGACATGGGCTTCCGAGCTTCTTCTGACAAAAACATTTAAGGTAAAGATTCGCAAATCGGCGCCGGTATTCAGCAGAATTGATCTTGAAAATTATTTTAATGAAATTAAAAACCAGGGTGTTCAGGAAAAAGCATTTGAACAGGAAATGCAGATATTTCAGAATGCCATCGATTTTCGTAATATTCGTACAAGGGAATGTATGATTCCGCGAAACGAAATAATTGCAGTTGAAGATGATGAACCCATAGAATCGGTAAGTAAAAAATTTATTGAAACAGGCTTCTCGCGTATTCTTGTGTATCACGAAAATATTGATAACATCACAGGCTATGTTCATGTTTTCGATATGTTTAATAATCCAGAACCGCCCTTTAAAATTCAGAAAAGTGTTCCCATTGTACCCGAAACAACAACAGCCGATAAATTACTGGACTTATTTATCAGCGAACGCAAGGGTATAGCGCTGGTGGTGGATGAATTTGGCGGCACAGCAGGTATCGTTACGCTGGAAGATGTGATGGAAGAAATATTTGGTGAAATTGTGGACGAACATGATGCCGAAAAACTAACCGAAAAGGCACTTTCAAAAAACGAATTTATTTTTTCAGCCCGCCTGGAAGTAGATTATATAAATAGCAATTACAACCTTTCCCTTCCCGAAGGAGAAGAATACGAAACCCTTACCGGACTTATCTTCCATCATCACGGAAGCATTCCATCGCTGGGTGAGGAAATTGTTATCGGACACTTTCTTTTTAAAATTATTAAGGCTTCCCACACCCAAATACATCTGGTCAGATTAAAACTGAACAATCCCGAAAACTGAGATTAAGGCTATTAAACAGCAAACTTTCTTTGGGTATTTTTAAAAAAATGCCGTAAGTTTGCAGGCTCTAAAAAAAACACGTTATGGCGTTAATTGGAAAAATTCGTAGTTACTCATGGCTCTTGCTGGCATTTATCGGTATCGCTATGGTCGCTTTTATTATGGGTGATTTTGTGCGGAAAAGCCCCAAACAATCTGTTGAAGATATTGGCATTGTTGCAGGAGAATCAATTTCCCCGCGCGATTTTGATGCCAGGGTTCAGGTTGAATTGGATCGTTATAAAAAACAATCCAAGCAGGAAAAAA
Source organism: Bacteroidota bacterium (assembly GCA_043800975.1). Classification (GTDB taxonomy): domain Bacteria; phylum Bacteroidota; class Bacteroidia; order Bacteroidales; family JAHJDW01; genus JAZDMK01. The sequence goes on along the minus strand of JAZDMK010000315.1, from coordinate 16,611 downwards.
TCGATCAGAATACAACGAATCAGATTCGCGAACAGGTTTGGTCGCAGATAGTTCGTGAAATCATTATGAAAAAAGAACTGGATGAACTGGGCCTTGTTGTTACTTCGGCTGAATTGCTCGATCTGATGACCGGTAAAGAACCCCACCAGTATATTCTTCAGAATTTTGCTGACCCCAAAACCGGTATGTTTAACCCGAATGATGTTAAGAATTTCTTAAAAACACTCGATCAGCAACCGCCAGAAAATCGCGAGATGTGGTATGATCTTGAAAAAGCAATCAAAGAAGAACAGATCAACAACAAATACACAACGCTTGTTTCCAAAGGACTATATGTTACAAAGAGCCAGGCAAAGATCAACTACGAACTGCGGAACACCATGATCGACTTCCGTTATGTTACCATAAAATACAATACCGTTTCTGACAGCTCGCTTAAGGTTACGCAGGAAGAACTTCAGAAATACTACGAACAGCACAAGTGGGAATATGATCAGGAAGCATCCCGCGACCTGGAGTATGTATCTTTCGATGTTGTACCTTCTGCTGAAGACATTAAAAAAGTAGAAGACTGGATCAAAAGTATTATTCCCGAAATGGCAAAAACGGACAGTATTTCCGACATGGAAAACTTAGTTAACGTTAATGCAGATTCACAGTACGATCCACGCTTTAAGAAAAAAGGTGATCTCCCTATTTGTTTCGACACCTCTATTTTCAAAGCAGAACTCAAAACGATTCAAGGTCCTTATATGGACAATGGAGCCTATAAAATTGCCAAGCTGATGGACCGCCAGATGCGTCCCGATTCCTGCAAAGCAAAACACATCCTGATTGCATGGGAAGGTGCACTTCGCGCAGAACCAACTGTTAAGCTGACCAAGGAACAGGCAAAAACAAAAGCCGACAGTATCATGGGTGTTTTGAAAACAGTTCCCGGCGATACAATTGCTTTTAATGCATTTGCAAAGAAATTTTCAGCCGACCCTTCGAACAAGGACAATGGCGGAAACCTCGGCTGGTTTGTCGACGGAATGATGATCAAGGCATTTAACGAAGCCTGCATCAAAGGTGCTAAAGGCGAAATGAAACTGGTTGAAACCGAATTTGGATACCATATTATTCTTATTCTGGATCTGACAAAACCGATTGAAAAGGTGGAGGTTGGAATCGTTGACCGTACCGTAGAAGCCAGCGAACCTACTATACAGATGATGTATAAAAAGGCCAACGACTTTGCTGCTATTGCAACCGATGCTGCAAAATTCGACATGGCCCTCATGAAACAGGGTTTGATTAAGAAAACTGCCGATTTTGTTCGCGAAATCGACTGGCAGCTGCCGGGAATGGAATCGCCACGCGATCTTGTACATTGGATGTATAACGAAGAAACCAAAAAGAACGACGTTTCTAAAGTGTTTGACGTGGGTCTGAAGTTCGTGGTTGGTAAACTGAAAGAAGTACGCGAAAAAGGCTTTGCTCCGCTCGAGCAGGTGAAACCTGAAGTTGAAACCGGTGCCAAACGGGATAAAAAAGCACAAATGTTTATTGATAGAATTAATAAACTCGGTGCAATATCTGATATCAATGCACTCGGATTAAAGCTGAATGCACCCGTTGATACCGTAGAAGGAATTACTTTTTCTGCATACGGCATTCCCAAGCTGGGACCCGAACCCGAAATTATCGGTTATCTGTTTGGTGTGAAAAACCCCGGACTCACAAAACCTATTAAAGGAAAAGCTGGTGTTGCTGTTGCTATCATCGATAAAAAAGTAAACCCTGTTCCAACAACAGATTATACCATGATGAAAAAACAGCTGAACGATTATCTGATGTCACGCGCCGGAAGCGAAGTGTTCAATGCACTGATGAAGAAAGCCGACATTATTGATAACCGCGGCAAGTTCTATTGATCCTTCATCAAACAATATATATAAAAGCCCCGCAATAGCGGGGTTTTTTGTTTTCTTAAAATTGAATATATTTGTAAAAACAAGTTGATATGAAAGCCAAAAATCTTTTTACATCCTCTCTTCTCCTTGTAATGTTTCTCTTTTCATGCGGAAACAAGCAGCCTACCAAAGCAGATCTCATGGTGGGCAAGTGGCGCTTCTTCTCATTAAATCTGGTGGCTACCACAGGCTCGGAAGATGATAAGCTGACCGAAAAGTTTTATCAGGATATGGCAAAGAACACGCAGTATACGTTTGAAAAAGATGGAAACTATTTGTTTTCAAGCACTACGCCCGAATCCGGCACATGGAAAATTACTGAAGACGGAAAAACAATTTCGCTTACCGTGAAAGCCAGTGGAGAAAAACGAGATTTTACTGTAGTCAATCTAACGCAGAAAGAATTGGTTTATACCTTCAATGGCACAGCCTATAAGTATTTGCGGAGGGATGAAGAAGAAAAATAAAAATGATAACCCGAGTTCAAAGCAACAGCATATTGAATCTCAAACATTTTTGTTTAAAATTAATGACGAAATGTCAAGTGCCTTTAGGCACGACATATTTGTAATAACCTTTACAAGTCCCTTCTCTATGCTTAGAAAAGGGATTTAGGGATGAGTAAGTAACGAAAAGTACTTAAAAAATCCGAACTCAAATTTTATAGTTTAATCTTCACCCCCCTGTTTATTATTACACCCCATTTGTTAATTTTTTAATTTTGGCCGAAGCAATAATATTTCCTAAATTTACCAGAACCTTTTTGGTAGTTGGGACATTAATTGAAAAGCACACATAAAAATTGTTGCTATCCAAATGGGAATCATGGCACCACAAAGGTGAAGCAAGGAACAAATTAGGCACTATTTAAAAGATTATGAAGACTTTAATTGTAATTATTGTTTTTTTTGTTTGCACTGCTTTAGAAGTCCAAAGCCAGACAGGTTATATTTTTATCAACGGCTCAAAGCTAAAAGATAGTTCTAAAATTGGAAAATCTACACTAAATAAATTCATTGATACAGCAGATATATCAAATCACACGGGCTGTCTTTTACAAAATGAGTATATCTATCAGAATTTAAAAAACGGCAAATACTATCAGTATTTCAGACAGGACACTAATAAAGTTGCATTTGAACTTAACTATGAAAATAATAAGCTTACTTCGTTCAAAAGCTATTGGTTTAATGACACGTTGAGACTAACTGGACAATACATTGCCGGAGTAGCTGAAGGAAAATGGATAGGGTATTACAATAATGGTAAAGTTATTGACATTTTCATTTGGACAAAAGGAGTCCACCATGAGTTTTACTTTTATTTTGTGAATGGTAATTTAAAAAGACATTCCATGGAGTTAGAAATAAATGATGGAAAGTATAGACTCTGGGAAACTGAAGACTACTATTCAAATGGTCAAATGAAACAAAAAGGGCAAACAAAAAATGGAAATAAAATTAATACTTGGATTTACTACAACAAAAACGGGACAGTTAAGGAGATAAAAAAATATAAAAAGCCATGTGAGTTTCTTGGACCCGCAGACTGGAAAGACTAATTATTATACACTGCGCTAGCATATTCGTACCGTGTTTTAAGTTTGTTGTATCATGTTTTCAAATTGTTGTACTCTGCGCCCGCGTTGTCGTACCGTGCTATCACCTTGTCGTATCGTGTTTTCTTGTTGTTGTACTCTGCGCTCGCATTGTCGTACCGTGTTTTTGCATTGTTGTATCGTGTTTTCAGATTGTTGCGCTCTGCGCCCGCATTGTCATACCGTGCTTTCGCGTTGTCGTACGCTGCGCTCGCATTGTTGTACCCTGTTGTCCGGTTGTTGTACCGTATTCTCCACTTGTCGGGCAAAAATCCCGCGCTTCTTTTTTCACAGAAGACTCTGCTATATCAGCTTAACAGGAAATAAGATGTTACAAGAATAATAAAAGGGTTCGCTTTTCAATTTTCTATCTCAGCTTTTCCATCATCCATTTTAAAGATTCTGTTTTATTTAATCAACCCCAGCCCTTCCTTCGCAGAAGCATCATTCGGACGCATCATCAGCGCCTTGTTGAATAGCACTTTCGCCTCCCGCATATTTCCCATGCGCCAGTTTGTCCACGCAAACATCAGCACACCATCATAATCAAAGGGATACAGATTGACTACTTTTTCAAAACATTTGTAGGCATCAGTGTAATTTTCGGCGGTGTAATAAATGTAGCCCAGCTTGTAATTGGCAACCGTATTCTGCGGATCGATCTTCAGTATTTCTAAATATTGAGTTTTAACGGCATTCCAATTTCCCAATGATGATACGGGATAAATCACACCAAAACGAGCTTCAATGGCATACGGCATCAGCACAATGGCTTTACTGTAATAATTCACCGATTCAGTGAATTGCCCTGCCAGATAAGAAATCCAGCCCATGCGTACATTCATTTCATACGATCCTGCATCATATACCGTCTTCATTATTTCAAGTGAAGATTTATAATTTTTTGCAGAGTCGGCCGAATAACTGCGATGAAACGCATCCTGTATTTTGGCATAATCCTGCGCTTTCGAGCCGCTGTAAGCCGCAAAAAGGAATGAGAGTATCAGTGTTGCTTTTTTTAAAGTTTCCATTGTAAACCTCCTGTAATTTGAAATTGAGTATAGTTTGTAATTGTGGGTACAGGTTTGAAATTTCCTGCTTCCGTATTGGGTACATATTTAATATAAAACGAATCGCACCATGAATAGCTTGTACGTATTGAGAAATCGAGTGCAGGGCTGATAATAAAGATCAATGAACCTCCAACGCGTTTTGTAATTTTATCATTCAGGTTATACACCACATAGGCGTTTTTTTCTACATAATCAATCATGTCGCCATAGGTTACAAAAGCCTCTGCCCACAGAAATTTTGTGATTTTAACGCCAATCATCTCTTCAATAATTGCATTTCGAAAACGCGTTTTTGTAAATTGTTGCTGGCTACCCGGCCCGCCTGGCCCTAGGGGACCCGCCGCAGTTTTAAAAATGGGAGAGGAGGGAGCACCAGTCGTAACATTGATCGTCTGAATCATCAGTTGGGTACGCGAATAAAAATTCAGATTGCTGAAAGGATATAGCGTAAACGCCCCACCAAACTGCGATTGTTGCCTACCGTTAAGATTTGATTTTGTGACAGTCAGTTCAAAGGCATGGTTGCGTACTTCTTTTGTAAAAGAAAGCGAGGATGCGTAATTGTTAAAAGAAGTATCTCCCGGTTTAATAGAAACGGTTCCTGAATTAACATCAAATTTTGCATTCCAGATATTGTATTGTGTGTTGAGAAGGTGAAACGCCGGTATGGCTTGCCACCCGCGACCCAACGAAATACCTGCGTTAATATAGTATTCCTTTTGAATCACATTGTATTTAGTATTGTATACAATAGGGACGGGAAGATAGGAAGCAATAAGCCGTTTTGTTTTATTTACATTCAGAATGGTAAAACCCTGATTGATTGTGATGCGGTTCGATATTTTATGTCGCAGAAACAAAGTGCTGAAAGAATAATTGTCATTCAGATCCTGCATCCCGCAAATGTTTTCCATTCCGTCGATATCGAGAGCTGCATTATTATAAAGGTTGTTGTTGCTTGCAAATCCGCCTTCATAAAGGCCGCCCGTTATCAGTTCAAACTTTTTTCTTCCTAATGTTTTCAGCTGAGAGGATGAGAATTTACGTAACAGAAGATTGGCATCCGCAACGCGACCGCCATACAGATAGCTGTAATAAAGGTAATTCAAAGTTGTTTCGTCAGAAGAATTATAGGTTAATGCCTTTTCAAAATGCGGGATTGCTTTGCGGTATTTTCCTTTGTTGTAATATGAAATTCCAAGACGTGTACGCAGATAAAAATAATCGATACTGTCGGCAATAGCCCGTTCACCAAGCAATATCAAGCTATCCCACTGGCCGTTTTCATAATAAACATAGGTCTGAAGATTCACCTGATCGAACGACAAAGCCTCTTTCTTTTGTGCATGGGCAGAGAAACCACCGAGCAAAGTGATTGCAGAAATAATTAAAATATGGAATATATTATTTCTCATGCGTTATCTTCAATCTCGTGTATCGTTCGGGTAAATCCCTTTGCCTTTACAGTAAAGCGTTCTATGCGGTTGTGCGCGACACACATTTCAAAAGTATGTTTTTGCAGTTGTATACCGGCTGCTTTTAATTCATATGAAGAAGTTGTCTGTATCGTGCTTTCACCAAGGTACTCCTCGCGTGAATCATACTTCATTTTAAAATCCGATTTCATAAATATGAAAAAGGGAGCCAGCAAATCCTGCAGTAAAATCAATGGTTTCCTGCGGGAAAGTATTAGCGGAAACGAATCGGTTATTTCAATGTCTTTATAAAAACCAAGAATCACCTTGTAAGATCCCAGGAAGAAATAATACAGCATCGATTTTTTATTTCCGTGAAAAGAGGTAAAGAAATGTGTATCGCCATAATTCGAGAAGTACGCAGCAGAGCGAGTTTTCGCACACCACAGATAACTGTTGTTGTAAATATCGGTGTGCACTTCCCATTCAAGTATGTTAGTAATTCCTTCTTCCGTAAAGCGGAGTTTCTGCCCGGGCGTAAAATGAAATGCTTTGCCGAGCGTTACGTTTTTCTCAATGTTTGACACTTTCTCATCCTGTCGCGGCGTATCGAATGAATTCAACTGATAACCTTCCGCAACATTGGTAATAAAACTGCTGATCGGATAATCAATCGTTTTGGAATCTATATAAGGCTCTGCCTGAAACTGAAGATGAACGTGAGGTTCCGGCGAACGGCCCGAACTTCCGCAATGTGCAACTACATCACCTTTCCTTACATAATCCCCTTTTTTTACTTTAAAAGAACCGGGTCTCAAGTGACTGATCTTTGAATACAGAAATTGTGCATGCTTGATTACAATGGTGTTTCCCCAGTTCTGCGTAAGATTCACATCGCCGATTTCGTTGTCGGGAATGTTGTCGACGATATCCTCAACAACGCCATCCGCAGGTGAAAGCACAGGTTTGTTGTAACAAAAATAATCGGTAATACTTCCCCCCGGAGATTTAAAAGTGCTGCCCTGTGGATTCACCACCACAAAATCCCAGGCGTGTTTCCATTCACCCTTATGGGTTTGCTCACCACTGTTTCCCTGCGATACTTTCCATTGTCCGTAAAAAGGTAATGACAGATGAAAGGGTTTTGACTTACGAAATCGTTTTTTAAGATTGTCCTGAAAGTAAAGATTCTTTTCGGGCGATCCCTGCTGCGTTACAACCAGCTCGGGAAAGCTGAGGTGCCGGTCGCGGAATTTCAGAACATACAAAAACATAAGCACGATCATGTTGAAAGGCAATGAAAGTACCGACAATTGAAAAACAGAAAAAACAACTTGCGTGCTTGTGATGAGTATTGAGATAAGTGGCGTTAGCAGCAGAACCCAGAGAAAAGAGGATTTTGAGGGAACGATAAAATAACCACCCAAAGCGATTGCTGTTAAGATATAATTAAACCCAATGTAATGGTAACTTAACTCGGTTGCGTTGGCTCCGATAATTTGGTAATAAAAATAAGCAGAAAAAAATCCGACCAGCGACAGCAGGAAGCTAATGCGCGATACACAAAGCAATCCGATGGCAATTAAAATTCCCGCAATGATATTATATTGAAACAAAATTGCGCCCAGCGATTTGAAATACAACACCAGCGATTCATGCAGATTCAGGTTGTTTAGTTTTTCGTATAAATCAAGTAGCGACAAACCGCCCCAGCTGTATACTTCGTTGAGCGTATAAATTCCGCGTTCACTGATTTCAAGTGCGGTGAACTCACGTGAAGCGAGCATCAGAAATGAGATACCGAATACAAAGGGCAGGCTTAAATAGGGCAGACCATACTTTCCTGTGATTCCCTCAAACATAACGGTAAGCAGCAATGTAAGAAGAGAAGCGAAAAAGAGAATCAGAAAAAATTCAAGATTGGGATTGTAATATAGCCCAAGCCCCAGTGCTACCAGCAAGCTATTGAAGCCATAATAACCATTGCGGATATTTTGTTTGTTCAAACCGATCAGGTACGCACATCCGTTAGAAACGGCTACAGCAAAGGCCCCGCTGATACCGGCCCAAGGAATAAAAAAGGAAACGATAATCAGTAGCAAGGCAAACCAACCATTACCCGAGAAAAAAATCTGCGAGTAACTGTTGAGGAATCCCTTCCCTAGCACAATACTATTTTGTTTCCAGACGGTCATGAATAATTGTTAAAGATCGAACTTTTTTAAATGCTCCGGCACTCTTTCCAGATCAGTAATGTTTTGATTGGTTTCGTTCTCCCGGATTACATGCACCTTTTCGTTGGTATCAATTAAAACTATTTTGGGTCGGAGTGTAATAAACTGCATCCACTGCGTCATGTTGTAAGCACCCACATGATGAACGACTACGTGTTCGCCTTTATTTAAAAGAGGCAAACTTACATTCTCGCGCACCACATCAATGTTCATACAAAGCGGGCCATACAGAACCGTTTCTTCGGAATAGTGTGTGAAAGGTTGTGCCGGAGAAATTTTATGATCGTACCAGAAAGAAGTAAATAAAATATTTACGCCGATGTCAAGAATTGTAGCGCGCTTGCCAGTCGACAGACGTTTGTTTGCAATAACAGAACCCAGCAGGTAGCCTGCTTCATCCACCAGTGCACGGCCGGTTTCCAGAATCAGAATGGGAAGATTTTCACTGTTGAAACCGGAATTAATTAATGCCGTTGTAATGGCTTCGGCAAAATCATCAAAGGTAGGACTAACGTCTGAACCCAGCAGATACGAGCCTTTCAGCGTGTTCTTCGAAGCGAAGCCCCCGCCCATATCGATGTATTTAATGCTATGCCCGTATTTCATTTGTATATTCAGTGCCAGGTCAGCCAGCTTGTATGCCGCCGTTGCGTATGCGCTTGGGCTGAGCATGAACGTGCCGATGTGTGTATGCAAACCAACGAGATCCAGTTTGTTGGACAACATAATTTTATTTAGTGCATCCCAGGCTTGTCCGTTTTCGTAATTGAAACCGAATCTGTCCCACATCGGATAAATGCCGGTATCCATGTTAACGCGAATCGCAACCTTGGGTTTTTTATTCAGCTTTTCAGACAGAGAAATAATGGAATACAGTTCATCCAAATGATCGATGTGAATCAGCGAATCATTGTTGATGGCCTTTTTCAGATCGTCTTCTGTTTTATCAGGACCGTTAAAAATAATTTTCTTTCCATCCACACCATTCGAAATCGCCTTGTCATACTCGAATCCAGAGACTACTTCTGCCCACGATCCTTCCTGATGAAAAAGATGACAGACCGCATTCATGTAATTTGTTTTGTACGACCAGGCAAATTGCACCTTGGGATAACGCGTGGTGAATGCAGCTTTGGCTGATTCATATGTGTTACGGATTGTTTTTTCGGAAAGCACAAACAACGGAGAACCGTATTGCGAAATCAGGTCTTTCACAGCAACACCATCGATGTGTGTCAGGGGTGTATATTCCGTGCGTGTGCCGAATTTGTTGGGCATGCCGGTTTCCAGTTTTTTAATAACCGGACGTTCGTACTTGATTTTTTCTGTGTTACTCATAGCTGTACGTTTAAAATTCTCCGTATGTGGAAATCTGTTCAAAATCTTTTAAATCAACAATCATATCGTAAGCATATCGGATAAAAAGTTTGCCCACATCATAGTGCGTCATGGGTTCTACTTCTTCGCCTATGGCAAGCCGAACAAGCGCTTCCGGAATGTTTTGTCCGGCCCCGACTGCCAGATAAATCCAGGCGGGAATGCGCGGGTTTATTTCCAGAAGAAAATATTCATCCGATGCTGTTTTTACCATTTCCAGTTCAAACCCGCCTTTCCATTGTGTTTCCTTCAGAAAGTGGCGGGTTAGTTCCAACAATTTTTCATCGTTGATAGTAATACCGGCCCATGCTTTACCTTTATCAGTAATGAATTGCTTGCGCATGGCCACGGCAGCCAGTGTATTTCCTTTTCCGTCACCCAGTCCGGTTACATTGTATTCGTCTCCTTTGACAAACTGCTGTACAATAACCGGAAGGCCCCATTTGGCGCTTATTTTATCGAAATAAGAAACAACCTGCTCGCTGTTCTGAGCAATGTATGCATCGTAGTATTGTCCTTTAATCACCATCGGATAAGAGAAGTCGTGAATAAGACTGCTGGCTTCTTTGGATGAATAAATGGCTTTATCGGAGGGTACTTTTATTCCATATTTTTTTCCGAATTCATTCAGATTAATTTTATGTCGTTCGTCAAACTGAGCCATAGTAGGAAGACACATTGCAATACCCATCTTTTTTAACTGAGGCTCAAGCTTCATAAAATTAAAAAGTTCAGCATCAAAGTTGGGAATGATTACATCCAGTTTTTCTTTTTCATGAATGTAAATCAGACGATTGAGAAGACTCTCGCTACCTGCCGATGGATAAGGAATCTGGTACGTTTTATCAACCAGATCATGCATATAAATTCCGGGTTCCAGCGATTCATAGGCAAAGCCGATGATGCGCGATTCGAATTGTTCAGATTCGCGTATGCCACGAATAACAGGCACGCCCGGTCCCGGACTGTCGATGGCATTCAAGCCTGTTACACCAATGGTTAGTTTCTTTTTCATAGCGTTTTACTCCGATTCCAGCAGGTTATATCCACGAAGAAGATTCATGTAGTCGTTATAATCTTTTTCAAAAGTGTCTTCGTCGGTTTGAAATTTTTCAAGAATTTCTTTTTTAATTTCCTCGAACGAAAGGCCTTCTTTCATTCTGGAAATTATTTCTGCGCCCATGTAATTCACCGAAAAGGATTCTCCGGTTGAGGGATTAAAAATGAATCCTGTTTCGCTGATGGCTATGTCTTTTTTAATTTTCATATTTGTATCCTTTCTTCTGGTTCAATAAGACCTCATGATTAAAATTTTGTTGCATCCATTATTTTATAAAAAATTTATCGAGGTATTCCTGAAATTTTTCTTTGTACTGATCGCTGATTGGGATGTAATTATTGTTGAAAACAATACGGTTTCGTTCAATGATTGTAATGCGGCTCAAATTTACGATGAACGAACGATGCACCCGCATAAATTTGGATGTCGGAAGTTTTTCTTCTATGCTTTTCATGCTCATTAAAGTCATGACTGGCTTGGTGTGCAGCAAATGAAGCTTTACATATTCACGCATTCCTTCTACAAATTGAATATCATCGAATTCGATGCGCATAATTTTATAATCGGTCTTAATGAAAAGGCATTCTTCGTTGGCATTTATCTGCGTGTTGGCTTTATTCATTAGTTCAAAATAACTCCTTGCTTTGTTGGCAGCCTTCAGGAATTCGGGATAGCCAAAGGGTTTCAGGATGTAGTCAAGCGCATCTACTTTAAATCCTTCAATGGCGTATTCTTCATACGCTGTTGTGAAAATCACGCGTGGGCCGTTCTCGATCGATTTGATTAATTCGATTCCTGTCAGGTCGGGCATTTGAATATCCACAAACATCAGATCAACCTGCGTTTCGGGCAGCAGCTCCAGCACCTCATAGCCACTGCTGCATTGACCCACCAGTTCCAGAAAAGGAGTACGTTCAATAAAATCGGCCAGTTGTCGTAATGCAAAAGGCTCATCGTCGATGGCGAGGCATTTAATTTTCATTCAGATTCAATGTTAAAGTTACTTCAAATTCTTTTTCTCTTTCGCTAATTTCGAGGGTGTAGCGATTCGGAAACAACAAATTAAGTCGGTTTTTTATGTTTTCCAGACCGATTCCGGAAGCCAGATTTTCTTCGCGTGCCGAAGAAACATGCCTACTGTTGCGGACTTTAAAAACAATTTGCCCGGCATCGCACGATAATGATGTTTCTACGAATGAATATTCCTGATAGCTAATGCCGTGTTTAAAAGCATTTTCGATCAATGAAATGAAGATCAATGGCGGCAGCGAAATGTTGGGAATCACATCGGGGAAATGAAAACGAATAGCAACTTTATTACTGATACGCAAGCGCATCAGCTCGATATAGTTGTTCAGGAATTCAATTTCTTTCGAAAGCGTTGTGTTGGAATGTTCGGTTTCGTAGAGTAAATAACGCATCAATTTTGAAAGCCGGATGATTGCCTCGCGCGATTTATCTTTATCAAAATCGATCATCGCATGAATGTTATTCAGGGTATTCATGAAGAAATGCGGGCTGATCTGGTTTTGCAGGAAGGCAAGTTTTGACTGCAGGTGTTCTTTTTCCAGATCTTTTATTGTCTGTTCATCTTTGAACCATTTTGCGGATACCTTAATTGCTGTATTAAAACCAATCATCAGCACGGCGATTATGAAGTTGTTTACAAAATCGATCAGCCAGGGATTGAATTTCTTGAAAGGTGGAGGATGGTGCGGACCGGAGTGTAAATTTCTCATCCATTCTTTGGTGAGATCGTGGTGCAGGCTTTCACCCAATAAACCAAGAGCAACAAAAATAAAAACAAACAGAAAGACAAACAAAAAGTACTGGGTACGCTTACCATGAAAAAGAAATCGGGGAACCAACAAAGAATTATTAATGATAAAAATTCCGAGAAAAGCGATCGTGCTGATCCAGGCACCGCTTATTATAACCCAACGTCCGGGTTCTTCCGGGGCAGAGTATAACACGGGCAGCATAAAAAGAAATAACCAAAGAATCAGGTAAATCAGATACTCTGTTTTATTCCATTTTTTATTCTGAAGTTGTTGGGGTGTCATTATACGTTTTTCTTATGTTCAGACTTCAAATATCGCTAGCAAACTCATGATATTACAATAAACATCTATGGTTAACCTTTTTTCATCAACAGATACTTGAAATAATTCAAAGTTTCATTTTTCATCAAACTGGTTTAACAAGAATTTGTATACGAAATAGTTCATTTTATGTTGCCCATTATAGAATCTGTTTGGATTTTGAAACAACGTGATGGAAGAAAAACAGGAACCATTGATAATTGCTGTTCGGATGGTATCGGGCCTGTTAGTTTTGAAGAAAAAGAAGCCATGAAAACAGTCATGCAGAAGTCAGTATTATTTTTCGGGATAACATTAATGACCGTCTGGACAGAAGGCGTAAGCCGCTGGAATGAAGTGGTGGTGATGAAGAGGATGAAAATACGGAACCACCCAGTAGTGGTGGGGATTCGGCAAAAAGAATGTAGTGCTGTTGTTTTTATACACTACAATATTTCATGCAGTTATTCCTTCACAAACCTCCGCACAGCCCGACCTTGTTCGGCTTGCACACTTACGAAATAAATTCCCCTTTCAAGATGACTCACATTTACACTTCCCGTGTTCATTTGTTCGATCACGATACGCCCCGTTGCATCAGAGATGTAGAGCATGCCACTGGTAACACCTTTGATGTTTAACACATCGTTGGCGGGGTTGGGAAATACCAAAAGGCCTATCATTCCTGTATTTTCTTCAACTCCAATCACTTTATACTGTTCCATGTTGGAAACGGAAGTGGTATACGTTCCGCTGGAAGCCTTGCCCAGATCGGTAAAGCAGGTGTCGCCTTTGTTGATCACCATCAGATAATCGACGCTTCCGGGAATATCCGCTGTGTCGGTATAAGTATAAATATTACTCTGTATGGTTGCAATTTTAATCCATCCGGCAGGTGGCAATGCGCGCCAGATATCGAACTGCCCATAGGGGAAACCTTCATATTTTTCCCAGATCAGGTTGTGTTCGTTGCCGGTTCCAAGGTTTACAGTAAGGTGCATGGTCTTGTGTGCAGTGCTTAGCATCGACTCATTTCCGCAGGTGTCTACCACCGAAATTTTATAGCGATCAGATTTTACAGAAGCATCGGAGTTCACATCCAGGAATTCGGAAGGCTGATCATAGGCAAGATTGCCTATAGCAACATAATAATTAGCTGCGGTTTCTTTGTAAATATTAAAAAAAGCAGTGCCTTTGTTGGGGGTTTTTTCCCACACGATAAGGTTTTTGTTCGTTGCTGAGTCGACTGTTACCAGACAGATATTTTCATTTTCGAAAGGATGATTTACAGTAACGTGAATCGTCGTATCGGAAACATTGTTACAATTAAAACTATAAACGGTTACTGTATAATTTCCGGGACTGTCAACAACGATAGAAGGAGAGTACTCCCCATTACTCCAGAGATACTGGTAATTGAAAATAGTGTCGTAGTTATGAATAACTGTGGTAAGTGTAATACTGTCCCCTTCACAGAAAGTAGTGGCACCGCTTATTCCAATGCTAACATCAGGCAACGAACTGACCGTATCCACCCGCACAATAGTTGAAATACAATTGTCGTTGGCAGCCGCCATTTTTACCTGGAACAGCCCGTATGATGGAAACTGATGTGTGACGTTGGGCGTAGTGTAATCCAGCGTATTGTTACTGTAAATATCCCAGTAATAACGGGTTGTGGCATCTGTTTTCAAAGAGGTGTTGTTCATATGGGTGGAGTCCGGGTAACAGGCGATATCACTGACAAAACGGGGTGTCGGATTTTCACAGAATACTTGCGATACACCCGTAGAAGAACCAATCCATTTATTATACTCTCTGTCAATATAAATATGGGTTACATCGTTTCCGCATAAGCCCTCGGAAGAGGTATAGCTGATCCAGGCCTGACCATTGAACTTTGTAATTCCGTTTGTGCTGGTTCCCGTCCAGACGTTGTTGAATAAATCGACAGCCACGGCGGTCAGCGTATTTTCAGGTAGACCCGAATTGCCGGTGTTATAAACCTGCCAGGTAGTGTTGGTAGCATCCAGTTTGCCTAAACCATTCCAGGTTGAAAACCATTTGTTGTTGAGCGTGTCAACTGCAATGCCAGAAACAACCCAATCGGGCAGGGAACTATTGAGGGGTGTGTACACTGTCCAACCTGCTATTCCGTTGAAGCAGACCGCTCCGCCTTCTGTTCCAATCCAAATATTCCCGTTTTCATCGATAGCCAAACTGAGAATAGAATTGTCAGGTAATGCACAATTTCCTGTATTAAAAGTTGTCCAAACATTATTTTTAAACCTTGATAATCCATTGATGGTGCCAATCCACAGAGTGTTGTCGGGCCCAGCAAGTATACTTTGAATGGTGTTATTACAAATCCCGCTGTTTCCGATATTGTATTTTGCATAAACAGAATCGGTAAAAATGAAAACACCCTTGTTTTCTGTTCCTATCCATTTTCGATCCAGTGTATCCACCGTTATACAGTTCAGATCGTTGGAAGGCAGGCTGTCTGATGTGTTGAATTGCGCCCACGCCAGTCCGTTATACTTGCCAAGTCCGTTTGCAGTACAGAACCACTTGATGTCATTTTTATCCGAAGTCGTTGCCTTGACGGAATTGTTGGGAATACCATCGGTAGAAACGATGTTCACCCAGTTTGCCCCCACCAACTTTGAGATTCCACTGGTGGAACCAATCCATTTATTGCTTTGACCGTCAGCCATTACAATTCGCACATTATTGCTTATGATGCCACTGTTTCCGGTGTTGAACTTAGCCCAGGCAGGTCCATTGAATACAGATAAACCATAATACAAAGTAGTTACCCAAATGTTATTGTTCTCAATGCTAATATCGAAAACGGTATTTCCGGCCAGCAATCCGCCTGTATTTGCAAAAGTATACTTGGTCCAAGTAAAATCATCAAAACGGTATACGCCTTTGTTATAAGATGCAATCCATTTTTCACCGCTAGGAGATATTGCAATTTTTAAAACATTGCCAAGGGGTGCATTCAGCGCTGAGTCAATAGTTGACCAGGTATTACCTGCTAATATTGAGATTCCGCTTCCACAACCGATCCATTTTCGGTTCATGCCGTCAATGCAGACCGTTGTAACTATATTCTCCAGAATCCCACTGTTGGAAGTATTGAAAACCGACCAGGTTGTATCATTATATTTGACAAGGCCTGAGTAAAAAGTGCCAATCCATTTGTTTCCGAATATATCGATGGCTATGGTTCTGATAAAGTTTTCAGGCAGCCCGCTGTTATCATTTGAATAGGAAGTCCAGTTGATATCATCAAAACGGGAAATTCCATTATCGGTTCCTATCCATTTTACACCCTGATTATCAACTGCGATGCACTGTACATTGTTGCTGATCAACCCGTTCGATGTGTTGTAAAAACCAACCAGCGTACCCGTCTTATGTCGTTTGTATAATCCGCCCCGGGTCCCAATCCACACAAAATTGCCATCTTCAGCAAAAGCATTGATTTCATTCGGGTCAGAATAGTTGACGAAATGGATCTGTGCTTCGGTTTTTTCCGGAATCAGGTAAGCCAAAGCCAATAGTAAAAAGAGGATTTTTTTCATGGTAAAAAATTAATTAATAATAATTCTTCCGCGGTAAAGCTTCTCTCCCCTCAATTCAATCATGTAATATCCGGCATTCAATCCTTCGCGGTTGAAAATATATTTGTTTCCTGTAATGTTTGTTTTTTGTAGAACCATTCTGCCGGTCACGTCCATTAAGTTCAACGTGAATGTGCTGTTGGTTGGGTTATCAAACGAAATCGTTGTTTCGTTATCGAACGGATTG
>JAZDMK010000304.1:0-4482 GCA_043800975.1 Bacteroidota bacterium | reverse complement strand
TTCCATAACAATTTATCCGAATCCATCAACAGGCAGCTTTACGATTACAGGTCTTCCCGTCGATGAGCAAATTCAAATAATAAATTCAATGGGGCAGACTGTGAAGAAAGCAAGTATCAGGACCCAGGCAACAATGAATTTTACACTCGACGAAAGAGGAGTTTACTTAGTCCGGACCATAACAGACAAAGAAATCGTAACGAAAAAGATTATTGTGTGCAAGTAATCAGAAGTAAACCCATCTTATCATTAATTGTATAAAACATATTTTCTTATTTTGATAAATTGACGGTTCCCTGTCCCTCCGACATACAATCTGATTACCATTTACCGATTATCGGTTACTGATTACTTCTTCCATTTATTCTCAATGCTGTCCAAAATAAATCAAAATATTTGATATTTCCTTCTGAAAGCCGCAATTTATCTGGGACAGGTTTTATAATATGAAAACAATCCCCCCATTAAAATAATGACAATTGAGCATTATCCGGAGGATGCTCCGGTATTTCTTCAAATGGTTTATCAAGCCAACGCTGTAAATCTATTTTCGTAAACAAGTTCATTCTGAGAAAAGCCATCAGGTTGGACAGACACCAGTCATACCTGGCAATCTGTTTCAGAAATTTCAGAACAAGGATTGTAATCATTGCTGTCCAAATCTGTATCAAAACTGCATTGGGGCTGGTTCCGACAAAAGATTTGATTTTTAGCAACTGCTTTATGTCCCGGAAGAAAATTTCGATTTCCCATCTTGCTTTATACAGGTCAGAAATGGTGTTTGCTGTCCAAGAAAAATTATTGGTAAGAATTTCAATGTATTGATTCGATTCAACATCATCTATTACTATAAGGCGAAGCGGTTCCGGGTACTTTTCATAAGCCCCGGATTCATCAAGTTCAATCATCTCGTCGATAACAATTTTTTCATACCTGTTTTTATTTGTGGGCATCATTTTAAGATGGTGGTATTTAATGTTGGATTTCTTCCTGACTACAAAGTTCACTTTGTTTTTATACCAATGATACAGCATAGCAAAATCAAGATAGGCACGGTCGGCCACTACAACACTGCCTGATGGGAAAATTAATTCTTTTGCAACCTTTATCTCATGGGTCTTTCCATCGGTCATGTAAACAAACACTGGTAGACAGCCATCATAGTCAAGCACGGTATGCAACTTTAGGGCTCCCTTTTTACGCCGGTATAATGCCCAGTCAAAAACAGACAGACAAACGCTGATGACCGTCGCATCCAACAAAAGTATTTTTGATTTAATCCGGAACTTAACCTTTCGACAGGAAGCTTGTGCATAGAACTGTTCCAGCAATACAAAGTAAAAATCTTTGAACAGTTGCCAATCACGGTGTTCATTGATATATGACAGGGATGATTTACAAGGGGCTCTTTCCACTCCAAGATGGTTCAGGTTACCTGTTGCTGACCTGAGTCCATTGCTTATCTCCCGCAATGAATTTGCTTTGGCAAACTGACAAAATAACATTGATACCAGATGGGTCCAACTGTTAATTCCTTTGGAATGTTTGTCTGTGGCGTGTTTTTGAACAAGTTTATTAAAACTTTGACGGCATAGTTTGCCGATAATCTGTGCGAAAAGTGTTATATTTGTCATACGCTAAGGGGTTTTGTTGTGCAAAACAAAAGTAGTCACTTCGCGTGGCTATCTCCTTAGCGCTTTTTTTCAAATTATTTTGGACAATATTGAATATACGTAAGCCTTCGGTAAAGTACACCTCTTCCTGATCAGGTACAGGTTGGAATCAATAAATTTTAATCAGCGGATTATTTCTTTGCGTTCGGAAGGAGCGCATCGAGTTCAGACATCTTTGTATCCGGGAGCCGTTCCAGGACATCTTTCAGCCAAGAATATGGTTCGATATTGTTTAGCTTGCAGGAACCGAACAGGGAATACATCACGGCTGCTCTTTGGGCGCCTTCATGCGAACCGGCGAACATGTAATTCTTTCTGCCCAGTGCCAACGGACGAATGGTGTTTTCTATAAGGTTGTTGTCAATCTCATATCTTCCATCATCCAGGTAGCGTTTCAATCTTAGCCATAGGTTAAACGTGTAGGCTGTTGCTTCTCCGATGGCACTTTTTGGTAACACTTGTGTGATATTGGTATTCAACCATGTCTCCATTTCATCAAGCACCGGTGTTGCTTCAACTAAACGAAGTTCCTTGCGTTGCTCAGGAGTCATTTCTTTTTCCCTTGCCTTTTCCTCAATCTCATACAACTCCCGCATCTTGTCTGCCATCCACGTAGCCCGCGATTGATCATTCTCCTTTGCCTCGAAGAACTTTCTTCGTGCGTGTGCCATGCAGGCATTTAATTTGACATCTTTCTTTGCTTCTAAAAAATAATAAGCGCTGTATCCATCTGGTTGTACGGTTCCCGAAAAATCTTTCAAAAAATCCTTCGGACCCTCCCGGCTCCGGTCTTTTCGATAATCAAAGCAGACTAACTTTTCTGTGACTGCATGATAAACCCATTCATATCCTTTATGTGTGGCGTTCTTTTTTTCTTTGGTTTGTACAGGCATTGGTGATTCATCCGCCTGTATGTATGAGGAACATTGTACTTTCTCCCTTATCCTGTTATACAATGGAGTCAGCAGATCACAACTTTTGCGGAACCAGTCATTCATTGTGCTTTCCGGGATTACCACACCGTCGCGTTTGTATATCTCTATCTGGCGGTGGAATGGAAGATGATCAACGTACTTGCTGACGAGGATTTGCGTCAGAAGGCTGACACCGGCGTTTCCTTTTGGGATTGGAAGCGATGGAAGTATCCCGATTACAATGCCCTTCTCCTCCGGTAGTGCATATTTCGGACGAATGTATTTGTTGACAAAAAAACTGCCCTGTTTGTATTCCAGTACTTCTGTTATTTCTTCACCTATCTTCTTTCCGCCGGTTATGTCTCCTTCGGGTTCAATATAATGTTCAACCCTTGGTATGTGTGCCGGAATAGGCAGACGACTATGTCCCGGTTTCTGTTCCTTTTCTTTCTTTCTGCGTGTAACGGTAAAAGTTTCTGTTTCCGGTGCGGCCTTTTCTTCTGCTTCCACATCCAGTCCAAGGCTTAGCTGACCATCGTCTGTTGGTACGAACCGCTCACTCTTGCTCCCGAAGATCATCCGCTGAAGCTGTTTGAACTCATGTTCCAGGTATTCTATCCTGATCTGCTGTTCAGCTATAATAGTATGCTGCCTGGCGATTTCTTCCTGTTGTTGTGTGTTTTCTTTCTGCAATATCTCATATGCACCCTGCAACAGGATATAATTTTCAGATGTGATTTCGCTATGTTTTTCCTCTTTGGATTTCACATAACGAAGATACAAATTATCTTCTTACCAATATCACGGAACTACCAGTAATATCAATATATTTATGAACATTCTGTTGTTAATTTACCTGCCGGTTCAAACCGCTTTCTTGTGCGGATATGTTGCAATGAAATTCCTTCTACCATCATCACTAATTCCGGCCAATATACCTGGCATGTATTTCCTGTAAAATCTTTTTTCGGCAGTTCAAAAGTCCCGCTTTCAAGTCGCTTGTAGTACAGGATAAATCCGCCAGGTTCCCAGCGAAGAAGTTTCATTCGATCCCTGCGGCGATTGATAAAAACAAATGCCTCCCCTGACATCGGATTCCGATTCAGTCCCGTTTGTACAAGATTACACAACCCGTCAAAACTCTTGCGGGCATCCGTAGGTAGGCTGTATAGGTAATAACTCAGCGAGGAATTAAGAGAAAACATATTTTTACATTATGCCGATCATTGTCCGGATTATATTCAGCCCGGTTCCAGATGGTAAATGCAATCTGACTCCATTCGGGTAATGAATCTCAATATAACTTGAAATAGACTCATTTTTCTTCCCGGTTTTTACCGGAACAAAACTTTGGCCCTGCGGATCATTTTGTTCGTTATATCTTTTCTGCCAGTAAAAAAATCTATGCTGTGCTATTGTGTGTTCTTCGCAAAACTGTTTCTTGCTTTTGCCACTGGCTTTCCATTCTTCCATTAGCCGGAACATTTCCTTGCGATGTTCAATATTATTCCCCATGATTTTTTTGCGCCAAAGGTAGGCTGGTTCCACCTTCTGGTCAAGATGTACTACGCCGGAGGCTTACGCATTTCCTGGTATATACCTATTGGCATTTTATCTGCCTTCACTTCGAGAAGTTGCAGGTTACAAGTTGCAGGTTGCAGGTTATTTTCTTCACTTGTAACTTGTAACTTGCTACTTGAAATTATGTATAAGGGATTGTTGGCCCCGGAAAATTCAAGTGTAGATGTCTCTGTATTTAATGCTATAAATGCTATATCCATTCCATCCTGCTGTTCTCCTTCAACACCCTTTTGCTGGAGTGAATGTATTACATATTGCCGAAGATCATCTAATATATGGCTTGCAGATTGTATTTCTTCTTTAGCGATAATTTC
>JAZDMK010000302.1:0-2973 GCA_043800975.1 Bacteroidota bacterium | reverse complement strand
AACAAAGGTGAAATTATTTTCAACAATAATTCGCAAAACAATTGCATATATGCCGACATCCTGATGGGCGCAGATACAGTGCGGGTTTACAATCTTCACTATGCATCTATTCGCCTCAGTCCCGAGGATCAAATTTTTACCGGAAATGAAAAAACAAGTAAGAGTACAGCGATTAAAAAGGATTCGAAAAAGATACTCCAGCGATTGAAACATGCATTTATCACTCGAGCACGCCAGGCTGAAATAGTTGCGGATCACATGGAAGAATGCACTTATCCGATTATCCTGTGTGGTGATTTTAATGATACTCCCATTTCATACGCATATCATCTGATGAGAGGAAAACTTAATGATTCATTTATAAGTTCAGGCAGTGGCCTCGAGCGTACCTATGCTGGTTTGTATCCGGCTTTCCGAATCGATTATATTCTCTATAGCGATGAATTTGATGTCGCAGGATATCACAGCATAAAAGAAAAATGGTCGGATCATTATCCGATTCAATCATACTTGAAATTAAAAAAATAAAACTATGAGACTTCCTGCCATAATAATTTTCGCAACCTTAATTTTAATTGCGGGATGCACCGGTTCTTCTACAAAAAATGCTGATTCAAAAAAATCAGATGCAAAAGACAGTGTGAAAAATGATGCACAAACTGAAATGACACTCAGCAGTACTGCATTTGAAAACGGAAAACCCATTCCAAAAAAATATTCTTGTGATGGTAAAAATATTTCGCCCGCTTTAGCATGGAGCAACATACCGGCTCAAACACAATGCCTGGCGCTGGTTTGTGATGTTCCGGATGAACCCGGAGGCCGCGGGGTTCACTGGGTTGTGTTTAATATTTCTTCTTCATTAAAAGGTTTACCTGAAAATTTTCCTTCCGATCAAAAAAATAAAAATGGTGTTCAGCAAGGCCTGAATGATTTCAAAAAAATTGGTTATGGCGGCCCCTGCCCTCCATCAGGAACGCACCATTATTCTTTCCGTTTGTATGCATTGGATTGTGCGTTGAACAGCGAAAAGCCACTCAAGAAAAACGAATTGGAGCTGCTGATGAAAAACAGAATACTTGCTATGGCAGAGTTAACCGGTCTCTATAGTAAATAAGTATTTTCTAAAATTTTCAACAGGAGATTAAAGACTTATTTCACCGGCCCAACCGGGTCTTCTGTCTAGGTATAATATTTCCTATTAAACAAATGTGATTTCGTTTCTACGATTCATGGTTTTTGCAAAATGAGATGCGAAACATTATCCAAGTTGTTAATTCTTCACTTTACGGGGCATATAGCAACCCGACATGTCTGATCGCTTATGTTTCTTCACTGAATCCGCTTTGTGAATGGAATCAGCCCTTAGTGTAGAATCTTCTCTGGCAGCCATCACAGAATCAACGCTGCGGGAAGGTACATAGCATTTCTTATCGGGTGTTTTACTCTTTTCATTAGCGCAACCGGTAACAAATAACCCGAGCAGCAGTGAACCCAGAAAAAGTTTAGTATATCGAATTTTCTTAATCATTCTATGTTCTTTTTATAGGATGCCGGCATGAAATCGCAGGCATATACCTTTTTGTTTTTATCCTGATAAAAGAATTTTCTGAATTTGTAAATCTTCTCGTGATCCTTATCCATGGCCATATTTAAAGCAAAAACAGCACTGTCGCCGTACGCAAACAGGTCTGAAATCATAAAAGTATCTGTCTGGCCCTTTTTTAATTCACAGTAATTTTTACAGTCGTTCCACTCTGTGGAAAAAGGATTATCCCACACTTTCTGTTTACTGAAGAAATAAGGATCCCCAAATGCCCTGATCACTTTGTGCCTGTTGAAAGGCAATTCAAAATAAACCGACTGGCAGGTGTTGTTTGTCAGCTTTACTTTCCTGAATTTTTGTATACCTCCATCCGCAGAATGAATCGCTGTGTCACTGAGTTGAAACAATGCCGTATCAATAACAACCGTTAACGAATCCTTTTTAATAACAACTTTTTCTTTACTGCTATTGTTGCATGCGAAAATTATCAGAAGCATAAATATCATGAACCCGTTTTTCATTTTGCATCCTCCGAATGTATGGGCATATAACATGTTTTTTGCTGAACAGGCTTGGGTTTGGGCTTTGTGTTTTTCTTCTTCTTTGCTTTCATTACAGAATCTGAAATGCGAATTGAATCCGATTTTTTAATGGAGTCTGCGATTCTCAGTGAATCCTTGTGCTGCTCCGCCCGGGCAATGGAATCAGCATTGGGTATTGTGTCATAGCAGGTATGCCTGCTTTTCTTTTCCGTGGTTTCATTCCCACAATCCGAAATAAACATTCCAAGCAAAAGTGAGCCGAGCAAAAGCTTGTATTTTCTGATTCTTTTAGTCATGTCAGTTTTGTTTCTTCCTTGGCGGCTGATAACAAGGGTGCAGAGGAACTTTTTTCTGATTGTTATTTTTCATGGAATCTGCTTTTCGGGTTGAATCCGAAATGCGGATAGAATCTGCAACCTTTGCTGAGTCTTCTTTAGCTTTCACTTTTGCTAAAGAATCGACAGTATTAAGTGAATCCCATTTGAGAGTATCTTTTGGTTGACCATAACAGGTTGACCCAAAATTGCAACTGTTGTTAGTAACAAATATTCCTATGAATACTGATCCAATAAAAAGCTTCCAGATTCTAACCTGAAGAAGTATTCTACTAGTGGTTTTATAAATTCTTCTATTCATAGTTACTTTTCAGGTTTTTTAGGAGGCGGCATCACATAACACGGACGCAAGGGTACATTTTTCTGATTATTATTATTCACCGAATCCGCTTTTCGGATTGAATCTTTTTTCTTTTGTGCCAAAGTGGAATCCGTCACTGAGGGTTTGTCCGTATAGCAGGTTCGTGTATCCACTTTCTTTTCTTCATGCGTTTTGCAACTCCACACAAAAAGCCCGAGAAACAGGGTGCCGAAGAATAGCTTGATTGAT
>JAZDMK010000298.1:0-2203 GCA_043800975.1 Bacteroidota bacterium | reverse complement strand
TCATCGCTTTTGATAATTCAAGAAGCCATTGATTACAATCACCTGAACGGTACTGAAAAAGATTTGCTTTAGCTTTCTGAAGCACAGCAAGTTTCTTTTCTAATTTTTTGAGTGATTCCACATTAGAATCAACAAAATAATGAAAATCAAAAGAAAGATTATTTGGTAATGTCAGAACCCGTTCAGCAGCTCCTTTGTATAATTTCTCTTCCTTTTCTGTTAGCAATAACTGCTGATATATGGAAGTTTTGCGTTTATTTTTCCTTTCTCCACAACCTGCGAAACCATCGAAATAGATAGTTTTCCAGTATGGATATTTTTTCATTATTGTTAAATATGCAGATACATACTTGGCAAATGCATCAAGTTTTTTTTCAGTCCATATACCACCCCATTCATTCAGAGGTTCTTGTAAAACATTTTTCATTAGATTAATCAATAATTATGCAGCCAAAGCTTCATTTAATTCATTAATAATTTCTTCAGTTTTTTCGCCAAACAATTGCCACATTTTTCCAAGTCCGCCCTGAGCATTAAATGGATTCAGATCAAAATCTTCTTTTTCAATATGGAAACTACTTATCACATAATCCTTTATCATACGCAGCCATTGCATTTGTTCTTCGTTAAATTTAGTGGCACCGGCTTGTTTTTTAAATATCCATGTCTGGAAATTTTTGTCCACAGTTTTGTCATATGCTGTAAGAGTGGTGTCCAATCCGCTTACCTTACGAATGAGCGAAACTATTGCCGTGAGTTCATTACGCGGTGAGCCGCTACATTTTTCAAGAGCTTCATATGCTCGCCAGATAATTAATGGTGCAAGTGCCGGTTTATCATTCTGAAGTTTTTCCAGAACATCTTTAATCATTGAGTATGTAAGTTCCCGCCTGCGGTAAGGCTGGTTGTAAAAGATCTGCAATGCCAACAATTCATCTTTATGTTGCTGCATCCAATCTGCAAAATCTTTTATCATTTCCTTCGCCTTATCTTTATTATCTTTATCCCAACCTGATTTTATTACTTCATCGGGATTCGTTAAGTCAATACGCTGTTCATGTGCCTTGCGAACATTTTCAATATATTCGTTCAGTCCACCGGTAAACACTTTCACGGCTTCGTTCTGCAATTTTTCGGTTTCTCTCTTAATGGCTTCTTCTATAAAGACAGGTGCAGCACTTCTATTCTCATACCTTACTCGGGTTTCAATTTCTTCCAGTATATCAGGATTAAAAGCATTTAACAAATCTTTTACCACCTGCGAAACACTTTTACCGTTTGTCTTTTCGATAAATTTATTCTTCTCTTTTTCTGTTATTTGTTTGTCTAATCGGGTTAACCTGTTGGCTAATGAAGTAAACAATTCTTCGTCTCTTGCGCCCACAGCTACGGCTTGTAACAAATCTTTCAAGGGTACACCGGGCTTTTTCTCCAATGGGCGACTGTCAGTTTTCAAACTCCTGGTTACACCTATGGCATCTACAATTACAAAATGGTCTTTAGTGTATTTGGCAGTGGGTGTTACTTTCCTCAAATCATCTACCAGAATTGTTCGTGTACCTCTGCCTTTCATTTGCTCAAAATAATTCTTGCTTTTCACATCTCTCATAAAAAGCAAACACTCCAGAGGTTTTACATCGGTACCTGTTGCAATCATATCAACCGTTACGGCAATACGCGGGTGATAGCTGTTGCGAAACTGTGCCAGTATGCTTTTGGGATCATCGCTAGTGTAAGTTATTTTTTTGCAGAATTTATTTTCCTCGGCAAATTCTTCTCTTACAATATCAATAATATCGTTGGCGTGACTGTCGGTTTTGGCAAAGATTAAAGTTTTAGGCACTTCAAAGTTTCCGTTCTTATCAAAGCGATCTTTGAAAATACCCGGTAAATTTTCTTTGAATGTTCTGATGATGGTTCTTATCTGATTTGGATTTACCACATCGTTATCTAATTGCTTTGATGAATATTCTTCATCTTCATCCTGCAATTCCATGCGTTTTTTCCGGCTCAACCGTTCCCTGTGTTCAATATATTCGCCTTTCCAGAGTGTTGCGCCCTGTTGTGTTACCCTGGTGTCAATAATAAAAACTTCGTAACCTACATTCACACCATCGGCAACAGCCATTTCGTGGGAATACTCACTTACTAAATTTTGGTCAAAATATCCGATTGTCCGTTTGTCAGGAGTTGCGGTTAAGCC
>JAZDMK010000284.1:0-3531 GCA_043800975.1 Bacteroidota bacterium | reverse complement strand
TACCTTCCGCCTCATCGCCGAAGGGTATGAATCCGCCGAAGTCAAAATCAACGTCTCCACCGACGATGAAATCGCAAACGAATACACATTAAAACCAATCACCACAAATTCCGATTCCACCCCATCCAACGATGACAACATCATATCAGAATAAAATAATTCCCCTTCTAGATAGAAGGGGTGGACTGCGAAGTAGGACGGGGTAGTTGAAATCCTTGACTTTTTCGAGTCATCAAAATCAGACTGCGCGACTGCTTGTCAGGCCTTCACTGTGTGTTGGCTTGTGTGAAAGAAGCTGAAGACCCGACTAAGCGTTGCGAAAGATTTCTTCAACCATTTTGTTCATAGGTTCTACATATCTCAAAACCCTGCTTGCCGCAACATGCAGGGTTTTCAATTTCCTTTAATGTTTCGCATCAGTCATTCCCGCGCCGACACAACCTCCAAGGTTTCAATCGTAGGTTATAATTCTCAAACGACGCATAACCCTGGAGGTTTCAATACCATCAGTCATTCCCGCACATGCGGGAATCGTCATAAGATTATCGTCCAACCACCAGCGAATCATTTTTGCACCAAAAAAAATAGGTCCTTCCCTTGAAAGGGAAGGTGGCAAACCGTAGGTTTGACGGAAGGGTTAGCACTACAATACTTCGCTGGAGCGCTCCTGAGCGAAGTCGAAGGATAATCGCGTTCCTTTCAAAAATACTTTCCTCAATTCACCAACCATATGTACCAGTCCCGTGTCCTGCTGCGCCAGTCCCACAACCATCTGTACCAATCCCTCAACCATCTGCACCGGTTCCCGAATCAGTTGCATCAGTCCCGCAACCTTTTGTCACGGTTCCCGGACAATCTGCACCAGTCCTGCAACCCGCTGTCACCGGTCGCTGAGCATCTGCGACAGGTCTACAGTTTTCTGTGCCAGTTCCACGATCATCTGTCATAGTTCCCCGGCTCGCTGTCACATGCCCCGGGCTCGCTGTGGCAGGTCCGCGACAATATGTGACAAGTCCGCGGTTTTCTGTGGCAGTTCCACGGTTTTCTGTGGCAGTTCCACGGTTTTCTGTGGCAGTTCGCTAGCTTGCTGTCGTATTTTCAGCACTTTATAAAACAATTTGATTTGCAGTTGCAACTCTTAAAGGCTCTGCATAGCCTCGATCACCTTCTCCTGTCGTTGCCCAAACGAAAACTTCATCATAATTCTTTTCCTGCATTGCTCGCTTGTATCCATCTCTATTGCCTTCAGAATAGCATCCGACAATTCATTCACATCCCTCGTCTTTATTACAATTCCTGTATTTCCAATCACATCAGGAATACCATTCACATTTGAACCAACCGGTATGCAGCCCATCAGCATGGCCTCTCCAAGTGTATTCGGCATTCCTTCGGTTATGCTCGCCTGCACAAACACTTTCGCTCTGTTATAGTATTCTGCCAGCTTTTCATCCGGACAGAAATAGGGGATAATGGTCAGATTCGGAATCGTAGAAACTTTGTACACTTCTTCAACCCACGGCATGAACTGGCTTTTAACACTGATCAGCACAAAATGTAAATGAGTATTCAACCGCGCTGCTTCTACAAAAAGATCAAATCCCTTATTGATAAAATCGTTTTTCTGATTCATCGTTCCCACAGTCAGAACCATTTTATTGTCTTTGGGAATGCTTTCTTCCCGTCTGAATTTTTTCGCATCAATCCCGTTTGGAATGACAACATAAGGCGTTTTAAAATTCTTCACATAATGTTTTATACCGTCAATCTTAGGTGTTCCGGCTTGGTAATAATTATTTTCATGATACAACAACGATTCATGATTGGGTATAATCAGCGTCGTTTTGCGCAAAGCGTAGCGCACACAGTTACCACGAAACTTTTTCAAATAAACTCCTTTCCCTAATTCCGGATAACAAATCGCTTCCTGCCCGCCCGCAAAGAACACACTCTTCTTTCCCAGAATACGCGCTGCAAGCACCATCACTGCCGCATGGTAATCCCCAAACCAGGTAACAAATATTTTTGCTTTCCCGGTGCGGAACAACAAATAAAAAAACAAACTGCCCAGCCTGAAAAAATATTTAATCTTACTTTTATTTTGACCAATCAGAAAACTCTGCACATCGTATTCCGACTGAAGAATCTCTTCATCTTTTACAATAAAAGGCGAGTTTGTGGGTTTGATGTAAATCAGTTTTTTCATCCGGCTACTGTGCGCGATAGGCTTCAATACATTTTGTAAGGCCTTTGCGGATGTCTGTTTCCGGGGTCCAGCCCAGTACCTGATTTATTTTCCGAATGTCGGCCACTACATCGTTCACTTCATTCGGCCGCGGATGCTTCTCTGATTTGTAAGGTTTTTCAATTCCTGAAAGTTCCATCATCATGCGGATAATTTCCTCCACACTATATGAAATGCCGCTGCCCAAATTGAAAATACCGTGATCACCTTTCAGCGATTTCATAATTGCATTTACCACATCATCAATAAAAACATAATCGCGTTTTGGAAATAAATCCTGAACAACAACCTCAGGAATGTTTTTATCCATCAGCTGATTCAGAATGGTAGGAATAAGGAAGTGCGCGGGCTGCCCCGGGCCGTAAATGTTGAATGTACGCAAAGAAACAACCGGCAAATCAAAAAAATCGTTGTATAAAAAACTGATTTTTTCAGCTTCATTTTTACTTTCTGCATACGGATTGTACGAACGCACCGGATGCAATTCATCGACGGGAAGATAATCGGGATGTCCGTATGGATAAGAGCTGACAAGGGTTACCGAAGACTTACATTCTTTACAATGATCCAGTACATTCACAGTTCCCAGTATATTCACACGAAAAAAATCATAGGGATCGTTCCAGCTGTCGGGCACAAAGGTGCGCGCAGCAAGGTGAATCACATGTTCGCAGGAGTCTTTGTAATTTTCAAATGCATTCTTTGCAGCAATATCTCCCTGTTCAATGTCATATCCTTTTACAGAATGCCCTTCTGCTAAAAGTCTTTTCTTTAAAGCTTTTCCGATAAATCCTTCCGATCCGGTGAGTAGAATCTTCATTATAATTTTGCCTGAAGTGTTTCAATATCGATGCAAGCTTTTTCGTAATCATCAGGGCGCCCTATGTCGAGCCAGTATCCTTCATAATTATAAATGCTAACAGGTTTCTTTGCATCCAGCATAGCATACATCAGGTTGTCAAATCCGAAAGGTTCATTCAAAGGAACCATCTCAAGAATTTTTTTATCCATCACATAAACGCCCATGCTGACATTAAAATCGTACTCTGGTTTTTCGCGAAAAGCAGTTGCTGTTTTAGTTTCATTATCTACATCAATCACCCCGAAATCAACTTTGGTTTTTCTGTGATACGTTGAAACTGTCAGCAAACTTTTTTGTTGTAAATGATACGTATACAAATCGGCAAAGTCAAGATCGGTGAGTAAATCTCCATTCATCACCAGAAAATGATCGGGTAATCCTTCAATCAGTTTAATAGGTGCAACGGTAGACAGAGGCTTTTCTT
>JAZDMK010000263.1:0-8246 GCA_043800975.1 Bacteroidota bacterium | reverse complement strand
TGCTTACTGCATCAGGGGTATTAACAAAAAAGTGGGTTGTTAACAAAAAGAAAAAAGAAACCAAAAAAGAAAAAGTCAACATTAAAATAATAAGTGATTAATTAATTAAAAACGGTCAACGTTATTTGGACAAGGTCAACTCGTAACCCGTAACCTGTAACTCGTAACCCGTAACCCGTAACTCGTAACCCGTAACCTAATAACAAAAGAATGCAACACAAATCCACAAGGCGGCCCCTTCGCAAAGAAGCCAAAGAAACCATACTGACAGTTGAAAGCGAAGACGAGCTGCTGAAATTTTTGTTGCAGAATCTTTCCAGCAAAAGCCGCAATCTGGTAAAAAGTGTTTTAAAAAACAAACAGATTTCGGTCAACGGAAAACCTACTACGAAGTTTGATTATGCTCTGCATCCGGGCGACAGCGTGAAGGTGAACTGGGATATACATTCGGTAGAAGAACCTTTCAAAGGAATCAAAATTATTTTTGAAGACGAATATCTGATCGTAATTCAAAAGCAGGCGGGCATTTTATCCATTTCAACGGATGAAGAGAAAGAAGAAACTGCCTACAGCATGCTGTGGACGCATGTGAAAAGTGAAAGAACTTCCAACAAGATTTTCGTGGTGCACCGCCTCGACCGTGATACTTCAGGCATTATGCTTTTTGCAAAAACATTCGAAATAAAAAAACAATTGCAGGAATCGTGGTTGTCCACTATTCTCGAACGCACCTACATCGCAGTGGTGGAAGGGCATGTAGAAAATGAAAAGGATACGATTATTTCCTATCTGAAAGAAACCAAATCGCTGATTGTATATTCCGACCCCAAGCCTTCATTCGGACAGAAGGCGATTACACATTATGAAGTAATGCGGCACGGCAGGGAATACACCATGCTGAAAGTAAATCTGGAAACGGGACGTAAAAATCAGATCCGTGTTCACATGAAAGAAATCGGACACAGCATTGCCGGCGACAGAAAATACGGAGCCAAGACAAACCCGCTGAAACGTCTCGGTCTTCATGCGCAGGTGCTTTCATTCACGCATCCGGTTACGAATGAAGATTTGAGTTTTGAAACGGGAATTCCGAGAGAGTTTAAAAAGTTGTTTTTTTAAAAAGCGCGAAGTTGGAAGTTGGAAGTCCTAAGAAATCAATGCAAGCGGTAGCGAGGACTTTGCGTTTCTTTTTAACCGCGAAGACGCAAAGAAAATATACGCGAAGTGCGCAAAGTCCAGTCCCGTCCCGAAGGGATCCCTATGGGAGAGGGACGGGATGTTTGTAGAATTAGTAATCGTACCAGTCTCTCTTCTTAGTCAGTTTCAAATCCTGCAGCACAGATGATTTTACAGAAAGTGTGAAGAAATAAC
This sequence comes from Bacteroidota bacterium, assembly GCA_043800975.1. GTDB lineage: Bacteria > Bacteroidota > Bacteroidia > Bacteroidales > JAHJDW01 > JAZDMK01. Next base: position 6,875 of record JAZDMK010000263.1, on the reverse strand, counting down.
TCTGGCGCATGCCAAAAGGAATCCAGTGAAACTTCAGCTCCCAGCAATGAAGATCACGGTAGATGTCAACCGTTACATAACTGAATTCACCTTTTTTAATATCATAGAAAGCGGAAAAACCAATTTTCCATTTGGAAGTAATGCTTAGTTCCCCTTCTGCCCGCATGGTTTGTATCAATGTTTTCTGAACGCTGTCGGGATAAAATATTTTGTTGTGATCGAAATTGTATCCCAGTCCCAAGCGCCAGGGATTATTAAAATCAATGTAATTATCAGGGTTTGCATTGATCATTGAAATTTCTGCGGGATCACCGAATGAAGTTTTTTTCTTCGCATCTTTTTTCTTTGCAGAAAGATTCCAGTTCAGACTCAGCACCCACCGCGTATTGCTCAGGCGAAGAAGGCGGTGGTTTTTTTCGTATTCAAATACATTGTAATTTATGTTCAGCGAATCGACTACATAAGGGTCCCAGATACTTGAATAGGTTACATCCAGATTTTTAAAAAGTTTGGTTCTTCCGCTCATCATCACCTTGTTCCAGTTTAATGAATCGCGCGCCAGATCGTATCCACCCTGAATGGTAAAACTTTCAATCAGCATAATTTTTTTTGTTTCATTCACCGAATCACGCGGTGTTCTGATTTTCATTTCCAGATTATTATTCAGCGCGAAAGTCACATTCCCGCTGCGTTCGCGGGCAGGAGAACCGTACATGAAATTTTCATACATCGAATAATAAGCTGTATTTCCAATTGTATCTTTCTGAACCTGCTTGTAATATTTATTGTATGCCGGTTGAAGTGTAAAACCTACAGTGGGCGTCAATACATGGCGTAAAGCAGCCACCGGTCCGCGTTTTAAACGAAGCATTCCATAGAGTTTGGTAGAAAGATTGGCTGAAAAATTCGCATCATGAATCGCATTAAAGCCTTTAATTGTATCCGTTACAATTTGGTGGTACAAAGTATCTGTAGCGGAAAACAACGAATCCTGAAAACTTTTGTGAATGCTTTGCAAATACCATCGCTCATTATAATTGATGGTTGGTGTGAATGAAAAGTATCCCATTTTGATGGATGTGGAAATGGGAATGCTGTGTTTGACTCCGTTTACAAAGCGATCGAGCGTTTCCGGTTTAAAGAGCAATGAGTCGGGGGTATTCAATTCATTGCGTGAATTCATCACATAACTAGTTGAGATATCTTCATACCAGCGGCGCTTTCCAACTTGTTCCTTTCTTTTAAATAGATTGTACCGATTCATGGAAAACATAACCTCAGGCAATGTAAGGTTGACAATTTTTGTTTGTGTATTCTGGTTGTGGCGAAGGTTTGCCGAGAAATTAAAAAGTTTACCAAAGCTTTTGCTGTACGACACGTTCGACTGATAGGTGTTATTCATATAGTCGTTTGCGCTGTATGAATTCAACTGATTATAACTGCTGGTTCCTGCATTGACATTGGCTGAAAAACGGCTTGTGGGACGGGCCTTTGGATCCTGCGCATGACTCCAGCGAAGGAAAAAATCCTTGCTTACTTTATAATCAGGCAAACCTTTTTCGCTGTAAATATTATTCGAATAATCTGCGCTGATACTTCCTGTGTAGCGATACTTGCGTACATACGATGATGCTACTTTGGCCGCCCAGCTTCCCCGGCTGAAGATAGACGCACGCAGTGACAAATCGTAATAATCTTTTCCGCCGATATAATATCCACCATTCTCAAGAAAGTATCCGCGGTTGGAAGAAGATCCATAAGTAGGAATAATTATTCCCGACTTCTGTCCTTTCTTATTCGGAAAATAACCAAATGGAACGCCCAGCGGCATGGGCACTTTCTCTACTTCCATATAGGCCGGACCGGTAATAATTTTATCATCGGGAATCACTTTTGCTTTTCCAAAGCGAATGGCAAAATGCGGATCCTTGTGATTGCAGGTTGTATAAAAGCCTCCGCGAATGTTGATCGAATTGTCGGCCTGGCGTTTTACAAGCTGCCCGTGAAGAAATCCATCACCTTCAGTGGTATAAATATCTTTGATGATCCCGCGCTTTGTATCGTAATTATAGGTCATTCCTCCCGAAGTGAATTCCTGTCCTCCATCGTTGAAGATGGGTTCTCCCACAATTTTTCCTGTACTGTCGGGCAAGCCTTTGGCTGAAATCAGTTTTTTATTAAAATCAATCTCTATGTAAGAAGCTTGCAGATGAATACTTTCATAAAAAATTTCAGCCATTCCATACAAATACACCATTTTCGATTTTACTTCAAAACGGATGGAATCGCGGGCGCTGTATTTAACTTCCGATTTTAATGAATTTTTAGAAATTTTAACAGAATCGTTTTTTGAAAAAGCGGTGTCCGGGCGACTTTTTAAAGAATCTGTTTTTATCAGAAGCGAGTCGGCAGGGATCTTTTTCAGGCTGTCGGGCATGGTTTTTGTCTGTTGGGCATGCAACACTGAAACCCCTGCCAGCAGCAGAAAGAGAACAAATATTTTTTTTAAACGATGAATTCGCAGCAATTTTTTAAATTTGTAAATCCGTTCCAGCAAAAGCTTTGCAAAAAACGTGATTTGACACAAAAATACAATTTTTACGTGAATCGTTTCCTCTGGCTCCTAATCGCTTTGTGGCTAAGTGTTCCCGCACTTTCACAGACCTCCTGTGCGCCTGCATTTACTTTCAAAACGATTGTAATTGACGCAGGTCATGGTGGCAAAGACCCCGGTGCATGCGGCTCAAAGACGAAGGAAAAGGACATTACGCTTGCGCTTGCGCTAAAGCTCGGCGGATACATTGAACAAAACATAAAAAATGTTAAAGTAATTTACACACGCAGCACAGATGAATTTATTGAGCTGTATCAAAGAGCCACGATTGCCAATAATGCCAAAGCCGATTTGTATATTTCCATTCACTGTAATTCAAATCCAAAACCCAATCCTCACGGAGCAGAAACGTTTGTGATGGGAACCAATAAAACCCAGGCTAATCTTGAGGTTGCAAAAAAAGAAAATGCTTCTATTTTACTCGAGGATAATTACATTGCCAAATACGATGGCTTTGATCCCAATTCTCCGGAAGCCAATATTATTTTTTCTCTATATCAGAATGCTTATCTGGAGCAGAGTTTAAATCTGGCCAGTCGCATTCAGAAAGAAATCAAAACGCGTGTAGGGCGTGTGGATCGTGGCGTTAAACAGGCCGGTTTTCTTGTTCTTTATAAAACCACGATGCCGAGTGTGCTGATAGAAGCCGGTTTCCTTTCCAATCACGTTGATGAAGCTTTTCTCGCGCAGGATAAAAATCAGGATTACATTGCCGCCGCCATCTTCCGCGCATTCAAACAATACAAGGCAGATCTGGAAGGCACGGCCTATGTCAGCGATGAATCCGATCTGAAGGATACATTAAAATATGATCCTAAACAATTCGAAGTAAAAGATACTGTTAAGGTGAAGCCCAACAACAACGGGAATGTAAACAACAATAATAATTCGAATGACAAGCCTGCCGGTATTGTGTACCGCATTCAGATTAAAACTTCTGAAACAAAGATTTCGCTCACCTCAAAATCATTCTCCGGTTTAAAAAATGTGTATGAATACAATGATAAAGGGAAATTCAAATACACTGCCGGCGAATACAAATCATTGAAAGAAGCCAATGCTTATCTAAAAGAGCTGAAAGGGAAAGGATACCCTGACGCCTTTGTAGTCGCTTTCAACAACGACAAGCGAATCAGCATAGAAGAAGCAAAGAAATTGCTGGGTGGCAATTGATTCATTTCACACATACATAATCGATTGATTCTATTTTTTGTAGTATTTGAATAATTGGTTAAATTTGCAGCCTTGGTAAACAAGTAATGAAAGTAAAAAGAGAATCAAAAATCGGGATCGTTATTGTTGCAGCGGTGGCCTTACTTATTTGGGGCTACAACTTCATGAAGGGTCGTGATATTTTTTCCCATAAGCGTATTTATTATGCTGTGTACTCCAATATTGCAGGTCTTTCCGTATCCAATCCTGTTTATGTAAACGGCTTTAAAGTAGGGCAGATTGATGATATTTATTTTCACCCTAAGCAACTTGGAAAAATCGTTGTTGAAATTTTAATTACCGATGATTTCGATATTCCTTCGAATACAGTTGCCATGATTTACAGCTCCGACCTGATGGGCTCCAAAGCCATAGAGCTGCGTTTGGGGAACAGCAATGTTTTGGCCAAACCGAAAGATACATTGTATTCAGCTGTACAGTCGAGTCTGAAAGATGAAGTCAACATGGAAATGCTGCCACTCAAGCGAAAGGTGGAGCAGTTGCTCCTCTCCTTCGATTCCGTACTTGCAGTGGTTCAATATGTATTCAATGAAAAAACAAGAGAAAATCTGACGCGTAGTTTTGAGAGTATCAAATTTACAATCCAGAATTTAGAGCATACATCTTACAATCTTGACACCCTTCTTTCTAGCCAGCGCAACCGCCTTGCGATGATTGTCGGAAATGTAGAATCAATTTCAAATAATATTAAAAACAATAACCAGAAGATTGCCAATATCATTAATAATTTTTCTCAGCTTAGCGACACGCTGCTGCAGGCCAACATTGCGCATACAATTAACAATGCAAATAAATCGCTGACTCAATTCAATGATGTAATGGCAAAGATAAATTCCGGTCAGGGAAGTATGGGGTTGTTGCTGAACAATGACACATTATATAAAAATTTGCATAAATCTGCCAAGGAAGTGGATTTGTTTCTTGAGGATTTGCGTCTGAATCCGAATCGTTATCTACACTTCTCTGTTTTCGGAAGAGGCGGTAAAAAGAATAAATATACTCCGCCTAAAAAAGCGAATTAATTTCTTACAAATTTTCTTACTTCCTTCAAACCTCTGTATTGCACTCTGATTGTATACAATCCTATTGATAATGTAGCTGTATTTAAATGCAAATTGTTCACGCCTTCCACGGAAGTGATGGTTTGAGAAATTACAAGTTTCCCTACAACATCATACACAGCTACAGCCAGTTCATCACTGAAAGGTGTAACAACGGCCAGTGAAACATCACCGGAAGCTGGATTGGGAAAGGGCTCTGAAACAAACAGAGAATCTGTCTGACTATAGCAAGCCATATCATTCAGTGGATGAAGATCAATAATACCATCCGGATTTTTCACGCTAATACAGAGATATGATGGAACTTGCAACGAAAACATTTGCGTTTTAAAACTATAATTCATCGAAACACCAGGCTGCAGATTTCCAGTCCACTCTTCCCTCACCGGAGGAAAACCCGGAACATCAAGGAAGAGGTCAGCTTTTTTCACGGCTCTGTTGCCATAATTTCTAAAAACACCATTAACTATAAGGTAATTTCCGTCCAGCTGAGCAGAAGCCGAAAGGGCCGCCATATCCACGTTGGGATTCATAACCTGAATTAAATTAAGAGAAGTATCCGAGCAGTTATACCCATTCGTTGCAATGAACACTACATTATAGTCACCATTGACAAGATAGCTGTGTTGCGGATTCTGTAGAGAAGATGATGTGCCGTCACCGAAACTCCAGAGATAAGTATTAGCGCCAGTTGCAGAAGAAGTAAAATCAACATCAAGAGGTGCAGTACCGTATTCAGGCGAGAAAGTAAAATCTGCCACCGGTGAAGGAAAAACTGTAATAAAGTCTGTCATTGATTTGCTGCAGGCGGCGTTAGAATTTACAGTCAGCGTAAAAGAATAAACACCTGTCGAATCAAATAAAACCAATGGTGAAGAAGAAATAAAAACGCCATGACTTCCGAAATTCCACAACCAGGAAACCACGCTATCGCTTGATACACCAGTCACGTATGAAGAATCCGTAAACAAAACAGGCGATCCTGCACAGGGCCATGAAACAATGTAGTAGGGTTGTGGAAAAGCATGTAATTCAACAGGATGTATAAATGTAGAAGTACATCCCGAAAGCGACTTCACTGTAAGAGCGGCCTGATAAATACCGGGCAAAGTATACGTATGAACTGGATTTTCTAAAGAATCAATTTCTCCATCGCCAAAATCCCAGTCCCAGGAAACAATCGGATAATAAACCTGAGAAGATGAGTTATCAGAAAAAGTCATAGGTATCCCCTGACAGGGTTCATTGTGAATGAAGGATGCATTAGGCTTTTCGCGGATAGTGATCGTTTTGGTAATGGTATCTTTACATCCAAAATTTGTTTGAATAATCAATTGCACATTATATGTTCCTACAGCAGAAAATGTATCTGTTGGATTCTGAACTATTGATGCGTTCCCATTTCCAAAGTTCCAAGCCCAGGAAGTAACTGAGCCATCAAGGGTAGATGAGGTGTCATGAAAAAGGAAAGGAGCGTTTTCGCAGCCATTGGTAGGATTAAAATTAGCAACAGGCAAATGAAGAACATAAACAGAAAGTGTTGTATCGCTTATGCAGCCTGAATCAGAAACTACCTGAAGGTTTACATTATGGAGTCCTGCATTTGTAAAGGTATGCGATGGATTTTGTACATAAGATAAATCGCCATCTCCAAAAGTCCATAGCCATTGGAAAGGTAAATCCGGCAATATTGTTACTGTTGTATCCGTGAAACTCATGGAATTCCCAAGGCATGGACTAGAGCTAAGAAAGCCTACTTTTGGTTTCACTCCTCTTATGTCAATATCAATAGTATCGCTCGCCACACAACCATTTCCATCTGTAACCGTAAGTGAATACTGACCAGGATTAGTAATTATAATTGAACTTGCAGAAGAGCTGGTTGACCATAAATACAACGTAGCCTCACTTCCACCATCGATCAGTTCAATATGTTCTCCGCTACAAAATGTTCTGTCGGGGCCAAG
>JAZDMK010000141.1:0-2652 GCA_043800975.1 Bacteroidota bacterium | reverse complement strand
AGTTTTGTATTGGTTGATCGTATCTTTATTCAGACTCACTGCATATCCTTCAGGCAAAAGTTTTACGGCTGTGGGTGGTATTTTAAAAGGATATTCGTTGCCGCTGGCATCTTTTATTTTTCCTCTTACCGTATCTGCAACTGCCATCATTTGCAATGTTGCAGCACCGGTGAACTCCAGCTGTGCATAATTAAAATCAAAACCAAAGTAACTGAATCCAACAAATACGGGCGCTCCTGTAGTGTCAAAAATGTTTCCTCCGTCCGATAGTTGCCCTTTGATTGTAAATTCAAGCGTGTCACCCATCATCGCATGCTTGGTTTGTGCCAGCAATGGGTTAGCAGCTGTCAGAGGAATAGCATCAGGGAAATTATTGTTGTTATCATCAGCATAGCCGAAGTTCGTTCTTGTAATATCAAAATAATTCAGGTTCCATCCCGGTGTTACGCATCCCGGGCAATGCACCTTAATAGAATCCTTCACCATCGACAAAGGAATACGACAATCGGCACAGGTAGAATCTGCAATGAAATAAAATTCCTGTTTTATTTGTGAAGGTGTACCATTCAGCGAACTATTGCAAAATGCTTCTACCTGAAAATGTACTTTGAAAGAATTGTTTACAAAAAATTCATTGTAAATATTTGTGGGTGTATAACGCCAAGCATAGTCAGGGTTTGTGGTAGCAGTATAGAAGCTGTCGGCTAGTGTAAAATAATAAGTCAGTGTATCACCATAGCCGGGAGTGGCTGATCCCAGATCAATAATTCTTCCGGTGGGATATAGTTTTGCAGGAAGTCCGTTTATTCTGGAAATCAGATAAAGGCTGTCTTCAACAATCCCGATTCCTTTTTCCAGTTTTATCTTTACTTCCAGTTTTGCTCTTTTCATTTCATTAATGAAACCCGTCTGACTTGTTCCGCTTGTCGAAGCAAGCAGTAGGGGTGTTGTAGAAACTACATCAAGCCACACGCTGTCGCCTCCGTTCATCGTTCCTGTATAATTGTTCAGCGTTTGTCCCAGACTGCTTTCATGTTTTCCGTATTGCTCACAAAATTTATTTGCATCGCATAATACTTCATCCGTTGTTTCACAAAGGTGCATCAGCCTCACTCTGGGGAAGCCTTCCAGATGAAGGTTTGTTTTTTGATTAAAGAATAAATCAGACTGTAATAAGGAATCGCAATGAATGATTTCGTTGTATTTTATATAAAAACTATTTCCGGTGGTCAATGGTTCTACTGCGTAGAAGATCGTTGTACTGCTGGAAAGCGAAGGATAGGTCGTGGAGTGTGTAACAACCGGAATGGTGCATGCAGGGTCTTTAAAAACATACAGACTTGCCGGATTGATCTCTGAAATATTGTGTTCATAGGGTGTCCAGCTGTCACCATTTTGATAAACTGTAATCATTGTTGAATCCGCTGTGCCCTGTCCTGTATTGGTTATTTTTATCTGTCTTTCTTTTGGCAAACTCCAGCAGGTGTTGTAACCTGTTGTCAGCAGTTCATACTGAAGTATGGGTTTGTCTAAAGGATCTTCATTAAGCGTTGTTGTAAAATATTGTGAAGGAACCTGTGCGCACAACGCATCACCTGAACAGCCGTAGCTTGCAAAGAAATGTGTTTTGTTATTGTCATTGTAGCATCCGGTTCTTTCAACTGTGTCAGTGATAATGATTGTATCATTCGCCATGAAATTTTGCAGACTTATTGTTATGCTTACTTTTGAATCTGATACAGTTGGTGGCTGAATACCGGTAATCTTAATTCCTTCTGCTTTTATCCCTGCAAACTTCATCATGGCTTGAGGTGGGTTTGTAGCAAGGGTATCGGTAAACATAAAGTCACCTGTAAAACTCTCCCCTGTGTTGATGTACATAAAAGTCCTCGCTACCTTTTCATGCAGAAATGCCGTAGCAGTCAGGTTTATGCTCATCGAATCATTAAACACAATCCAAGGGGTGCTGATTTCAAATGAATCCAGTACGATAAATGGCGTTGCTCCGTTAATACTAATGCTTGCTGTGGTATAAATATTTTCTGTGTTAGCAGAAAAAACTTCGCAGTTGGGTTTGATATGATACAGCAATGTGAAATTAGTTGCTGGGGCTGTGAAGGTATATGTGGGGTTGTGCGGATTGATTGTGTCAACCGTCACACTTGTGCCTGATATATCGGCATTGTTCAAAGCATGAGCACCAATGATGTTCACTGAAACAACTATGGGGACTCCCGAAGTTACATTTTGAAATTGAATACTGATCTCTTCATCCTGACAGGCGTTTAATGTTTGGTTGTTTGCTGTAACATTGTTGCAGGAATCTCCCCAGTTACCCCAAACACCGTTGATACTTGCCCTTGAACGGAATGAGTACAAAGTATTTTTCTCAACTTTTGCATTCATCTCATTCATGAAAAAATGATTTATGTTTTTGGTTACATATTCTGTATGCCCTGTGTTGACATTGGTTATCTTATACTGATATGAATCGGCTTTATAGACAGAACTTGTCTCCAAAAGTGCATTGAAAGGCATATCCGATTGATTGCATGATGATGCAAGCAAACTTGTCAGTGGCACAGAAGGCAGGGTATAGCTGATAATAAGGTAAGGTTGTTTTGTAGTGTTTTCTCTTGATCCGAAACGCAG
>JAZDMK010000213.1:0-2025 GCA_043800975.1 Bacteroidota bacterium | reverse complement strand
TGCTTATTTTTTCATATTCTGCACAGAGTTTATTTAAATGAATTACCTTATTGGTATCATTTTTATCGGTAAGGAGTAATTGTTGTAAACTGTCAATTCCGTTATCCGCATGTAATGGACACGGCAATGCAAAAAGCAAGATAGTTGCAATTCCGAATATTTTCCAATTAACCATAGTTTAGCAAAAGATAAACACTTGCAAAAGTACTATAGTTTTTTTTAATAGATAATTCTACGCAAAATTATTAAAAAAAAACGATAGAAACCAAAATGAAACAGAAAACATAATTCCATCATGAATGCGATGCTGAGAAATTATTTATTCTGGTATAGAGAAGATATGATTAGATTTGCATCTTCATGTCTTCGAAAAACAAAACCGGAATCATTGCCATTGTATTGGCTGTGCTGCTGCCCGTCGCACTCGCCATTTATCTTTCTTTGAAGTTAAACGAATCACGTGAGAAACTGAATCAGGCGGCTGATATTATTGAATCGTTGGGTAATGCCAGCTTCACAATCGATGCCGACATTCAGGATTCGATCGAAATCAACACATCATTTCGTATTCCGGTCAGCATTCCGGTTCATGTCCGCATGAATGTTTCAGTGAACGCTCCGCTCGACATGAATGTCCCTATCAACAGACAACTCAACATTCCTTTTTCTGTAAAAATAAATCAGATGCTCCCGGTGGATACGGTCTTCCGATTTCCTGCAGGTATTCAGGCATTGGTGAATGACAGCATTCCACTCAATTCACGAATGAAAATAAAATTTTGGCCGGGCATGCGCATTCCTTTCAAAGTGCAAGGCACTGTACCTTTCAACAAAGCATTGAAGCTTGATCCGGGAAATGTACGCGTAGCAAGCAACATTCCGGTGCGTCTGAGCCTGAGCGATTCAATTCCTGTATTTCTCGATTTTTCTGTGCCCGTAAAAGACACCATTCCGATGAATCTTTTTATCGATTCCGATGCACAAATCACTTTTTATACTTCATTGCCTGTGCGTGGCCGCCTGCCGTTGAAAATGAAAACACCGGTTAAAGTAGACTTCAGCAAAACCCCGCTCAAAGCCCGCTTCGATAGTCTTGCCAGAGTGATGAGGAAGATTATGTAGCATAAGTTTGCTTTAAAATTTCAATTTAATATTTGCGGAAAGTTTTCCATCAACCTAATAACTAAATAACTTAGTAACTAATAACTTTTTTTTCTAGTTTTGCAACAAAAGCAGGGAATGGAAAAAACGATTGAACAATGGAATGCTGCATCAGCCAGTTGCCGGCAGGTATTCGCTACCAAACTACGCGACTATGGCGCATCCTGGCGAATACTGCGGGCCCGTTCGGTTACCGATCAAATCTTTATCAAGGCACAACGCATCCGTTCTATCGAAGAAAAAGGTGAACAACGCGTGGGTGATGACGAAGTATCGGAATACAAAGGAATTGTTAATTATAGCGTCATCGGACTAATACAACTTGAACTGGGCGCCGGTGCTGAAGAAGACATGCCGGGTGATCGTGCTGCTGCATTGTATGACAAGTTTTCTCTGGAAGCGCGCAGCCTCATGGAAATGAAAAACCACGATTATGGCGAAGCCTGGCGCGACATGCGGCTGAGCTCACTCACCGACATTATTCTGATGCGCATACTCCGCATTCGCCAGATTGAAGATAATGAAGGAAAGACAGAAGAGTCGGAAGGCATTGATGCCAACTACTTCGATATTTTAAATTATGCTATCTTTGCTTTAATAAAGTTGGAAGAAACAAAAACCAAATGAAACTAAATCGTTTGCAGAAAATTTTGGCCATTAGCGCACGCATGCTGGTGGGTGCAGTATTTATGTTCTCCGGATTTGTTAAGGGCATTGATCCTGTTGGACTGAATCTCAAACTGCAGGAATATTTTTTTGTTTATGGAATTGACTGGCTCAACAGCTTAGGCTTATACATAGGCGTTTTGCTCTGCATGATTGAATTCGTCACAGGTGCTGCTTTATTTTTCAATCTTCGCATGC
>JAZDMK010000209.1:0-4268 GCA_043800975.1 Bacteroidota bacterium | reverse complement strand
TTTACCGCGAGGAGTTTCAATTAAAATGGCTGATGTTGAGAGCAATGTCAGCCGTTTTTTTGTTTCTCCCATTTTTTCTAAATTGCACCCGAAATCAATGTTAAAACAATGAAAACAATATTTACTCCCGAAAAACCCCGTCCGATCTGGCTTACAATGATTGTGCTTCTCTGTATGGCCATGAGCCTGGTTTTTATGGTTACCAGTGTGATTGCATATTTGGGCCTTACTTCTCAGTTAGCCATTGATGCGGAAATGATTGAATATGGTATGGAAGAAGATTTAGTACGCTATTTTATTACAAGTCAGCTGATTTTATTTCGCCTTATTCTTGTACCCGCAATGCTGATTCTCATTTCGGGATTAGTATTGATGTTACTCAGAAGAAAGCTTGGCTTTTATCTTTACATGATAACAGAACTTATACCTGTGCTGGCATTTATAGTTTTTGTAATCCCACAGCAGGGAAGACTGGCGCAGGACACTGAGAAAGAAGTATTCTCTATGATGGATGTCATTTTTTACCTTGTCATTCCTGTGCTTTTTGCCACTTTGTTTTTCTTCTTCAGAAAATCTTTTTTCAGAAAAAAGGTGGAAACTCTTTCTGAATAGCTTATCATGAATGTTATTTTTACAAACGTACGAAGCCGAATTCGCACGGTTCATCCTTTTGTTCTGATCATCTCACTGCTTGCTATTGCACTTGTTGTCTACAACTTCTTCACGTTTTACAATTTATACAAAGTGGACCTTGCATGGAAGAACTTTTTTGGGGATCAGCTCTATCTGATGCAGTACTCCATGCTGCCGGGTTCTGAAATGAGTGCATACCGTATTGAACATGCTCCGCAGTTTGATATTATAGCCATGATTACGCAGGGTTTTTCTTTATCAGGAGTTGTTTTTGTTTTATTTCATCGCTGGCTGGCTGGCTTTTTAATATATACTCTTTCAACCATTGCCATGATTCTGGTTCCAATATTTTTTGTACGCATTGATATCCTGATTCAATGGGAAAACGCTGTGTTGATAGCCGGGATCCCATTTGTAATTTCTATCATTTTTGCTTTTTCAAGAAAGAAAATCAGAAAAAAACTTTGCTGATTATTGAATAATCAGTCCTTTCAAATTTTGACATTTCACATTTCCCATCATCCATTTGACATTACTTTATGTATCTTTGCTTTGTAAATGAACATTGAAGAAAACACCGGCAAACGACCTCTTTTCCTTACAATACTTTGTGTTCTGAGTTATGCGGGTATTGCACTGCAGTTGATCAAAAACAGTTATGTTTTACTGTACGATTTTAATCTTGATCAGACCATGCAGGATGTTGACGCTACTGTTAATGTTGAAAGCAGTTCTATCTCCGGAGTTCTTGCATTTCAACAGTATGCCGGATGGATGGGGATGATCGGAATTATATGCGCTCTTCTTTGTTTCCGCGGTGTGCGTATGATGTGGCAGCTTAGAAAAAACGGTTTTTTTATTTATTCAGCCGGAGAAATTATTCCGTTAATTGCAGGAATGATTTTAATGGGGCCATCCATGTATTTCAACGGATACATGGCTTCCTTTATGTTTGCACTTCCTTTGTGTTTTATTGCCCTTTATCTGACAACGGTCAGACACATGTCCTGATTATTTTATTATGAAGAAAATTGAATTGCTGTCGCCGGCAAAAAACCTTGAGTGCGGAATAGCCGCGATACAATCGGGAGCCGATGCAGTTTATATTGGCGCTCCACGCTTCGGCGCGAGACGTGCTGCTTTTAATACAATTGAAGATATTGAAAAACTGTGTCATTTTGCGCATCAGTATTATGCGCGTGTATTTGTAACGGTAAATACATTGTTGTTTGATCATGAACTGGAAGATGCAAGAAAAATGATTCTTCAGTTAAAAGAGACAGGTATCGATGCGTTGATCTTTCAGGATGTTTCCATTTTATCATTTGGAATCAAGGATATACCTATGATTGCTTCCACGCAGACACATAACTTTTCGATTGAAAAAATTAAATTCTGGGAAGAGTCCGGTGTTCAGCGTGTGATTTTACCTCGTGAATTATCGCTGAAAGAAATCAGGGATATACGATCCAAAACTAATATTGAACTTGAATTTTTCGTGCATGGTGCGCTTTGTGTTTCCTATAGCGGACAATGCTATATCAGTAAAAATGCATCGGGCAGAAGCGCGAACAGGGGCGAATGTGCGCAACTTTGTCGACATTCTTATTCGCTCTATGATGATCAGGATAATTTGCTGGTGGCCGATAAACATTTATTGTCGCTGAAAGATATGAATCTTGCTTCGCATCTTGAATCGCTTATGGATGCTGGAATTGACTCGTTCAAGATTGAGGGCAGATTGAAAGATATTACGTATGTGAAGAATGTAACGTCGTTTTATCGGAAGAAAATGGATGCAATTTTCATTCGTAGAAATGAGTTTGCAAAATCTTCTTCGGGAATTGTTGATTGCGGGTTTGAGCCAGATCCGACCAAAACATTTTCGCGCGGGGAAACAGATTTTTTTATAGAGAAACGTCAGAAAAATCTTGCTGTTTTTGAAACGCCAAAATCGTTAGGTGAATATGCCGGAATAGCAAAAGAATGCAGCAACATAGGATTTACGCTGGATACACAATTTGAATTTCAGAATGGTGACGGCATTATGTTTTTCAATGATAAAGAAGTCAAAGGAACACGCATTGAAAAACGGGATGGGAAATATTTTGTTCCGGGAAGTATGGAAGGAATTGTTCCCGGTGTTCAGATTTTCAGAAATCACAATCATCAGTTCGAACAAATGATTCGTAAAGTAGTTCCCCAAAGGCATATCGAGATGAAAGTTGTATTAAGAGGGACCGTCAATAAAATTGAAGTTATAACGACCGATGAGGATTCCGTTGAAAGTATCAGTGTTTTTGAAAAAATGCATACTGCTGCTGAAAAACCCGATAAGGCTATTGTTTCAATGCAATCTCAGTTTTCAAAATCGGGTGACAGTATTTATTTTGTAAGTGAAGTTATCTGTGAACTAATTGAAATTCCATTCCTTTCTTTCTCAGAAATGAACCAGATGCGTAGAACTTCCATCGAAAATCATACGAAATTGCGCAATGATAATTTTATGAAAAGTAAAGTTAAATGCGAAATCAAATCAGTACCCTATCCTTTTGAATCACTTGATGAGCGATCGAATGTAGTTAATCAGGTTGCGAAAACATTTTATACCGAGCGTAATGTTACCACTATTGAAACCGGTATTGATGCTTCTGATAAGAAGTCGGATCAATGTTTAATGCAAATGCGTTATTGCCTGAAACACGAATTGGGCATGTGTGAAAAATTTCAGAAGAATGCAAAACCTTCCACCAAAACATTATTGCTCGCAGATAACAAAAACAGATATCGTCTCGAATTTGACTGCGAGAAATGCGAAATGAAAGTAGTTTTACTTTAAGAAACTGTTTGAATTTTATCCTTAAAAAACAAAATCCCAACAGATTCTAAAAGAAAAGTTGTCTGTATCTAGTTTTTAAAAGATACACACTTATCTGCCCATGCCTGACGAATACCAGCCCAAATTGCATTAAACTGAGCAGGGAGAATATTCATTTCTAATGAAAGTAAGGCTTTTCCAAGGTCAGTAGCAAAGTTTGGCGAGTTGCATTTGTTAACCCAGGATTGGCGGAAACCGGCCCATTCAGGAAGGAACACCTCAGTTTTCAGATTGCTTTCAAGTTGAATAATTAAAGTGCCGAAGCTTTTATAATTAGCAGCACTATTTACTTTGACTTTCCAATTGTCATAATTTGAGCTCCATTCTGCTTTAAATGCAGTGGTAGCAATGTTGCTGGCAAGTGTAATTGTGATATCCTTCAGCTTGCTGATATTGTCAGAAGCTGATTTGGTAGTAGTTTGAGCTTTTAAGCCTGAAAAAGCGAAGAAACTTACAAGAATTAAAAAAGATGTGATTTTTTTCATAATTGATTAATTTGGGGTTAAAGATAAACAATTACAAGAATTAACCCAAAATTTTTCGGTTAAATTCTTCTTCCGTAATAATTTCAACATTAAGCTTTTCGGCCTTTTTTCTTTTCTCGGGTCCTAAATTGGCACCGGCAACTAAATAATCGGTTTTTGCAGATACTGCACTCAGGACTTTTCCGCTATGAAGCTCAATAATTTTTTTTATTCCATCACGGCTGTAATTTTCAAAAGTACCGCTTACAACAAGGCTTTTTCCTGCTAAGCGA
>JAZDMK010000198.1:0-2220 GCA_043800975.1 Bacteroidota bacterium | reverse complement strand
ATGCAATTAGTTGCAGGGCGGACCGACAGTACAATGAAACAACTTTCTCCGTTAGATGTGCAAGCGATAGATCTTCTCAAGCGGAAAATTTCACAACAGAAAGAAAAAGGGTTGACTGAAGAAGATATCAGAGCACAGTTTGTGAAATCCTTCTATTCCCTTTCCAGAACCAAAATGGTGATCAGTAATCCCAACCTTCCCGATGGGATAAAGCTGACCTTTTGGAAAGAATAATTTTATAACAGGTTCTCTTTACCTTCAGATTTATTGAAATGATTTCAGTGAACAATCTTTCCGTTCAGTTTAGCAGCGAAATGTTGTTCGACCATATCTCTTTTATCATCAATGAAAAGGATAAGATCGGATAAAGATTTTGATTAAATAATTTTCCTCTATGCCTTGTGTGTGCTGGATAATAGGTCATAACCTTACTAATTATTGTGTGAAATCATTTTCTTTATATAATGATATTTTTTTTGTACTTGTGCTAAGCAGATAAGCAGTTTTCGCATTTTTTTAAAAAAAATTTTTTTTTTTGATTTTTTATCCTATATTTGTTGCGGTTAACGATCAATGGGTTACAGATAATCTTTTAAAATTCAAACGTTTAATGAATTTAAGGGGTGTTTATACGTCATGTGTTTATTGTTTTATGTCGGCTTTTTATTCTATATATATACAAATTCATAAATTTATTCACTTAAAATTCAAATCATTATGAGAAATCTTACTAAGACTTTGCGGATGTTTATAGCGGTATTAATAGCTGCTGTTACATTCACAAGTACGGTTAGTGCTCAAACGATTCTCTACACACAGAGTTTCGATGCGGGTACCGGATTCACTCCTCCTGCGGGCTGGACAATACAACCTGTTTCCGGTTCAACAAACACGATTGAGTTTGTAACTTCGGGATCATGGCCTACTATTGCTCCGTACGATGGGACCAAACTTGTTCAGTTCCTATCCTTCAACTACAGTAATTCGGTGCAACGGCTGGCCATGAGTACTCCAATCTCCACTGTGGGGCAATTCAACATTGGAGTTGACTTCGCCTGGTATGAAGATCCAGGATATGCTGGCGTTCTTGATCGTGTAGCTGTTCAATGGTCGACCACCGGCGCAGTCGGTTCCTGGACTACAGTGGCAACGTTCAATCGCTACAATGCGGTTGCCGGTTGGAAGATTAAGACTGTTTCACTTCCTGCTGGCGCTCAGGGGATACCCAATTTGTACATTGCGTTCGAGTTTACTTCCGCGTATGGCAACAACTGCCATCTGGATCTTGCGCATATTACAGCCGGACTGCCACCACCCCCACCACCAACTTACTTTACCGTTGGAACAGGTACGTATTCGTGTAACTATCCTTATTTGACGTATTGGCATGATGGCCGCTCCCAGTGGATACTCTCCGCCGCCGATATTCAGGCTGCCGGAGGATATGCCGGATTGCTTTCTGAAATTGGCTTTGATGTCATTAGTCGCTCCACACAAACAATGAACGGGTTCAACATCCGGATGCAGAACACCACAGCTACAACTATGACAGCCTTTGTGTTTACCAATTGGACCACGGTCTATACCGGCACGTATACTGTTCCCGGAACCGGGTGGCAGATGATCACCCTCCAGAATGAATTCGCTTATACGGGACAGAACCTGCTGATCGAGTTTTGTTTTGATAACACCTCCTACACCTCGTATTCCTATGTTCGGGCCCGATACGGCTCCGGCTATGCCCGGTATTACTATACCGACGGCGCTGCGGGCTGCGCTTTTACAACTTCTAATACCGGATATTACAGGCCCAACACGAGAATGTTTGTCACTCCTTTTGTCGACACCCTTACCGGTAGAGTGACCAACTGTTATAATAATACGAATCTGGCCGGCGCTACTGTTACGGCAGGAACCAATGTGGCAACCACCAACACCAGCGGTGTGTATACCTTTTACAACATTCCCCCCGGCCAGTACAATATAGTGTGCACGGCTCTGAACTTCCTCACACAAACCAAAATCGCCACTGTCACAAACAATCAGAAAACCGTTGTGGACTTCTGCATGAATCCGATTCCGGCTTATTGTGCTGGAGTCGTTTTCAATATGGACACTGGCGAGCCGATCGTTGGCGCGAAGGTTCAGGCCGGCGGAGCAACAACCTATTCATATTCCGGCGGTGTGTATATCTTGAATATTTATCCTATAGGGAACTTC
>JAZDMK010000189.1:0-4258 GCA_043800975.1 Bacteroidota bacterium | reverse complement strand
TTCCTGCAAAGAAATACTATGAAACCCGTAAATTTATACCCGGAACGAAATTTATATCAACAAAGAAAAGTTTATAACCCTATCTTCTCCGAGAGGGGGTGAATAGTTACTAAATTGTGAATAAATCTTCACGAAACAAAGATGCGCACCTTAATTGTGGTATGTGTTACACAACTTTGTTAATAAGTTACATGATTCACACATCTATAAGCATGATGCGTTTTTGTGTTTGAGCGAATTAAAGGAAGAGGGAGTTTATTGAACTGTGGTATAATAAAAACAGAGGCCATGATGGATGCCTCTGTTTTTATACAAAGCAAATAAATTAGAGTTGTCATTTTAAACTTATTGAAAAGAGGCGACCCACAGGGGCCGCCTCTTTCGGGATATTGATTCCGTTAATTTATTGTGGCTGTGTAACAGTATTCATTTGAAGAGTTACCGCAGTTTGTGCCAACATCCTTCCGTTTATTGATGCGCCTGTCTGCAAATTAATATCTGTCATCCCCAATATGTTCCCTTCAAAATGACTGGTCGTTTCGAAGGTAACGGCGCCGGCTGTCTGCCAGAAAATATTCTTTGCTTGTGCACCTCCGCTCAAGGTAATATTCACCGCAGAACTCATAGTAAGGGTTCCGGCAACCTGGAATATCCAGACATCGTTCGGGCCGCCCGAAATTGTAACATCCGTTGGGATGATAACCGCACTCGTCCATTTATACAGGCCAGGTGTAAGCGTTTCACCTCCAATATTTCCGGCGCCCAAATTCAAGAAATCCGGGTTAGTACGTCCGGCGGCGTCAGTGTACGCGGCTTCCATATCACTTACGGCCGTGGTTAACATGTTGGCGTTAGTCACCCTGCATGGAAGAGGACCGGCAGCATCGACTGTGTAAATTGTCCCTGTCACTTCTGCACAACTTACTAGAATAGCTGCACCGGTGATTGGACTACTTCCAACATCTCCGGTAATAGCAGATGGAAAGACATCGGTAATTCCTGTTTTTGACAGAATCACAAAATCGCCCGCAACCCCAAGATCAACCACTGCCAGACCTGACGTGGTACCAGCGGTTGTGAAACTCCAAACAGTATTGGCTGCAAGCGCATTGCCAGCTAAGTCCTTTGCCCCGGTAGTTATCGTGGCAGTATATTCAGTGCTGGCTGCCAGGATATTTGACGGAGTAAACGTTGCTGTTGTTCCGGAATAAGCCACCGTGCCGGAAACTGCCGTTGTCCCTTGCTTTAAGGTAAATGTCGAAGTGTTGATCGTTAAAGGATCCATCGCCTGGCTGAAAGTAGCACTGATTACTTTATTGAGCGCCACGCCTGTGGCCAGATTTAGCGGGTCGGTAGAAATCAGCGTGGGCGGAAACGTGCCGCCGCCAGAGCTGCCACAGACCGAGATTGTGTCGGTAATCATCGTCACTGCACCACCCAAAGCCAATATTCTACCGGACACGTTTGCGCCGGAAGTCATTGTAATGGTCGTTGTGGCAATAACGGTTCCCACGAACTGAGCGCCATCGATAGTCGCAGAGGAACCAACAGCCCAATACACGTTCGCACCACTGCAAGGCTGATTGTTATTGTTGAGGGCGATGACTTTTGAACCAGTCATCGTTACAAGCGTGGTGCCCATCTGGAAAATAAACAGCGCATCGCTGTTTCCCTGGAAATCAAGATAAAGTGTTCCATTCACCTGCAAATTAGCAGACGGCGCAAAACTATAAACGCCGGGCGTGAATGTGAGTCCATCCAGCTGAGAAACACCCGAGTAGATAGTATCGGGCACCTGGGCTACGAGAAAATTGTACGCAATGACGGCATCATTATGAGCCTGAGCTGCGACAGGACCTCCCGCATATATCGTCCCGTTCACTATCCCCAGCCCCGCTGTCACTGTCCCGGGACCCATGATCGTGTTTATTGGCGCCGGTTGGAAGCCGGTGATTGCGGTACCCGGGCTAACACCCAGATCTCCGGTGAAGAGTGATGCACCATCGTTGGTAACCGTCGTTCCAGCTAGTACCGCGAAGTTGGATGCACCGCCAAGTGGCACTGTCGCCAACACCTTGGTTTGAACGGGAATTGAATTTGAATTTGCAGGGGCAAATTCATCTTTTTTGCACCCTGCAATTAAAACAACCGATACTATTGCAAGGGTTGTTAATAGTTTGTTCGTTTTCATTTTTTTTTGGTTTTAAATTGTGAATAAATTTTCACGTAACAAAGGTGAGTCCTTTAATTCCGGAAAGAGCTACACAATTATTGAAAAGAGTTACAACATTCACACATTAAGCAATACGTTTTTATTTAAAGCAAAAGCCCCCACCCCGATAGTTATCGGGATAAAGGGCTTTTTACATTTAAAAGATTTACTTCTGTGAAACCAGTTTGCCTGATTGTATTATTTTATTGCTGATCACTTTGTAGAAATAAATTCCTGAAGGAAGATTACTTGTTTCAAGAGTGGTTAATTGTTTAGTGAGGGTTGTATTCATCACCTCTTTTCCCAAAACATTATACATCCTCAATTCAACTTCCTTAATTTGCGATGCATCATTTATCATGATGGTTGTGGATGTACTGAATGGATTCGGGTAAATGGTAACTGCTTCATTTGTATTTGCTGCATCAAAAGGAGCAATGCCTGTTGGATTGCAACCGGGAGGCATGGTGGCAGTTATTGCAGAGGTATTTAAAGCACCTGTGGTTGTAAGCGATCTGCCATCAAGTGTAACTCCATTATTTAAGCTGATCGCGCCATTGTTGCAAATAATCGTTCCCCTGAAAACCGAATATTCATTTATGTCCACTGCGCCTTCAACCATCCAATACACATTTTGTGCCTGCGTTCCGTTAATCAAAATAACTTTTGAATACGTGCTTGTTGAAAGGGCACCGTTTATCTGGATAACAAATACAGCATTTGCATTACCTTGTGCATTGAGGTAAAGTGTATCTGTAAATGTTGCAGCAGCGTTCATGAGGTAAGTATGTGGTGTAAGAACCAGGTTGTTACCAAACTGTGCAGGATACAGCAGCTCAATATCATAAGGCAGTGTGTTCAGATAATTATAGACATCAAGCAAATCGGCTGCACATTGTGCTGTAGAAGCATCCGGAATGGGATGAATAGTACCTGTTACTAACAGCGGATCGAAGCCGGTGGTTAAACCGACATTCGTTCCAATATCACCCGTAACATACGTTATACCGGTGTTTGTAACCGGGCCGTCAGAAGAAAATATTGCATAACATTCCGTGGAGGCAAGTGCGGGAGCCGTTGGTCCTGTAAGATAAGGACTTCCGCAACCGATGGGTGTATATGCCAGCACTCCGTCAACAGTAACAGCCCCGGAAGTAGAAAGCGCTCTTCCTTCAAGCGTGTCGCCAGTGTTCATGTTAATTGCCGCGTTGTTCGCAATAACAGTTCCCCTCATGGTAGTTCCTGCAGCCATGCTTACCAAACCTTCCACTTTCCAAAATACATTACATGCCAATGCTCCATTAATTAAATGGACTTTAGAAGAAGCGTTTGTGGAAAATGCTCCTTGTATCTGAAAAATAAATACCGCATTCGCATTTCCTTGTGCATTTAAAGTAAGATCTAAGTTCAATGTTGCTTCACCGGATATGGAGTAGACACCTGCATTAAGAATCTGTCCATTTCCAAGCAAAGGTGCAGGAAAGAAAGTTGGAACGGTACTGTTCAGCTGATTGTAGGCAATCAGCAAATCTGCTGCACATTGCGCGCTTGCACCATCATTGTCGTGCATCACACCGTTCACATTTCCGAAACCGGTGCTGGAACCGCTGTTCGTGCCTACATTGCCTGTAAGCTGCGAAATTCCCGTATTGCTCACTGCCCCAACACTAGAAAAGAGAACGAATTCAGCAGCAGTTCCCAGAGGAGGTGCTTGTGCAAAATTTAGAATTGGTATCAAAAGCAGTATAACTGCAGTTAATACATTGAGTAGTTGTGTTTTCATTTTAATAATTTTTATTTGTGAATAAATTTTCACAGAACAAAGGTCAGCACCTTTAAACACGTGAGTGTTACGCAATTATTGAAAAGAGTTACAACATTCACACATTTTTAAGTGTGCTGCGTTTTTTTGCGTTTGAGCGATTTAAAAAAAGAAGGCGTTAAACCTGTTATCTTTTTAAATTGATGGGAAAGATGTGCTACACTGCTGTAATGGAGTTTCCAGGCAATTTAAGTAAGGTTGAGTTCGTCATAAATGATTAACTC
>JAZDMK010000143.1:0-12414 GCA_043800975.1 Bacteroidota bacterium | reverse complement strand
CTCTTTACGCATTCGCGGCAATTGCTGTTTCTGACGGAAAATAAATCCATAACATTCAATTCTGTGATCCATTGGAAAGGAATGAATGGTAAGGTTATTATCTTCATAAATATTTTCCGGATTTTCTTCTTTGAGCGTAATGAATTCGATTGGGTATAAAATTTCCGGATTTGAAATTCGGATGTACAATTCAACTAATTCTTGCAAACCTTGAGGCGCATATATCTTCAATGTTTTTTTTCTGCCTAGTAAATGCAGCGTAGATAAAAATCCGAATATGCCCAGATAATGATCACCGTGAAGATGACTGATAAAAATGTGATCAATTTTTGAAAACCGAATATGAAAACGCCTGAGCTGAATTTGAGTTGCTTCACCGCAGTCAATTAAAAACATACGGCCATTCAACGATAGCAGCTGAGCGCTGGGATGCCTGTATTTTGTAGGGGTAGCCGAACTGTTGCCGAGTACTGTCAGCTCAAAATCCATTCGTTTAGTTTACAACCATTCTGTGTGTCACTTTCTGCCCCTTACTTGTCAGGGTATAAAAGTAAACACCGCTTTGAAGTTTTTTTGCGTTGAATACAAACGTATTTTTTCCATTCTTGGCTTTCAATACTTCCTGATGCTGAACCTGACCTAAGATGCTTGTAATTTTAAAATCAACATCCTGAGCATGAGGAACAGTATAAGAAATTTCAGTTGTAGAAATGAATGGATTGGGACTGTTTTGCATTACTTCAAATGAGTAAACTGTATTTCCAGAAATACCTGTTGCAGGATACACCTTCATGGTAAGTGAGGAATCATCAAAAGGAATTGCTGTACCTGGCAAAGCACTTACGTATCCATTACCAATAATATGGACAACATGAATGCCGGTATCTGCAGCAACGGGTGTTCCTGAAAAAAGAGCACATCCTGTAGAGTTTCCTGGAAAGGAACAATGAGGAACATTGCACTGATACGTAATTGTAGGTGGAAGCCCTGTGATATTAGTTACTACCAGTGAATCGATGTTGGTAGGAAAACCTAAAATAATTGTATCCAAAGGAACAACAACCGTCAGAACCTGTGTGTAAGGCTGGCCAACAACCCCTGATGCAAGCGTATCGGGGTAAATTCCGGGAGAAGTAATCAGAGGATCAGGAGTACATTGTGCATTAGCAGCAGCAATAAATCCAACCGATAAAATCAATGAAAAGAGTATACGTTTAATCATAAGAATGAATTTAATCACTACAAAGATAAAAAAAATTACAAAAAAAATCCCGGAAAGAAATATTTCCGGGATTTAATTTATTAAAAAAGAAATTATTCAGCTGTTTCTTCACCTTCTTCTTTATCAGCTTTCTTTTTAGGATTGCCCTTTTCGGTTTCTTCAAGCTCAGACCTTAGATTGGAAAGGGCTTCGATATCACCGAGCGTGGTTTTTTCCATGCTGTCCTTCAGTTTTTTAACCGCTTTTTTTGCTGTTTTTTCTTTGTTGCGATTTTCGTCGTCTTCCTTTGTTTTCTCAGCATTGACGACATCCTGATGCAGACGGGTATGGGAAACAATGATTTTCTTGTTTTCTTTTGAAAATTCGATCACTTTGAAATCAATGGTTTCGTCATTACGAGCTGTTGTGTTATCCGCTTTCACCAGATGCTTAATCGGAGCAAATGCTTCAACACCATAAGGCATATTTACTACAGCACCTTTGTCATTCATGGAAGTAATGGTACCTGAATGAACTGAATCAACTGTGAAAATAGTTTCGAAAACATCCCAAGGATTATCTTCAAGCTGTTTGTGGCCGAGGCTCAGCCTGCGGTTTTCAACATCAATTTCCAATACAACGAGATCGATTTCTTCACCGATTTTTGTGAATTCAGCAGGATGCTTGATTTTCTTCGACCAGGAAAGATCAGAAATATGAATCAGTCCGTCAACACCTTCTTCGAGTTCAACAAATACACCGAAATTGGTGAAGTTGCGAACAACTGCTTTATGCTTGGAATTAACAGGATATTTTTCAGTTATGTTTGCCCAAGGATCTGGTTTCAGCTGTTTCATACCCAGCGACATTTTGCGTTCTTCGCGATCAAGGGTAAGGACAACAGCTTCTACTTCATTTCCTATGCTTAGGAATTCCTGTGCACTGCGCAAATGCTGCGACCAGGACATTTCAGAAACGTGAATCAAACCTTCAACGCCTGTAGTAATTTCTACAAATGCGCCATAGTCAGCAATAACAACAACTTTTCCGGATACTTTATCGCCTACTTTCATTTCAGCACTTAATGAATCCCAAGGATGCGCTGTCAGCTGTTTAAGACCCAATGCAATGCGTTTTTTCTGTTCATCAAAATCAAGAATAACAACATTGATTTTTTCATCCAGTTTAACAATTTCTTCCGGATGATTGATACGGCCCCATGAAAGGTCAGTAATATGAATAAGGCCATCAACACCACCCAGATCGATAAATACACCGTATGATGTAATGTTTTTAACAGTTCCTTCCAGAATCTGTCCTTTTTCAAGTTTGGCAATAATTTCAGCTTTCTGCTGTTCCAGTTCGGCTTCAATAAGCGCTTTGTGAGAAACAACAACATTTTTAAATTCATTGTTGATTTTCACAACTTTGAATTCCATGTTCTTTCCAACAAAAATATCATAATCGCGGATAGGCTTCACATCAATCTGTGATCCCGGCAGGAATGCTTCAATTCCGAATACATCCACGATAAGTCCACCTTTGGTGCGGCATTTAACAAAACCTGTAATGATCTCATCCTGATCCAGCGCTTTGTTAACGCGTTCCCATGAACGGAGAGTACGGGCTTTTTTATGTGACAAAACAAGCTGCCCTGTATTGTCTTCCATGCTTTCAACATATACTTCAATTACATCACCGACTTTCAGGTCAGGATTATAACGAAGTTCTGATAATGCAAGGATACCATCTGATTTGTAACCAATATTGACAACAATTTCGCGGTTGTTCAGTCCTACTACTTTTCCATCAATGACTTCATGTTCTGCAATCATTTTCAGGGTTTCGTCATAAAGAACTTCAAGCTTTGCACGTTCTTCTTTCGAATAATTGTCCTGTTTTTTACCAATCGCATTCCAGTCAAAATCTTCTGGAGGCGTAGCGGGTTGTAAATTTTGGGGTGTGGGTTTGATTTCTTCCTGAACAATGCTTTCCTGTATATTCTCAGTGTTTGCGTCCAGATTCATTTCGTTTTCAGCCATAGCTGTTTGGGGGTTTTGTATTCCGGTTCGATGTAAACCAGAAGGGGTTAATACTCGGTTTATTTCCTTTAAAAGGGCTGCAAAATTAAAATAAATTTCTGAATAATAAAAAGAAAAGACAATTTCTTTAATTGCGGAGCGACAGTACTTTTGCTTCAACTTCTTTCATCAGCCACATCGGCGTGGATGTAGCACCTGTAATTCCAATCCGGTTGGCATGCTCAAACCAGGATTGCTCAATTTCTGTACTATCAGTAATCATATGTGAATTCGCATTCGCAGAATGACAGATCTTAAATAAAAACATGCCATTCGAACTTTGGGGATCCGTAACAAATATGATTGCATCATAACCGGAAGCAAAAAGTTTCAACTGGGGGGCGCGGTTGGCAACCTGTCTGCAAATCGTATCATGTGATGAAAAAACAACCGGATGATCCGGGTTTGAGAGCTTCAACCTTTTTTCAATTTCAAAGGAAAGCTTTTGAAAATCATCCGGACTTTTAGTCGTTTGTGAAAAAAGATATACCGGACGATGGTAGTCAATCTTTTCGAGATCCTTATCACTCCCGATAATCACTGCTTCTTCAAAAGTCTGTCCTACCAAGCCATTCACTTCGACATGCCCTTCTTTTCCAAAAATCACAATCTGTCCGTCGATGGTTTGAATTTCATCAAATCCGTTACGAATGCGGTTTTGCAGCTTCAGCACCACAGGACAGGAAGCATCTATCAGTTCAATATTATTTTCAACAGCCAGTTTATACGTTTCGGGTGGTTCACCATGCGCACGGATAAGAACTTTACAATCTTTTAATGTTCTATATGTATCATGGTTAATAACCTTCAAACCTTTGGCAGCAAGGCGTTCCACTTCACGGTTGTTGTGTACAATTTCTCCCAGACAATACAATCCATTGCCCTTGGATAATTCTTCTTCAGCAATTGAAATAGCATACACCACACCAAAGCAAAAACCTGCATGCGGATCAATAACTACTTCCATACTTATTTTTTGAAATTAAATGAAGAAAGATCAGTGGTAACCGTAAAGTGATTGGATGCACCTGCCAAATGATACGTAGCACGACCATAGCTAATCTGAAACTTAGAGATACGAACACCAAAACCCCATGAAAATCCTACCATTGCCATTCTGCTTTCCAGCTTAAGTTCTTGTCGGCGCTGATAATTATAACCCAGACGAACAAAGAAATTTTTTGTAGGCATAAATTCAGCACCAAATACAAGGTGACGGGCGCATTTATCTATGAATTTAGAAAATTTCTGAGGCGGGATAGAATCGCCGGTAAGCGGATCAACGATGGGGTCAGGGTTTGAAGGATCTGTCCAGGTCAAATCAAATTTTTGCATTTGTGTTAAACACATGGAAAAACGAAGCGGTACGTGCTTCAACTGTTTAAAAAATCCAAGTTGAATTTCAAAAGGCAGAGGTTCCTTGTTTTTTGAATTATATGATTTTAGTTGCTTTCCTGTATTTTTAGCAACCAGAGCGGCACCAACCAAATGCTTTCGGCTATAATACGATATTCCAAAGTCAACAGCAATGCCATAAGAACGATAAACATCAAGCGCAGAAAAAATATTTTTCAAATCAATGCCTATTGTAAATAATGAGTCGATCCTGTGCGAAATGCCTGTATGCAAAGCATATTCGGAAGCAGTAAACTTATCACTTACCACTCCGGTTTCATCAGCAAGGTTAAATTTCCCATAGTTAACATACTGCATACCTGCATAGGCTGTACCTATTTTTTTAAAATGCCTTGCATAGGAAGTGTACCCGCAAGTAATATCTGCAAAGTAAGGTACATACGTAAGAGAAAGATTGTTGTGCATTTTTGGGGAAGCAAGCGCAGGGTTCTGAAGCGTCATATTCAAATCATCATCACTCAATGCGATTGAAGCACCACCTAATGCTGAAACGCGAGCAGAAGCAGGCATAGACAAAAACTGGAATGTACTTCCACCGCCAATCTGCGCAGCAGCATCGTTAAATAAAGCTGTTGAAAAAACCAGTAAGAGCAGAATTCTATTTCTTATCATTGTACAAATTTATGAATTTATTCGTTGGACTGAAACATCAGCAAAGCAGTTAACGCATTTTTTTTCGTTTAAGTATGCCATAAATTTATATTTTTGCTTTTATCCATTTATGAAATTATCCAAGAAAAGTGAATACGCATGTCTGGCTATGATAGACCTGACAGAGCATTATGATGCAGAATGTGTCAAAATTTTTGATATTTCTGTCAGAAAAAGTATTCCGAAAAAATTTCTTGAACAAATTCTGATTGTTTTAAAGAATGCAGGGTACGTAAAAAGTAAAAAAGGCGCTGATGGCGGTTACAAGCTTAATAAAGATCCCCGCGAAATCATGCTTGCTGAAGTAATCCGACTGATGGACGGCGCACTTGCCCCTGTTGAATCGGCAAGCACCTATTTTTACGTTACAACGCCATCCGAGCAACACAAAAAACTAATGGTCGTATTTAAGGATATCCGCGACTATATTGCAAAGAAACTCGAAAGCACTTCCTTCTACGATATCACCCGATAATTTTTTATTCTATTCACGACTTAATTGATAGATTTTGTATGTTTGCATTTTCTTAATGTAAATTTGAACTCAATTTAACACAATTAAAAAGTAACTATCGCAATTTTGCATAATAAAATCAACTTATGAAAAGATTTGCTTTCGCTACAGTTATGCTTCTTCTTTCAGCAGGAGCTTTTTGCCAGACAACATTAATTAACGGTGAAATCCGCCCCCGTTTTGAATTCCGGGACGGTTATAAAAAACAACCTGATTTCAAAAGCAGTGCCGCCTACTTTATGAGTCAGCGTACACGTTTATCAGGAAAATATGTTTCCAAAACTGCTTCTGCAAAGATTACGATGCAGGATGTACGTGTTTGGGGGGATGAAAAATTAAAAACCGATGTTCCCGGAATTGGCATTTATGAAGCCTGGGCAGAAGTTCCTTTGTTCGACAGCCTTTCACTAAAAGCAGGCCGACAAGAATTGAAGTATGATAACGAACGACTGATCTGTTCCAGCAACTGGCAACAGGGCGGTGGCACTCACGATGCGTTAACGCTGCGTTATAAAACCAATAAAATTTCAGTTGATCTGGTCAGTGCATTCAATCAGTATTCAGAGGCAACACTTACTGGAACTGATTACAGCAAAGGTTCTGGTAATTATAAAACATTAAATATTCTCTGGGTCAATAAAAAAGTAAAAGATTTTTCTTTCACTATTCTTGGAATTGCAGATGGCTATCAAAAAACAAAAACGACAACCACTTTATATATGAGAGGAACAGCCGGCGGAACGGTTCAGTATAAAAAAGATAAGATGGAAGCAGCTTTGCGCGGATATTATCAGTTGGGTGCCGACACAATAGGAAGAGATATTTCAGCATACTTTGGAAGTGCTGACTTTACTTACAAATTGAACAAGTTCAGTATTATCGCAGGATGCGAGTACATTTCAGGAAACGACGCTGCTGATAACAGCACCGATGAAAACCACGCCTTCAGCACGCTTTATGGAAGCGGACATACATACAACGGCAACATGGATTATTTTACCGACATACCCAAAGACACAAAGGGCGCGGGCTTGATCAATCCTTATCTTTTCTTTTTATATAAATGCAGTGATAAATGTTCGATGCGTATCGACTTTCATCATTTTCTTCTGCAGAATTCATATCTGGTTACAGATAACAATGGATACAAAAAATTTATTGACAGCAATCTCGGAACAGAGGCTGACTTTAGTGTAAAATATGATTTTTCGAAAGATGTAAATCTGACGTTTGGATACTCAGCTATGGTTGCACAGCCTTCGATGGAATACATATCCGGAGGCGAAAGCAGAAAAATCGGAAGTTGGGGATTTATTATGCTTTCTGTGAAGCCTACTTTTTTCAAGAACTAAATATTTTTCATGGATTATTCTAATTTTTTATTCAAAAAAAAGGGAAGCAATTGCTTCCCTTTTCATTTTAAAATCCGGCACGCAATGTAAGCATGCAATTCCTTCCGGGAGCACTTATTCCCGATGCAAACTGCCGGTAATACACATCTAGAATATTTTCTACGCCCGCCTGTAAATTTATATAGCGGTTGATCTGAAAAGATACTTTTGCATTAATTGTATACCATGCCGGGGAACCGTACACAGAAGCCTGATTCAGATTATCCTCCCCTTCCTGATTGTATTCTTCCAGTCGTTTCCATCCATTATACCGAACATAAAACTCACCTCTGAATTTTTTCAGTTCCAGTTTAAATGAAGTCATTCCATAGACGGGAGGAATATGATCCATCGGCAACTGATCGCTGATGATATATCCATAAACATAACTCAGGTTACTGAACATCGAAAATGCTTTTGTTACCTGCGCATTCAGTCCTGATTGAATCCCGCAAACGTACGCCTCGCGCGTATTCTGTGGGGCAAACACTTTGCACATCTCTCCACCATACAACATGGAATCCTGTCCATTGTATGAATACGGTTTAACAACAATGGCATCTTCCAGCAAAGTGTAAAATCCGGTTACTTCCACTTTTACATTTTTATTAAATGTTTTGGAGAATGTCATTTCACCATTGTACGCATTCTCGGGTTTCAATGCAGTATTGGGAACTACAATCTGCTGCGCTGAACTTTTCGAATCATTTACTTTTCCTACATCATCCACATTCGGAGCCCGAAAGCCTGTAGATGCAAGCATTGTGAAACGCCAGTCGTTTTTAAGCATCAGAACAAATCCGAGATTTCCACTTATTGCCTGATTTTGCTGCTTTACTTTGGGATCGAAATTAAAATCCATAATGTGCATCATGGTATCCGACCAGGCAGCATCCAACTGAATCCAGGTGTATCGAATTCCCTGTGTAAAAACCATTTTACCTTTTTTATCCCAGCTGTGCATTACGTATGCAGAGCCTGTTGTCATCTGACTTCCGTCGTCGGGATAACGGGAAGAAATATTTTCAAAGGTTTCTCCTGTTTTGAAGTTTTCTGCCCATGCGTATGATTTTACCTGATTATTCAATACTTCCAGTCCATATGAAAACTCGTTGTTTTTAAACAATTCTTTTTTCATATCCACATTCAAAGAATAAACGGCAACATCTTCCTCACGATGCTCGCGCGTACTTTTTCCGAACTTTCTTTGTACACGGTCTTCCCCGATCTGTTGGTATGCCGCCGTAACGTTGCAGTTGTCATACAATTTCGTCTTTCTGTTTATCTCTGCACGCAACGAACTCAACAGCCTTTGCTGAGGACCGTAGTACCATTCCGCATAACTAAAAGTGCTGCTTCCGGTAACCAGATTCAGCCTGTCGTAGCGCGGAACATCCGAACTATTCGAATATTGCAGATTCAAAATTAACTGAATATCGGATGCCGGCTGATACAGTATTTTTTGCATCAGATCGTACTGAGTATACCCGGTATTCTTTTGAACATAAGGATTAGAATTTAATACAACGGAATCTTTGTTATCAAATGTTGCAGGATAATACAGACACTTTCCCCATTCGCCATAGGCAGGATTTCTGCGTGCACCCATTCTCAAATTTTCTATATCCTTATATGAGAATTCTGTTAACGACGCCCACTTTTTCTTCCCGAAATTCAATGAAATGCCGCCTGATTTTTCCTGATCTGCTGTTGCATACCTCGAAAACAGATTTACATGGGTATTCATTTTATCATTCAATGACAATTCCGGTTTTTTTGTATAAAAATGCATCACTCCACCGATAGCATCACTGCCGTATATCACGGAGCCAGGGCCATACAGAATTTCTACTCTTTCAACAGAGCTTGGATCAAGGGTAATAATATTCTGCAAATGTCCGCTTCTGTATATCGCATTATTCATACGTACACCATCCACAATCAGCAAAACCCGGTTTGCTTCAAAGCCCCGGATGACAGGGCTTGAACCACCATGCTGACTTTTCTGTACAAATACATTTCCGGTTGCCTGAATCAGTTCACCGGAAGTTTGAGGATTCAGCATGGCAATATTTCTGGCCTGAATCACTTCAATTTTTCCGGCAACATCTTCAATCTTTTCCTGAAAGCGGTTCACCGAGAATACTGTTTCGCTGAGGTTTACCTGCTTCATAGATAAATACACATCAAACGTATTTTTCTTATTCTGTTTTGTCAACAATTCACTTTTAAGAATTGTAAAAAGTTGATAGGACATATGATAAAAGGAAAGCGAATCTTTGTCTGAAAACACAGATAAATCAACTTTTCCCTGATTATCGGTTGTAACATTTTGTCCATGTTGACTGGCCGTAATCTTCACACCTGAAACGGGCTGCAGGCTGGCAATGTCCATTACCTTCACCTGCTGCGCAAATGCAGTGCAAAAAATTAGCTGGCCAATCAATAAAAATATTTTTTTATTCATCGCCAAAATTTAAAATTTTTACAAATTGAAAAATGGCATTTAATAATGCCGAAAATTAAAAAATTTAAGCCTCGGGTGGCGGATCCAGAATATTTATGATCGGATTAAGAATCAAATAATTTTTCAAATCAATTATACAATAGTAATTAAAACACACATTCAGACTTTCATTTTCAGGTTGATTGAAAAACATTTTGTTGAGCTGCCATTTGGCATTTGTTTTACTACCCGGAAATGTGTTTTTGCCTGAGCCATTCATTTGTTTGAAGTAGGATTCCATCAATGATTTTTCACGGGTATCATTCATGCATGTTATTCTGACGGAATCGCCAAAGATTTCTCTTTTTTTGACATCATACATATTGGATTTGTAAAGAAACTCATCCGACTCAAAAACGCCCGGGGCATCTTTATGGTATTTAAATGTAACCAGCAAATCTTTACGGCATTTCTCCTCAGTCATTTCTCGCGCATGGCGGCGCATTTGCATGCGCTGCAATTTGAACACCATAAAATCGAAGGTGAGGAAAAACAGTAGCAATACACACATCAAATATGAAATACGCTTTAGCATCTTACAAACATAGAAATTATTTTCAAATTTACAGATCAATCGCAGTAATATTTGCCGTAATTTTACGCCGATGAAAACCATTGCATTCGTTACGCTGGGCTGCAAACTTAATTTCTCTGAATCGTCTTATTTATCAGGCATTGCAGAAGAGATGGGATACACGCGGGCTAAAGTAAGCGATCGCCCCGATGTGGTTGTTATCAATACATGCACTGTTACAGGAACTGCTGACAAACAATGCCGGCAGGTTGTCAGGCAAACGCGCAATGTCGCCCCCGATGCAATGGTAATCGTTACCGGCTGCTCCGTCCAGCTTCATCCCGAACAGTTTTCATCCATTCCCGGTGTGGATGTTGTAATCGGAATGGCAGAAAAATTTAAAATCAAAGAATATCTGGAACTGCCATTTAAAAGAGACAAAGCGCTGCTGGTTCATTCCGATATTTCAGAAGAAAAAACATTCCATGCATCCTGGTCTAAATCGGATCGCACCCGCTGCTTTTTAAAAATTCAGGATGGCTGTGATTATCATTGTGCATACTGTGCTGTTCCGCATGCACGCGGGCAAAGCCGCAGCGACACCATTCAGGGTGTGCTTGATAACGTTAAGATCATTGAGCAAACCGATATCCACGAAGTTATTCTGACGGGCGTCAATATTGGTGATTTCGGAACCAAAAACGGAGAATCATTTCTTGATCTGTTAATCAGACTGGATAAGGAATGTAACGTTTCAAGAATTCGTATTTCTTCGATTGAACCCAATCTGTTAAACCATGAAATTATTCAGTTAGTTGCAAGATCCAAACGCATCATGCCGCATTTTCACATTCCGTTACAATCGGGATCGGATAAGGTTTTGCAGCGAATGGGCCGCAGATACAATACAGCATTATTCGAAGAAAGAATTTCTCTCATTCATGAATTCATTCCCGCTGCCTGCATCGCAGTTGATGTAATAGCAGGGCATCCCGGCGAAACGGAGGAAGATTTTTCAGACTGTCTTTCGTTTATAAAAAAAATGAACGTGAGTTCTCTTCACGTATTTCCTTATTCTGAAAGAGAGAATACGCGTGCCGTACAAATGCCGGACAGCGTTCCTCCTTCGGTTCGTTCGCAGAGAAGCCGCGATTTACGCGCTTTATCAACAGAACTGAAAAATAAATTTTATCAGAATAACATCGGCACAAAACATACAGTGTTATGGGAATCCAGAAATGATAAAGGATTCATGTATGGCTTTACTGAAAATTATTTAAAAGTTCGTCAGCCCTTTCAAACTTCCTCGATTAATCAGATTACAGAAGTAACTATTAAATCGGCTGATGGCGAATGCTGCACCATTGAATAAACAGCTTATCAAAAAAAATGATTTCACCCCGAAGAGTGAAATCACAAAAAAAAAAATAAAAAATAAAAAAAAATAATTCTTACCTATCCGTTCATAGAGAGTAAAAACTCCTCATTGGTTTGAGAGAATTTCAATTTATCACTTAAGAAGGCCATTACTTCCACCGGCGTCATATCGGCCAGGTGATTGCGCAGTACCCACAAGCGTTGCAGTGTTTCTTTATCCACAAGTAAATCATCGCGGCGCGTGCTGGAAGCAACCAGATCGATAGCCGGCCAAACGCGTTTGTTGGAAAGTTTACGGTCGAGCTGAAGTTCCGAATTACCGGTTCCTTTAAATTCTTCAAAGATTACTTCATCCATTTTGGATCCCGTTTCAGTCAATGCAGTAGCAATGATGGTAAGCGATCCGCCGTGTTCAATTTTACGGGCAGCACCAAAGAAACGTTTTGGTTTTTGTAATGCATTCGAATCAACACCACCTGTGAGTACTTTACCCGATGCCGGAGCAACAGTATTGAAAGCACGTGCCAGACGGGTGATTGAGTCAAGTAAAATAACAACATCCTGTCCGCATTCCACAATTCGTTTTGCTTTTTCGAGTACGATGTTGGCAATACGCACGTGTCTTTCAGCGGGCTCATCAAAGGTAGATGATACTACTTCCGCTTTTACGCTGCGTTCCATATCGGTAACTTCCTCGGGGCGTTCATCGATCAGAAGTATGATGAGGTATGCTTCGGGATGGTTCCAGGAAATAGCATTGGCA
>JAZDMK010000108.1:0-14694 GCA_043800975.1 Bacteroidota bacterium | reverse complement strand
GAAATTTTACAGGCTCCTGCTTTCCTGCACGCAGCATATTAATCAGATCGTTGTTGCTCATTCCGTCAACAATTTTATAACGGCCCGCTTTCACTTTTCCTGAATATTTTTTTTGATTGGCTACCCATTCAAAAGAAGTCTTATTGTCGATCCAGCCTTTATCATAGAGCTGACTTTTAACTTTATCAAAATCTGAACCTGTGGCTATATAGAGATAATCAAATTCTTTTCCGTTTATAGAAACATTGGGTTTGTATATATAGCTATACCCAATGTATCCTGCAATTCCTCCGCACACCAACAAAATGGCGAGAACAATCAGTATGATCCCTTTCCTTTTATTTTTCTTCTTTGCCATATTCCTATCGATTAATTTTTTGAAGAAACTGAACGTCCTTCCATTCTTTTCCCTGTCTTACCCATTGCTTTTTTGTTCCTGAAATTTCAAAGCCCGCTTTTTTAAATAACTGAAGACTGGCTTCATTGTCAATTATTACCTGCGTGAACAATTGGTTTAAATGTAAAAACTGAAAACAATAGTGCAGCAGAATATTCAATGCATCAGCAGCGATTCCTTTGTTTCTTTCTTCTTCGTCAGCGATCAGAATTCCAACACCCGCACGCATATTCACAGGATCAAATTCAAACAAATCAATACAACCAATGGCCGGTTTTTGGTTTGTTGCAATCATCAACCTTAGCTGGCGCGCAGCATATAAATCATAACGTGCCGTAGCGATAAAATCTACCAACTGGCTTTCTGAAAACGGAGCAACTGTATTGCTCATCAACCAGTATCGCGTGTCGTTTTCCCACTGGTACAGCAAAGATGCATCTTCTGGCTCCATAGCGCGAAGAAAGCATTTCTCTCCCTTTAGTATAGTTTCAAATTCATTCATATGTAAAATGAAATTGTGGTTTTAAAAACAAATTCGGCAGGCCCCTGCAATTTTAAATCTGAAATTACTCCATTATTTTCCTGAAAAGAAACTACCAGGTTTCCACCCCGGGTATTAACATCACAGAGGTTGCTGCATTTTTTTTCAAAGTATGCCGCAATAACTGAAGCTGTGACGCCGGTTCCACACGACAAAGTTTCATCTTCAACACCCCGTTCATAAGTTCTGACATACAACGAACCGCTTCTTTTTTCTACAAAATTAATATTCGCACCGGCAGGAGCAAAACGCTGATCATAGCGAAGTTTACGCCCCAATGCAACAACATCAACTTCATTTGCATTGTCAACAAATGTTACAAAATGGGGGGAACCTGTATTCAGAAACCAGCCATCATCAATCTTTTCTGCAGATCGAACCGATGACAATCCCAACGAAACGATCGAAATGTTTTTTTCAGATGTAAGTATTTCTGCATCATGCAGACCGTCGATGGCTTCAAACCGAATAATCTTTTTGTGATAAATCACGCCCATCAATTCAGCAAATGCAACAATACAGCGTCCTCCGTTGCCACACATGCTTCCTTCTTTTCCGTCAGAATTAAAATAAACCATCTTAAAAGCAGCAACAGAGGAAGGTTGCAAAAGCATAAGCCCGTCAGCACCAATACCAAAATGACGATGACACAGTAATGCTATTTTCTCAACATCTTTATCCGGAAAGGTTTTGTCAGGATCATTCACCAGCAGAAAGTCGTTGCCTGCTCCATGAAATTTATAAAGATCAAATGTCATCAATTAGCAAGTTGTTTTATTAATGCAGGATCCTTCACTTTTTGAAAAGGCCGGTGCTCTTCGGTTTCGTCAAGCTGATAAAAAATCCCTGCGTATTGCAGAAATAAAATATTTTTAAATTTCTTTATTGAAAAAACTCCATCTTGCTCCAATCCAAACAAAACAATTTTGCTTTTATTTGCCTTGTATCCCTTGTAATTCAAAGGTGATTGCCAGAACTCAACACGAATGATTCCTGCTTTAGCCGGATTATTACTTTCAACCAAAACGGAATCATTTATTGCTTCCTGTTTCTCTTTTTTAATATTGGCATTTTTTATAGTTACAATTTTAAAACCCATCAAAACATCGCGCTTCACCAACGAACGATCGGATGATAATGAATTATCTGCTCCTATCATTTTCCGCAGCGAATCAGACATTGTTGAATCACCTGCCATTCCAAACAATTCGTCCATTGCATCATCCGAATCATAGGTGGAAGTATCACCCATCCATGCTTCAGCAGTAGGGACATCGGTTCTTTCTTTCAAAAGACGAATGATAACCTGACCTTTCTGAAAATCTGTACTTCGGGCTACATCTCCTTTATTGGCAAGATATCCGTTTACTTTTTTAAAAAACTGGTTAAAGGCTGGAAATGGATTTAATCCGCGACCACCAGTTACAGCAAGCACAATCAAAAGCGAAATACCAAATCCAATCAGTATCCCTGCCAGTAATCCTTTGTATTTATTTTTTTTTAAAGACATAAAAAGCTGCGCTCGTTTTTTTTACAAAGTTATTGAAAGAGTTTAATAAATATTAAAACTTTCATTAACAATTTTTAACTGACAATGAACAATAACAGGAATGAATGTTGCGTTTTTTTACGTCCAATTTTAAAATTTAAAAAACCATGTTCAAAAAAATTGTAGGATCCGTTATCATCGCCATGCTGGGCGGCGTATTTGCATTAGGTCTGAATAGAGCAAACGAATTACAGGCCCGCAAAAAGATGGGTGTGCAACCCAAAGAAGACATCAAACATGAAGTCAACATGAGGAACATTCCTGCTGCGCTTCCCGATTTTGTAAATGCAGCTGAGTTATCAGTACCGGCTGTTGTTCATGTAAAAACAAAGTATCTGAACAGTGGATACACATCTTCTTTTGGATTTGATCCCTTTAGTGACTTTTTTGGTAATCCCTACCGGAAAAAAGCAGAGCCCGCATCAGGCTTTGGTTCCGGCGTAATCATTTCTGCCGATGGTTATATTGTAACCAACAACCATGTCATCACAAAAGCCGATGCCATTGAAGTCACATTAGATAATAAAAGCACCTATGAAGCCAAGGTTATCGGTACAGATCCTTCTACAGATCTCGCTTTGCTTAAAATTGAAGAAAGTGGCCTTCCTTACCTGCGTTTTGGAAATTCCGACAGTGTTAAGGTTGGCGAATGGGTTCTGGCTGTAGGAAATCCTTTTAATCTTACCTCAACAGTAACTGCCGGAATTGTCAGTGCAAAAGCAAGGAATATTAATTTTATGGAAGAAGGGCCTAGCATTGAATCTTTCATTCAAACTGATGCAGCCATCAATCCGGGAAACAGCGGAGGCGCACTGGTAAATACAAAGGGAGAACTTATCGGAATCAATGCAGCCATTGCATCCAATACAGGGTCTTATGCTGGGTATGGCTTCGCAATTCCTGTTAGTATGGTCCGTA
The DNA here is from genome assembly GCA_043800975.1 of Bacteroidota bacterium. Lineage (GTDB taxonomy): Bacteria > Bacteroidota > Bacteroidia > Bacteroidales > JAHJDW01 > JAZDMK01. The sequence goes on along the minus strand of JAZDMK010000108.1, from coordinate 11,289 downwards.
AAGTTGTGGACGATCTGCTGGAGTTTGGAGAAGTGCAACGAGCGTTCCTTGGCGTAGAAATTAAAGACCTTGATTCCAAACTTGCAAAAGAAAAAGGAATTAAAGAGATCAAAGGCGTTTACATTTCGGGTGTAAACCAGGGTGGTTCCGGTGAAGAAGCCGGCCTGAAAGCAGGTGATGTAATCACTCACATTGGTGGCATTGCAGTTGACAACGTAGGAGAATTGCAGGAACAGGTGAACCTTTTCCGGCCTGGAGATAAGATCAATGTAACCTTTCAGCGGGAAGAAAAAACTTCCACTGTGAAACTTACTTTGAAAAATGTTAAAGGCACAACCGGGCTGGTTAAAAAAGAAGATACAGAACTCATTTCTTCGCTGGGTGCAACGTTTACTCCTATTACAAAAGAAGAAATGAAAAAACTGAGTATTGCAAACGGAATGAAAATATCTAAACTTGATCAGGGGCTGTTGAGAGCTGCTGGTGTAAGAGAAGGTTTTATTGTCACACATATTGATAAAAAACCAATCACAACACAGGAAGATATCTCACGTGCACTGGATAATAAAAAAGGTGGCATACTGATTGAAGGTATTTACCAAAATGGTATGCGGGCATATTATGGTTTCGGACTATAACACGCTATCACAACACTAACCATGATTGTATAATTATTTGTACAATCAGAAATTCAGAAAAGTTGTTCAACTGACAACGTCGTTGAAATTTAATTGAGGATACAGATTATGAGACAACTTAAAATAACCAAATCCATCACCAACCGGGAAACCGCGTCACTGGACAGATACCTTCAGGAAATAGGCAGAGAAGTTTTAATTTCTGCAGAAGAAGAAGTTCAGCTGGCACAGCTCATCCGCCAGGGTGATGAAAAGGCACTGGATAAACTTACGAAGGCTAACCTTCGCTTTGTGGTTTCCGTCGCCAAACAATACCAGAGTCAGGGTTTAAGTTTACCCGATTTAATAAATGAAGGCAATCTTGGACTTATAAAAGCAGCACGCAGATTCGATGAAACCCGTGGCTTTAAATTTATTTCTTATGCAGTATGGTGGATTCGGCAATCCATATTACAGGCGCTGGCAGAGCAATCCCGCATCGTCCGCCTTCCGCTTAATCAGGTAGGCTCACTGAATAAAATTATTAAAACAGCTTCGCTCCTTGAACAAAAATACGAACGCACTCCTACTGCTCAAGAGTTGGCAGACGAGCTGGATCTCACGGTAGATAAAGTTAGCGACACACTTCGTGTTTCCAACAAGCATGTTTCCATGGATGCACCTTTAATACTGGATGAAACCGTAAACCTGCTGGATGTTTTTGTAAGCAACGATGACAAAGCAACAGACGATTTAATGATCAAAGAATCCTTATCAAAAGAAATTGATCGTTCTCTTTCATCCCTTACTGATCGTGAGAAAGATGTTGTTTTACTTTTTTATGGGATTGGCGAAAACCACGGCCATACGCTGGATGAGATTGCCGAGCGGTTTGATCTTACACGTGAAAGGGTTCGTCAAATCAAAGAAAAAGCCATTCGCAGGCTCAAACACACGGCGCGAAGCAAGCTACTAAAATCCTATTTGGGTGAATAAAAAAGAGGCAAATGCCTCTTTTTTTTTTATTGGTGTGGAGGAGCATTCGGCCCCTGGTTGTTGTGATTGTTTCTTTCATTCGTTGGATATACCACCGAAAACAGAAACAGCATTACGGCCGATGAAGCAAACAAAATCAAAATGGTTGTAAATGATTTCCCGGTAATATTTTCAACCTGGATAATATCCCAGACGGCAAGTATTGATATGATCGTAAAGAATACAATCAACACTGCTAACAGTACAACAGAAATTCGTTTTATAGTATTCATGGTTCAAAAATTTAGAGGTTCATAAATTCATTAATTAAATAATCTTCGCGGATACCTTCGGCTTCGGCTTTGTAGTTTCGTACGATGCGATGGCGCAGAATGGGTTTTGCAACAGCACGGATATCTTCGATATCAGGCGTATATTTTCCATGTATCAATGCATGGCATTTGGCTCCAATGATCAGGTACTGCGATGCACGTGGTCCAGCACCCCAACTGATAAATTCAGTTGCCTTGGGATGAGCCAGTGGTGTTCCCGGTCGTGTCCGGCTGGCAAGCTTTACAGCATAATCAACCAGATTTTCATTCACAGGTATTTTTCTGACAAGTTGTTGAAAAAACAAAATTTCTTCAGCCGAAAGTATTTTATTTAAAGAAATATCTACCAAAGATGTTGTGTATTCCACTACCTTTTTTTCTTCTTCAAAGCTGGGATAATCAAGTGTCACATTAAACATGAACCTGTCAAGCTGCGCTTCCGGCAATGGATAGGTTCCCTCCTGCTCTATCGGATTTTGTGTTGCTAAAACAAAAAAAGGATCATCCAGTTTATAATTATTTCCGGCAACAGTTACCGCTCTTTCCTGCATCGCTTCCAGAAGAGCAGATTGTGTTTTGGGCGGCGTGCGGTTGATTTCATCAGCAAGAATGACATTCGCAAACACAGGTCCTTTGATAAATCGGAATTCCCTGTTCTCGCCCAAAATTTCTGTCCCCAGAATATCCGAAGGCATTAAGTCGGGTGTAAACTGAATCCTGCTGTACGACAATCCGAGAATTTGCGCAAGGGTATTTACCATTAATGTTTTTGCAAGACCCGGCACACCCACCAGCAGGCAGTGGCCATTGCTGAATATACAAATCAGAAGATCTTTGATAACGTCATCCTGACCAACAATAACCTTTGCAATCTCACTTCTGAGGTTTCCAAACTTTTCTCTGAAAGCATCTACCGCTTCTACGTCTGATGAATATTGCATGATTGCTATTTATTAAACCAGTTATATTTAAAGTCACATCCCATATACGATGGATTTACCTGAATAAAAGTAGTGCTTTTTTTCTTTTCTATCCATTTGGCTACCGCTTTCATCTGTTTTTGATTCAGCGCTGCAGTTTGAATCCGGTTGTAATCTTCCTTCAGGTTTGCAACGTGTGGCTCTGTTCGTGACTTAATTTTCATAACACGATATGCTTGTGCTCCATCACTTGTAGCATATGCATTGGGTTTTGAAATCTCACCGATTTTCAGTTTATCGATAATAAAAAAAATCGCAGGATCAAGTTCATCCGTTTGAAATTTCGTTGAACCTGTTGACGGATTAATCATCATTGCACCGTTGTTGCGTGATTCATCATCCGAGAATTTTACAGCTGCATCTTCAAACGTAATTTTTCCTGCATTAATCTGAGTAGTTAAACTGTCTAGAAACATACTTGCTTTTGCCAGATCAAGCGGAGATACTTTAGGAATAATAAGTATATGACGGAAATTAATTCTTTCGCCCCGGCGCTCTATCAATTGAATAATATGATAACCTACTTTGCTTTTTACAATGCTGGAAATCTCGTTGGGTGTTTTCAAACTGAATGCCATCTCTTCCACTTCGGGGAAAAGATCGCCGCGACTTACAAAGCCCAACTCGCCGCCTTTTTTGGAACTTCCCGGATCATCTGAATACAATACGGCGAGTGCCGAAAAACTTTCTCCCTTTAAAACTCTTTCGCGCAATCCCATAATTTTTTCCATGGCATTGGTTATTTCTTCCGGACTTACTTTTGGTTTTCTTACAATCTGAAGTATTTCGGTTTCTGCGCTGATCAAGGGAATACTGTCTTTCGGAAGACTGTTATAAAATGTCTTTACTTCCGTAGGAGTTACAGTAATATCCTCCGTAATTTTTCCCTGAACATTATCTACGAGCATTTGCTCACGTATCGCTGTTCTGAAATCTTCCTTAATCTGAATAATGGTTTTCTGATAATATTCTTCCAGCTTTTCCTGTGATCCCACCTGCTGAATAAAATAACGCAGCCTGCGGTCCATTTCATTTTCAACCTGCGACTCAGTTATCGTAACGCTATCAACCTTTGCCTGATGCAGCATCAGCTTCTGGAAAAGCATTTCTTCAAATATTTTGCATTTCATATCTGCATTATTCTCAGCAGCCAATCCCTGCGCTATATACTGCAGATATTGCGTTTCCACATCCGATTGCAAAATAATTTCATTTCCGATAACGGCCACAACCTGATCAATTACAGTTCCGGGTTGGGGTTGCGCACTGGCGGAAAACATGACCAGAAGAGCGCTTGTGAAAAGGACGATTTTTTTAAACATATTGTTATTTGAAAATTTCAAAACTTTTTTCTTTGACTGCTTTCTCATACACATCTTTCTCCATCTGCGTTATCAGTTTCAGCTTTCGCTGGTTCAAAATGATGTTTCTGATATTTGATGCTTCAAAATTTACCGGCGAAGAGTTTTCCTTCACCTTAAAATCCTTGAAAAACAAAATGTATGAACTGGCAGTATCATTTAATTCAACGAGCTTATTGCTGGCCAGAAATCTTTCCTGATCATACGCTTTCAGCGGAATTTCTTTCAGCAAATCATTAAAGTACAACCACGAATTATCATCCAGATAATAATTGGTTGCGTATTGCTTGCACAGATCCTCCATGGTTTTGCGATCGTTCGGTTTTTCCGATTGTATTAATTGCTTCATGCGGGGAATCGTGGCTGACTTTATAGGTAACTTAACGTAAAGTACCTTCACAATATTTTCTTTCAGCGTAAAATCATTGGGATGTTTTTGATAATAATCATTTACCTGAGCATCGGTAACGACTGTATCCAGCTTCTGACGGATCAGCTCCTTTTCATAGGAATAGGTAATCAGTGAATTTCTGTAATCCTCAATCTGCTTTTCAAAATTCTTCTGTTCACTGCTCAGGTTTTCATCCGCCTGCTGCAAAACAAGTTGCTGATGTATCCAGCTTTGAATATAATTCTGAATGATGGCTGCACTGTCTTTCTTGGAAGTTCCTTTCGGAACAATTCCCTTTAAATCCGAACTGGTCAGATATTGATCATTCACACGGGCCACCGCATCATCCGGCTTTTTAGTTCCGCCTCCGCAGGATGTCAGTGAAATAATTACTGCAAATAACAGCGCTTTGTATAGAATATTTTTATTCAATTTTCCTTTCAGAAACAAAACATCCGCAGGTTTGCTGCGGATGCTCTGATCATTTTATTTTATCGATTGCAACACATCCTTATTCACTACAACCGGATATTTTTTGCGAAGTTCGTCAACCCATCTCTTTTCAAGAAAGTTCTGGTAATCGGCTGTTACAAGTCCTTTTGAATCATTGAATGATTTGGCTTCCGGTGCTAATACTTTATGAATATTAACCATCACAAATGAAGTGTTTTCTTTCACTGCATCGGCAATTCCTTCTTTCCAGGTCACCATATCCACATATTTGTTATCGCCTTTTGAATAACGACCGTTGTCGATTTTCAGATTGAGTTGTGAATCTTTATTTACTTTTTCCAGAATCTCTGCATCGCGTGAACCCTGACCCAGCATGGTTTTTACTTTTTCTGCAATTTCAGGTGTAGCACACTGATAAATGGTTGCATCTACCCTGTCGTTCCATTTATAATTGTTTTTATTCTGACTGTAAAAATCAAGAAGTCCGATAGTATCCTTTACAGCCTTCGACCATACTTTGTCATCGGTGATTTCGAAAAGCAAAATTCCTTCATGGTATTCTTTCATGAGTGCTTTGAACTCGGGGTACTTCACATCCATACGTACATCTTCATACTTCAGAATAGATTCTTCTACATAGCGGTCATACAACTGGTTTACGGTGGTTTCTACAGAGCCTGCTTTTGCTTTGTTCAGCTGATTGGCTGCCAGAAATTTTGCGAAATCCTGTTGTGTATAAATTTCTTTTCCGATGGTAAACATCTTCTCATTCAGCTTGGCAGCACTTTCAACCTTCCACTGATTTTTAAAAAATGATGTATCCACTACTGCATAAAAAGCCTGAACTTTTTTCTTCACCTTTTTATCCTTGAATTTATCTTCCTTCTTCAGCTTAGCAATGACAGCCTTTTTCGGAAGTTCCGAACGTCCGTCTTTCGCCACTTTCACTTTAAGATCGGCTTTCATTTCATCGAACGACTGAAGCTTTTTCAGTTCAACTCTTTTGATAATATGCCAGCCATAATCTGTTTTTATGGGTGCCGAAACATCGCCGTTGTTTTTCAAAGCGAATGCAGCCGATTCAAATTCAGGAACCATTCTTCCGGTTGAGAAATAAGGCAGAACGCCACCTTTTCCTACAGTACCTTTATCATCCGAATATTTGTTGGCAAGCTCACTGAAATCAGCACCATTCTGAATTTGTTTATATAGATCATCTACTTTTTCTTTTGTCTTCAACGAATCAGCAGCTGACTGCCCCGGAGGTGTGCGAACCAGAATATGCGCAACCTGAATCATCCCTACGTTGGCTTTGCGGTCGGCCACTTTCACAATATGATAGCCATAGCGTGTTCTTACCGGCATTGAAATGGAACCCACTTTGGTATTGAAGGCAGCCGTTTCGAACGGATATACCATCTGCAGTGAAGTAAAATATCCCAGATCTCCGCCATTTCCTTTACGCGCGGGTCTGTCCTTCATGGCAGGCTGATCTTTGGATGAAGGGTCATCAGAAAATTCCTTCGCCAGTTTGCCAAAATCTTCTCCTTTGTGAATTCTGTCGCGAATCGAAATTAATTTATTATAAGCTGCCAGCGTATCCTGCGGTGATGCATCGGGATCGCATTTGATTAAAATATGGCTTGCACGAACCACTTCAGTATTCCTGTCATAGGCTTCTTTCAGCAGTTTATCGTTTACATCTTTATCAAAAAAGTAAGGCTGCGTAAGCTGTTTGCGATAGCCGGCCAGTTCATCACGGAACGATACCAGTGTGTCATAACCCAGCTTCTTCGCTTCGGTTACTTTCAGTTTGAAATTGGTAAACAGATCCAGATATTCTTCCAGCGATTTCTGATCAACCGTACCGTTTTTCAGATTATTCTTTTTGTAAACAGAAAGAAATTCTGATTTGGTAACAGGCTCTCCGGCGATTGTTAAAAGAACAGGATCTCCGGACTGAGCAAATAAATTTCCGGAAAAGATGAACACAGCTGCAATAACGACTTGCTTAATTAATTTGTTTTTCATGGATAGTGACGATTTATTTTTATGGTTGCAAATTTATTTAATTTCGATCAGGCTTTCTTTGGCTTAACAATATTTAACAACTAACGCGAGTAATTGGGTGCATCGCGGATAATGGTAACATCGTGCGGATGACTCTCGGCAACGCCGGCCGATGTGATACGGATAAAGCGCGCTTTGTGCATGTCATCAATGGTAGCTGCACCGCAATAACCCATTCCGGCACGCAATCCGCCCACCATCTGATACACCACTTCCGACAAAGAACCTTTGTAAGGAACACGTCCCACAATGCCTTCAGGCACCAGTTTCTTGATATCATCTTCAGCATCCTGGAAATAACGATCTTTCGAACCCAGCTGCATGGCTTCAATCGAGCCCATTCCGCGGTATACTTTGTATTTTCTTCCTTCAAAAATAATGGTTTCACCCGGCGATTCATCTACTCCGGCAAAGAGCGATCCGGCCATGATGGTAGATGCTCCTCCGGCAATGGCTTTCACAATATCTCCGGTAAAACGGATACCACCGTCGGCAATCACGGGGATTTTCATATCTCTCATCACAGCAGCAACGCTCATCACAGCAGATAATTGCGGAACACCCACACCAGCAATAATACGGGTGGTGCAAATAGAACCGGGTCCTATGCCTACTTTAATTCCGTCTACTTCGGCTTTGGCCAGATCGAGCGCCGCTTCAGGTGTGCCAATGTTTCCGGCAACGATATCGATATCGGTATATGCTTTTCTTAATTTCTTAACCATTTCGATCACACCCCGCGAGTGTCCGTGGGCAGTATCTACAACAATGGCATCCACGCCGGCATGCTTCAGGGCAGCCACACGTTCGGGTGTATCAGCAGCAATGCCAACAGCAGCAGCCACGCGCAACCTACCAAAAGTATCCTTGCAGGCATGCGGACGATCCTTAACTTTTATAATATCTTTATACGTAATCAGGCCGATCAGCTTGTAGTTTTTATCAACTACCGGAAGTTTTTCGATTTTATATTGCTGAAGAATATCTTCGGCCTTGGTAAAGTCGGTCAGTTCCGAAACGGTGATCAGGTTTTCCTTGGTCATCACCTCGCGTACCGGACGGTTAATGTCTTTTTCAAAACGCAGGTCGCGGTTGGTGACAATACCTACCAGTCGGAAGTTCTCATCTACAACGGGGATGCCCCCTATCTTATTTTCCTTCATCTGGTTCAGCGCATCGCTGATCAGGGCATTTTCTCGCAGGGTGATGGGATCGATGATCATACCACTTTCGGCGCGCTTCACTTTGCGCACCATGGCTGCCTGATCTTCGATCGACATGTTTTTATGCAGCACACCAATGCCGCCCAGCTGCGCAATCGCAATAGCCATGGCCGATTCGGTAACCGTATCCATCGCCGCCGAAACAATCGGGATGTTCAGCTTAATATTCCTTGAAAAGAAGGTAGAAGTGCTCACTTCGCGCGGCAGCACTTCGGAATAGGCCGGTACCAGGAGCACATCGTCGTATGTAAGTCCTTCACCGATCACCTTGTTTACGTTTTGTTCAATCATACGTTCCCGTTTGATAATTGGGCGCAAAGGTAAGAAAAAGATGATTAGATATGAGTTATAAGTTATGAATTATGAGTTATGAGTTGGCCTTGTCCAAACCCCCTGATCAACAATACCAAGAATGCTATGAAAACCCACGTTCGCGCACGTTTAGCCTGCGTATAGCGTGCAAAGAATCCCCGTCTCTGCGCCCTTTGCTATGCTTAGCGGACCTTTGCGGTTAAAAACATATCACTGCTACTACCACTGCAACTGCAACTTTTGCCTTCTGCCATGCAATAATATCCTCAAAGCGCTCAATTTTCATATCTCAATAATTCCACTTTAAACTTTATAACTTTACAACTTTATGAACTTTACAAACTTTATTCTCTTACGATTTTCCACTCCTTCTTCTCATTCCCCATCACCACCTGCAAAAAATAAATCCCTTTTCCAAGCCCCGACAAATCCATCTTCTGGCTGGGTTTTATTTGGTTTTGTGTAAGGATAGTTCTGCCGGTTTGGTCTACTAATAAAAGGCTGCCGCTGCTGCCTTCGGGCAGGTTTGATACCTGAATGTTGAGCTGGCCCTGCGTGGGGTTGGGGAATACGCTGATGGTGGTGGCGCCCAAAGTTTCTGTATAAGGAGTTGTTTGCTCCGGATTAGTGGCCGTTGTGCCTTCCTCCGCCGCGGCGGAACCGCTGGTTTGGGTGGTGTCGATGGTCTTCAGGGCAAGGTAAATAATCTGCCGTGTTTCTCTGTTTCCTGCTGCATTGTAGGTGTACTCCACATATTTTTGCTGATTGAGCGGGGCGATGTTTTGGGCAGGGAGCAAGCTGCTTAGTAGCAAGGATGCAAGTATTAGGAGGGGGTGTTTCATAAATCTGATTTTTTTAATTCATGGTCTTTTCTTAAAAATTTATCTGAAATGGAGTAGGGCATATTTAGCATACAATTAAATAATTTTCTTTCCCTTTAACGTACCATTTCTTTTTAATGAAATAATAACATTCATTTTTCAACTCAATCACAAGGATCTTCTCTTTAACAAATGTCATAGGAGTAGTTAAATTATTATCTACAATTATAAAGGAGCCATCAATAATTGTAGAATTGCTATAAAAAACGTTGTTTGCATCATTAAAGAATAAAATAATGGAATCCCTTAATGTATAATTATTTTCATTTTTATTTATTGATTTGCTATGAACTTCTTCATCAAAGTATGCATAGATTCTTCCTTTGCATTCTACAATATTTTTAAAAGAAAGTTTATATTCATATAATTCATCAAAAAGTTTAAGCGAATCAGCTTCTCTATCATAAACAGCATTTAAAATAGATTTCCTATAAGAATAAACATCAAAAGCTTTAAACAATTTATTGTTGTTAACACATATCCATATTGTACGTGCAGCTTTTTCACCACTTCCAAACTTCTCCTTAAATGATAATTTTAGAAATTTTTTATTTATGGTTTCTATTTCTTCAGTAAGACCTGCATATCCACTAATAATAATTTTATTTTTAGGGTTAATCCAAATTTCGATCATCTCTGAAGCTACATTTAAATTCAAATAAATAACTATTTTTTTGTTATCTATAGTTGTTAATTCAAATTTGTTTTTACACTCAATATTGTTTGGATTTGCTTTATTAAAAAGCAAAAAAGAAAGAAAAACAATTAGAACAATTTTTCTCATGGCCAAACTCGTTTTGGATTTGTATATTTAAAAAACGTAGTTCCTCCAGCCCCTCCTAAAGATGTGGTAATTGAATATACTCCCTCTTCATATTTTCTCCAGTTGAATCCCGGGTTCTTTTTAAACTTAGCGCTTGTAGCATTCCAAAAGTAAGCCCCATTTGAAAAATCGTAATCTGATGAAAGTGCAGTTAAAGCTCCTTTAACTCGAGGATGATATCCATTCTTAATACTAAAAAGATCCTGTAGTGAGCTAGAAAGTACAGTGTTATATATTTCTCCTCCAATTGCATCAAAATCCTTCTCTCCCCCAATTTTATCTACAAACCCCTCAACTAATAATGCTTTTTCATGATTCAAGCGATTTTTTATTACACTACCTATTCCACGAGAGTCTTCTTCTACATGTGCTTCTCCACATACTATCGCCAGATATTGCATAAACGCACCTTTCGTTGCTAAAAACTTACCAATTTTATAAAGAGTTCCAGATTTTAATACAGCATTATTTAAGAAGAAAACCGAAACCGATGAAACAACAGATGATAATGTTGGATCATCCCCATCTTGTAAAGATTCATTTCCTCCCAAAGTAGTGCTTTCTCCTCCTTCATTAATTTCCCAGGTGCCAGCCCCCATCGAGCTCATGTTGTATGTTAGTGTAGCCCGGTTAGCTTGCATACTATTAAACCAATTATAATTCTCCATCTGAAACTGATGACTCATCGCTGCATATGGATTCCCGTAATTTCCATAAGCAGTATACCCACTCGGATCAACATACTTCAGCGGATTATTAAAACAGTACGAATAACGATTTAATCCTTGCGTGCTTCCAGCGGCTTGCATAACAGGATCTGGACTTAGCATTCTTCCAACCAAAGGATCATACAATCTTCCGTTCATATTTA
>JAZDMK010000085.1:0-2793 GCA_043800975.1 Bacteroidota bacterium | reverse complement strand
CCGGTATTACCCAACCTGTATGTGATTGCATTGAGTGTTTCGGAATACAAGGATAAGCGATACAATCTTCAATACGCTGTAAAGGACGGAAGGGATATGGCGAATTTGTTCGGGTCGCTGCCCGATGCGAAAGAAGAGGGCCCATTTGAAAAAATAAGTCTGGACACGCTTTTTAACGAGAGAGCAACCCGTGAACAATTTTTTAAACTGAAAAAGAAACTGCTGAATACAAAACCGGACGACCTGATTGTGGTTTTTATTTCAGGTCACGGATTGCTGGACGAAAATATGGATTTTTACTATGCCACATGGGATATGGATTTTACAGATCCAGCTGCAATGGGAATCTCCTACAACGACTTAGAGGGTCTGCTGGACAGTATCCCCGCACGGAAAAAACTCCTTATGATGGATGCCTGTCACAGCGGAGAAGTTGATGAAGAAATTTCCGGATTGAACACTACAGATAATGTGGAAAACGAAGAAGTTGCTTTCCGCGGGGTCGTAAAAACATATGAATCATCCCGGGGTTCAGGAGAAAATAAATCCCTGCCGGGAATCAGCGCCAGCACTACCTTCGACATCATGCAGGAAGTGTTTGCCGGTCTGGACAAAGGAACGGGAACAAACGTTATTTCTGCTTCCGCAGGAACAGGATATGCCCTGGAGTCGGAAGAATGGAACAATGGCATCTTTTCTTATTGTGTCATTTATGGAATGAGCAATGCTGAGGCCGATTTGAATCAGAACGGGATCATCACTGTCTCGGAACTTAAAAAATACGTTATAACCAAAGTTGAGCAAATGACCCGCGGCAGGCAAAAACCCAATGCAAGGCGCGAAACCGGAGAATTCGACTGGAAAATCTGGTAGAACAAAATTTCTTCTTCCTCTGCTATCCAGACTACCTTTATATGAAGAAGTGGATGAGTTAAAATTTTAAGTTCATTTCAAACTGTACATCGCAAAGTCGTCAAAAATGGTTATCATAGACGGCAAAATAGCCTACAGCGGCAGCGCCAACCTCACTGGCGCAGGCATGGGCGCAAAGAACGAGGCCAACAGGAATTTCGAGAACGGATTTATAACAGATGACCCAAAACTAATAGAACCCTTAATGACCCAGTTCGATAATGTCTGGTGCGGCCTTTACTGTAAAAAGTGCGGAAGAAAAGAGTTTTGCAGTGATTGCCCTGTAAAGTAGAAACAATATTTGCCCCGTAAATCCATTTCCTAATCCTAATCCTAATCTTAGTCCTAATCTTAATCATAGTCCTAATCCACATTCCCCCGCTGTTTCCCCGCGCCTCTGTGGCATGCAATCTATATAAAATATCAGCAACGGGAATATCGCGAAGCAAATATCAAACATTCTGATCTCAACGCCCCGTTCTATTCAACCTTAATAGACCTAACAGATTTCCCGTACCTGTACTTGCACCTGAAGCCAAGTTTCTTTGCAAGTCCCGCTACTTCATTATTTACGTAATCCTCAACTACTGTCTGAAGTTTTTTGTTCTTAACATTTTCTTCCCTGGTCGAGATCCGCTGCCAGAGCATCAGGTCAAAGGCAGTGGAGTCAACCCAGTCGACAGACTCGTTATATCCGGCAGCCATTCTTATGTGGCGGGCAGTTTTAAGCAATGTATGCAGGTTCTCGTTGTTGCCGAAGAGGCATGAACCGAAATGTACATATTCGATGTTCCTTGACTTTTTAAGGGTATTGAATATTGTGTCCCTGTTTATATTGTTGCCAATAGAACTGACCTGGTTATGTGTTCCGTGGGCGGCTATGTAAAGCAATTTCGGTGAAGGGTAATTGTTCCTTTTGTTGTTGAATATCCTTATCCAGTATTTGAAAGAATCAGTATCGGTAAAATTACGGTGGAATGCTTTTATATCTGCCGCAAACGCAAATCCTTCAACTAATGGCCATACAGAGATCGGCTTCAGGGAATTTCCCTCCCACGCAGACTCCATTACAAGGATCGACTTGAACATTTAGCAGTATTATATTTCAGACGCAAATGTAATTGTTTTGGGCATTAACTCCTGAAATTACGCTGCTATTTTTTTCGGATTTTCGGCTCGCCCATACTCCTAAAGGGGAACTCTGCCCATTTCCTTATTCTCTCCCTTTGCGACAAGAACTCCTTCCCATTCTTATAAGGAGGGGGATTACGGCTACGGAAAACTCAAAACTAAGTACCACGAAAAGTACCACGACTTTCGGAGCCCTAATTCCTGTTTTTTATTTCCGCTAAAATTTATATTCCTGATTTATTTCTTCCCGGCCAAACGAAGTTGGTTGTACTTTTTTTCAATCGTGTTGATCTCTTTTGAAGTAAGTTTGTCAAACTCTTTTTTCTTTGCCCTTTCCGAAAGCTTTCCTTCTCCCTGCTCTATGAAACGTATCAGCAACGAAATCATTTTATCAGGCATCTGAAAATGGTCTTCAAGGTATTTTTTCAACTCATCGAAGCGCACCAGAAATTCTACTTCCCGGGGAATAATTTCTTCCAACGTGATTTTTACACACGAATATAAATACTCTGCCTGTTTAGTGGCATCGAAATAACTGTACAAATCTCTGGTTGCACCCAATACTTCAACATTGTGATCTCTGGTCTCTTTCCATTCAATTAATTCCAGTCTGGGTTGTGAATATTCTTCCAGAGCTTTTCGGTATTCTGTAATCCTGTTGAGTATGGCTGCCGAAATAGGGAACACCATTCCCTTCTTTGAAAAGTTCATTTTTGCCAGTACATGATGTAAAAGGTAACGATGAATTCT
>JAZDMK010000083.1:0-4822 GCA_043800975.1 Bacteroidota bacterium | reverse complement strand
GAAATTTTTGCATAGACTACTTCTTCCGTTTGTCTTAATTGTTCAATTTTTACTAGCAAGCTATCAGTAATTATATTAGTTCCTTGAAAAAAAACATTCTTGGAATCTTCTGTAAAAAAGACAAGTTGATAAGCTCTTGGATTTGCCTCTGTTTGCGAAAACGTTTTAATACCTATAAGCAAAAAAAGTCCTGTTAACAGTACAGTTAATATTGATACTTTTGTAATAATATTTTTTTCATTTTTCATGGAGTAGAGTTTTAAATTCTTAATTTCACAACACTTTTTATTGTAATAGTATAATTATTAATGATACAAATATACACTAGCCATACACACTATTTATTAGAATTTAATGAGCGTATGATTTTGAGGAATGAACGTATGATTTTGAGGAATGAACGTAATACGTATATTCAATTTTGAATGGAATGAAAATGAAAAACCATACTGCACAGACTCAAACAGGCCTACTTGCCTCGCACAAAAACAAGAATTATAAGAATACAATTCATGTTTTTGCATTTTAATTCACTTTTTTATATGCTAACAATCTTGAATTCCGTTCTCCGGTTAAGCTGTCTTCCTTCTTCAGTTTCATTTGTAGCAATAGGCATTGATTTCCCATATCCCTTAGCAATTAATCGTTCTTTGGTAACCCCTTTGCTGATTAAATAATCCACCACGGATTGCGCTCTTGCTTGAGAAAGTGAAATGTTGTATTCTTCAGAACCAATGTTATCGGTATGGCTCGAAATTTCAACTTTCATGGAAGGGTTTTCATTCATCAATTTAACCATTCGTTCTAATTCTGATAAAGATTCTGTTCGGAGTGTGGCTTTGTCAAAATCATAAAAAATATTATTCAGAACAATTCGTTTCCCGATTTCATATTTCTTGAGCTGAATGTCTTTAATGATTTCCTGATAACTCGTAGTGGCAGGTGGAATGTCAACATTTACTGAGTGGAACAAATATTTGTCAGCATTTACAGTTATCCCATAATTTTTGTTGGAAGGTAAGGAGACAAGATATTTTCCTGTGGCACTGTTGGACTTTATTTTTGTTACTACTTTATTTGTTTCAAGATCTTTGATCTCAATTGATGATTCAAGTGGCTTACCAGATATTTCATCTGTAATTGTTCCTTTCAACAATGTAAGTTGGGGACCCGTTTTCTTTTCCTTCGGAATAAATTTAATTTCATACAAGTCTCTTTCTCCCTGGCCTCCGTCTTTTGCGGAAGCATAATAAGCAGTTAACCCGTCAGCTGTAACTACAAAACATAAATCATCATCCTTTGTATTGATAGGCGCACCCAAATTTGTTGGTTTACTCCATTTTCCATTCGTATTTACAGATTTGTAAATGTCGTATCCGCCTTTTGAAGGCGTGCGGCCTTTGGAGCTGTAATAAATGGTTTTCCCATCGGGATGTATAAATATACTTTCTTCGTCTTCTTCAGTATTAATTGGTTTTTCAAGATTTTTTACTTCGCCCCATTTACCATAATCATCCTGCTTACACATCCAAATATCACGACCTCCAATACCTCCGGGTCGATTGCTTACAAAATAAATTGTTGTACCATCAGGTGAAATACTGGCAGTTGATTCATGATATTTACTATTTATCGGCTCTGGTAGCTTTTCCGTTGCACTCCATTCGTTTCCATTCAGTTCTGATATGTATAAATCCCCATTGGCACTCTCATCATCCCGGTAAATCAGCATTCGCTGACCATCGTTCGAAATCGCTTTGGCAGAATTATGCCTGTTGGGTTCGTTAACGACATCACTCAATCTCTCTGCAATTTTCCATTTCTTTTTTATTGTATCGTAACTTGAAATGTAAATATTCTCTTTCCCTTGTTTGTTTTTACTTACTTCCTTTTCTGTTACCGGTCTTCTTGATGTGAAAATCATTGTCATCCCATCGGCTGAAATTGCCGGAGAATACTCAGCAAAAGGGCTGTTTATTGCTTTACCAATATTGGTAATTACAATCTTTATGGAATCATTTTTTTGTCCACGCGCGAAAACAAAAAGGGAGAAACAAAAAATAATAAGGAAGCTTTTCTTCACGGCCATTTTATTTACATACTTGCTTTGTTCTTATACAGGAAAGGGCTTGGGTTTATAAACTTAAGCGAAATTTCAATTCCACCCAAACCATTGCTGGCCGTTTTTAATCCGGATACGTTTATGTCGTAGCTGATACCAATGGCATAACCGGAAAATTCATACATAAGTTTTGCAATCACAGCATCTTTGTTTCTGTAATACCCGCCCATGGAAATCGCTGAAGCTTTAATGTTTTCGGTATATCTGGAATCTTCCTGAAACTGGTATTTGTATAAGGCACCAAACAAAATTTCATTCGATTTGCCCTGCATGAAAACAGCAATGCCGGGAACAATAGAGCTCTTTGTATTGCTCAGCCCGATCAGCCCGTTTGCATAAAAAACTTTTTTCATATACAATCGTTCATCACTTCCGTTAAAGGAATGCTTCGGCCGGGTCAGGTGAAAAAAGGCAATGCCTGCATTAAAACTGAGCTGGTCATTTCCCGTCATGTATCTTTCGCTTTTGTTGTATCTCCAGTGCACACCGCCCGCCAAATCAAAAAACGAAAAGTTGGGTGTCTTAAAGTTTTCGCCGGTTGTCAGGTTGGCATTATATGCTGATCCATCATACTGATTGCCCCACTGAAAACTGCTAGCGTTAAAGCTTCTTTGCAGATAACTGCCCGAAATTCCGCCACCCAGCGTGCTTTTTTCATTCAGAAAAACATGATACGAGTACGCAAGTGTTGCCTGAAATGTTTTGAAGTTGGCATCACCGGCCTTGTCATTAAGAATGTCGGCACCCACTGCAGAAAAACCTTTGATCCCTTTCTTTTTTGATAAAATCATATCATACGAGAAGTTGTAGGTTTTATAGGCTTCTGCAACACTGCTCCATTGGTTCTTGTAATTAAGAATGGCGCGAAGGTATTCCCGTTCACATGTGTTCGCTGGGTTTAATTGCAGCGGAGTCATTGTGAACTGAGAAAAATGTGTGTCCTGTGCTTTCACTTCCGTTGGAGCAAACATTGTTGCAATAACAATGGATAGTGCAAAAAACCGGATCGCATGTTTCATAAAATATGAATTTGAATTTTTGTTGAGCATTTAATTTTCATTTTTCATTATCGGAACAAAGTGATATTACCCTGTCTTTCGATTTCTTCTCCTGTAAGAAGTGTGGCTTTCATGTAATAAACAAACACACCGGAATTCATGAATTCGCCTTTGTATTTGCCATCCCAGCACACTTTTGTATCTTTTGTTTCGAAAACTTTTTCTCCCCATCGGTCGTAAATGGCGAAGTTCAACACTTGTATACAATTGCCAAACACACATTCCAAATCATTCGTCCCGTCATTGTTGGGTGAAAATGCATTGGGAATATATACTTCTCCACATAAAACATCCACATTTACGGTTACTGTATCCATATCTGTACAACCATTGGCATCTGTTACCACCAAGGTATAAGTGGCAGTGGTTTGTGGACTGGCTACAGGATTTGCACAATCGTTACACGAAAGGTCTGTTGCAGGGCTCCATGAAAAAGTAACTCCTCCATTACCGGCTAGTTGTGCGCTGCTGCCTAAATTTATTGTTGTATCATTCCCTGCATTGGCTGTTGGATTTGGCGCAGTATTAATCGTAATACTTGCGCTTGCGGTACAGTTACCATTCGAAACTGAAACAGTATAGGTAGTTCCACTCAGGGGATTTACTGTAATGGTTTGGGTATTGGCTGATGTGCTCCACAAATAACTTGTTCCTCCTGATGCAGTCAACACGGTGGACGTTCCTGTACATATCAGTGTATCTCCCGTGATGGATGCTATTGGCACAGGGTTTACCGTGATGGTAATAGTAGCAGTTCCCGTACAACCAGCAGTTGTTCCTGTAACCGTATAGGTAGTAGTTACGGTAGGAGTTACCGCCAATGGATTGAGAGTGGAACCGGTGTTCCATAAATAAGTGGTCGCCCCGCTGGCCGTGAGGGTGGATGAAGTCCCGGCACATATCGGATTTGGAGTTGCCGAAATAGTTACTATCGGATTTGGATTTACTGTGACGGTGATCGTGGCAGTTCCCGTGCAACCTGCCGTTGTTCCTGTTACCGTATAGGTAGTGGTTGCAGCAGGCAAAACTGTCAATGGATTGAGGGTGGAACCGGTGTTCCATAAATAAGTGCTTGCCCCGCTGGCGGTCAGTGTAGTCGAGCTGCCGGCGCAAATGGGGTTTGCGGATGCTGCAATAGAAACCACCGGATTTGGATTCACTGTCACTGTGGCAATAGCAGTTCCGGTACAACTCAGAGAAGTTCCCGTCACTGTATAAGTAGTAGTGGCTGCAGGACTGACCGTAATGGGATTAGTTGTAGAACCGTCACTCCAGAGGTAAGTAGTAGCGCCGTTGGCTGTTAAAGTGGCTGATGTGCCTGCACAAATGGCAGGGCTGTTCACCATAACCACCGGATTTGGGTTCACCGTAACCGTGAGAGTAGCTGTTCCCGTGCATCCGGCAGTAGTCCCTGTTACCGTATAGGTCGTGGTTACTACAGGAGTTACCGCCAATGGATTAAGGGTGGAACCGGTGTTCCATAAATAAGTGCTTGCCCCGCTGGCCGTAAGTGTAGTCGAACTTCCGACGCAAATGGGGTTTGCGGATGCTACGATAGAAACCACCGGATTTGGATTCACCGTCACAATGGCAATAGCAGTTCCGTTACAACTCAGAGAAGTTCCTGTCACAGTATAAGTAG
>JAZDMK010000082.1:0-3405 GCA_043800975.1 Bacteroidota bacterium | reverse complement strand
CTCCTGGATAAGTTACACCTTCTTTTTTAGGATAATTATCCTTTTCCGGTTCCTCTTGTAGGCATGAAGAAATGAAGAAAATTAAAGTAATTATTAAAAATAGACTTTTGGTATCTCGTATCGAATGGAAGACGTACATTTTAGGATTAGTTCTGTTATTTTCTAAATAACTAATAACTCAATAACCAATAACTCTCTAGTAATTCTGATACTCGTACTTATACAACGTTGTCGTTTTGTCTTCTTCGCTGTAAACCGTCTTCTGTTGTATGATATGACCGGCGTTATAAACAGAAGTGTATTTCTGTGAAATTTTTCCTTCACTGTTCTTCTTTGTCATCACAAGAATATATCCGGCATTGTCAAATTCCTGATCAATTTCGCTGATCACTTTTCCATCCATATCAAAACGTTTTGTCTTGATGATGTATCCGTTGGCATCACAGGTGTAAAGGTCTTTCCATACCAGATCGCCTTCGGCGGTAAACATCGATTTTTCTTTCGGAAAACCCTTTGCATCGTAAGTGTATTCCGATTTCCATTCGGTGCTGCCGTCAGGTCCAAAGCCACTTTCTGTAAGTACCATGCCTTTTTCATCATACTCGTATGAGAATCGTCTCTCGTTTGAAAAGCCCTGATAGAAGGGTTTTAATTTCAATTCTTCCAGTTTGTTTCCCGCTTTATCATATGTAAATGAATACTTCCGGTCGATGGATCCATTGGGAAAGAATTCAAGTTTCTCAACAGTAAGTTTCGCTTCATTGTATTTGCTGACAATTTTGCGGTTTAACTCACCTTTACTATTATAGTACATCTCTTTTGAAACCGTACCGTCAGTGTTGTAATCTTTCTCCATGTATAGCTTCCCGGTTTTTTCGGGCTGAGTATTTACGACTGCAAACTCGGAAACTTTCATACTCTTAATTTTACTCTTACTGAAATTCGAGATTTCAGCAAGATACTCTTTCAGCTCCCGACCCTGCACAGTTTCATTCTGACTTTGCACAGATTTATGAAAGCTGAAAAGAAGAATAAAAAGAAAAAGGATGCTAAAGTTTTTATATTTCATGGTCTAGTAAAATTCGTAAACAACTTTCCGTATTTCAAGCTGAACGCCGGTTTTATCATAAGAAATTTCTTCAACAATCAGGCTGGCTTCATCGTATTTGGCGGTAATTTTAAAATACTTGTTCGCAGCAATGTCGTTGACTTCATTCTCGGTAACATTTCCCATGTTGTCGAATTTCGACTTCACAGTTTTAATTACTTTTTTTGCTTTGTCAATGTGCGTTTCGCCAATGCAGTCGCCGGTTGCGTTGTATTCGTAATTGATGGTAGTCTTATTCTGATTTTCATCGATCAGCAGCAGCGACTGCAGCAATCCGGTTTTGGGATTGTATTTATAGGTTTCCTTTGCTTTGGTATTTTTATCAGATCCATCGAGAATAGCGCCGGACTTAGGGTCTGTCTTATAGGTCAATTTTTTAATGATTGTACCATCTACATTGTAATCACCTTTTTCAGTAATGTTTCCCTGCGCATCGAAAAAAGAAATCGCAACAGTTCCGTCTAAATTGTAAATCGATTGTTTCTGTATGGATCCTTTTGGATAATATTCATTCGAAAGAAGAAGGAGGGAAGTGTCGTTGGCTACAACATGCGCTGCTTCTAAGTTTCCTTTGTAATCGTAATTGTATTTTACATCATCTGTCATCTTACCGCTACGGTCAAATCTCTTCCAGCGGATAATGTTTCCTTTTTTATCAAAACTCATTTCAACTTCGGTAAAGCCCTTTTCTTCAGCCTTGCCATCCTTGCAATTGTAGTTGAAAACCTTCAGCGATTGAACACCGCTTTTCTTGGCGAACTTTTTTGTGTCATTGTTGTTCAGCGGATATTGCCTGACCCTTTCGTATCTCTGCTGTGAAAATGCAAGTGAGAAAATAAAGAAGGATAAAACAACAAATAAAAATCTTGATTTCATGAGGTAATAATCTAATGTTTCGAACAAATTTATACTTTTTTTCGATGTTATTTCAAATTGTTAAAAATTCAACAATAAGTTTTTTGAACTGATTGTGAGAAAATTGGGATTGCGATATGAATTTTTTAATCATTTCTTGCTGCTTTTTAGAACGCATGGTATGAGCATACGATCGTGATTTGATAAATATCAAACATCGAATATTTTTTAAAAACTTGAAAAATTCTTCATAAGTATTTGGAATTTGGTGAAACTTGGTGACTTGGTGCCTTGGTGGCAGGAGTTTGGAGGATTGCTAATGGTTTGTTGTCATTAATGAAATTGTTATTACTTTCGTAATCAATATGCCCCGCACTACCATACGCCAAATACTAACCCGATACTGGAATTACTCTGCATTTCGTCCTTTGCAGGAAGAGATCATCATGTCGGTATTAGAAGGGAAAGATACCCTGGCGCTCATGCCAACCGGTGGCGGAAAATCATTGTGCTATCAGGTTCCTGCTTTGGCAATGGACGGAATCTGTATTGTGATTTCTCCACTCATCGCATTGATGAAAGATCAGGTCGATAGTTTGAAAAAGCGTGGAATCAAAGCAGTAGCGGTGCATTCCGGAATGAGTAAAACCGAAGTCGACATTGTTTTTGACAACTGCGTCTATGATCAGGAAATAAAATTTTTATTCCTTTCTCCCGAAAGGCTCAAAACCGATCTGGCACGCGAACGCATTCGCGGAATGAAAGTGAATCTCTTTGCGGTCGATGAGGCGCATTGCATTTCACAATGGGGTTACGACTTCCGTCCGCCTTATCTCGAAATAGCCAACATACGGCAATACCACCCGCGCGTTCCGGTACTTGCTCTGACAGCTACTGCTACAACACTTGTCATTCGCGATATTCAGGAGAAATTAAATTTCCCGCAGGAGCATGTGATCCGCATGAGTTTCGAAAGAAGAAACCTTGCCTACATGGTTCTTCATGAGGAAGACAAACTGAACCGTCTTGTGCGCATGGCCACGCGTGTGCAGGGTTCAGGTGTTGTTTATGTTCGAAGCAGATCGGGAACAAAACGCATTGCTGAGCATCTTGCAAAAAATAAAATCTCAGCCGATTATTATCATGCCGGGCTGGATGGCCCCACCCGTGAGCAAAAGCAGGACGACTGGATGAAAGGAAAAATCCGTGTGATTGTTTGCACCAATGCTTTCGGTATGGGTATCGATAAACCCAACGTGCGTTTCGTGGCCCATTACGATATTCCCGATACGCTGGAAGCTTATTTTCAAGAAGCCGGCAGGGCGGGACGCGACGGGCAGAATGCCTATGCAACATTGTTATTCAACGATGCCGATATTTCCGATCTGGAAGAAAAACACAGAGTCGCTTTTCCTCCGCTTGCTGAAATACGAAATGTGTAT
>JAZDMK010000078.1:0-3313 GCA_043800975.1 Bacteroidota bacterium | reverse complement strand
TTCTTGGCAAGCATTCCGCCAATGATTGGAATCTGCAATTTTCCACCTGGGGAAACAGTTTCACCTAGTTCTTTGTAGAAAAGGCGGGAAACATCAAGTACCTGAAGAATTTTCACCTGAGTAGCTTCGCCGGAAACCTGTTTTGATAATTCAAAATCTTCTTTTTTAAACTCAACATTGTTGCTGGGTTCTTTCATCGAATGCGATACAGTTGTACAGCTTGCAAATGCAACGGATGCAACAACAAAAATAGCTAATAATTTTTTCATGATTTTGGTGTTTTAATTGGTTAATTATAGACAAATTAACAAAAAAATCTATTTGCAACAAAATTGATTTTTTATAAAAGTTTTAAAGCGTTTATAATGAGAAACAAAATTATTTTTCTTTCAAACGGAAAATGTATTCGCCACCTTCATCACCTGCATTTTTTAATGGATTGCCGATCGGTGTCTGATCAGAATTATTGGATACAGAAATTTTTACGTACTGTATCAGCTCGCTAACAGAAAATTCAGGTTTGGTATTATCTTTTAAATATTTCAGAAAGAAAGAAGCAAACGGACTATTGGTGCCACTTGACCCGTCAGATACAACTTCCAGCCTGCCGGAAGTAAGTGCCCAGCGCGATTTAAACTGATCAACCTTGTCGACGTAACCACGGCTTCCCTGCGAAAACAATGCGCCTGAAAAGCATGCGTCGGCTACAAGAAAAATATGCTTTGTGTTAATTGCTTTTAAATATTTTAAAAGTGTTGAATTGGAAAGATAATCGGTTTCTTCATTCTTGCGTGCATTCACTGGAATCCAAAAACCTTCATCAATATCTTTGTTATAGAATCCGTGACCTGAATAATAAATAATCAGGTTGTCGTTTTCTTTGACTAAGGATTTAATAACATTCAGTTTGTCCAGAATATTTTTCACCGTGGCATTGGCATCATACAACTCAATCACATTATCAACAGGAAATCCATAACGTGATGTTAAAACTTCTTTTACATCCTGTGCATCTTTGGTTGCATTGTTTAATTTTGGCCAGTATGTGTATTCATTAATACCAACGATAAAAACAAAATTTCTTCCGGGTTCGGTATTTTTTGTATTGTTCGTAGAGGCATTTTTGCTGATGGAAACACCGCGATTCGGATCGCTACTGTTATTAGATCCGATACTTTTTTCCCATGCTGTAACATCACCCAGTTTCCAGATGATAGCTGTTTTGTCCAGGCTTGCAGTAGTCATGAAAAGACCGTTGCTGCTGAAATCAATATCAAAAACACATTGGCTGTGTGGTTCAATTTCATTGACGAGGTCCAGTTTACCTTTACTCCAGCTGAAAATTTTAACAGATGCATTTTCTTTTGCAGCTACCAGAAAATTTCCAGTTTTATCAAAACGAAGACAGGTTGTTTCACCGCCTGACATTGACATTTGTGAGTTGCGAATCAATTTTCCTTTTTCAATAGACCAGATGTATAAACTGTCATTGCTGCCACTCACTAAATATTTTGAATCATTGGAAAATGCAAGTGAATAAGTCCAGTATTTAAAAGGAATCACAGTGGATGGTGTAACGGTTGTCCCATTCACGGAATAAAAATAAAGATCCGTTCCTACGCCTGCTGCTGCGAGGTATTTCCCGTCGGGACTGAACGAAACACTATTGATAAACTGATAATCGGGTTCATCCATAGGAAGTGCGGGAAGCGGTTTGAAGCGGTTTGCTTCAATGGTGAAAAGTTTAAGCTCTTTCCCGTCACCACCAACAGCAATCAACTTTCCATCAGGACTGATGTCAAAATCGATGGCCTGGTATAATTGCGCTTTGGTATAATGAACCACTTTCTGATCAGCCATGCTGTATAGTGCAATGTCGGATTTTGATTGATAGCGCGTAAAGATCATGCATTTTTCATCGGGTGTGAAACGAACGGTACCACCAAAATTTTCAGCATTTCCTTTTACATTCCACATGCCATTGAAACGCCCGTCGAGAAGGTAAACCTGATTGTCTCCCGTTGTAAGACCAATGTATTTGCCCGTGGGAGAGAAGCGGAACGTTCTGACAAAACCACTATAATCTAAAGTTTTATATTTCTCAGGAAGAAGATCCTGGCTGAATGAATTCTGAAATAGCAGCGCGAATACTATACAAAGACAATTACGAAGAATAGCCATGGTGATATGATTAAAGTGAAAAGTAAAGATACAAAATTACTTGTTTTCCTTTTTCTTTTTCAATTTTAAATAATCGATGTAATAAAGGACTTTAACAGAAAAGCTGTTCATTTGCGGTGCGCTCACTGTGTTTGAAAAATTTTCAAAGAAATCATAATTAACTTTATTCTGGTATTGTTGCACATTGTTTTTCCAAACAAAGCTTAGGTCACTTCCCGGTGCAAAACGCCAGTTGAAAACAAGATCCACGTTGAAAAAATTTAAATTCTGATTAGAATTCTGGTTGTAGGGGGTCTCGATCAGTTCGCCGTTTTCGTTTAATTTGTAAAACCAGTTATACATAACGGATGTCCAGTAATGACGGGCTCTGAGCGAAAGTGAAAGATTTTTCGAAAATATATAAGTTGAGTTCAATTCATTTACAATAGTGTGAATACTTCTATTACCGAAAATGATAACACTGTCGGAAGAGACATACCCGCGGTCGTTTTCATATCGGTCGAAGTTGATTCTGTATACAAACAAAGTTCTTGTTCCGGGTTGAATGCGTGGAGAAATGCCATACCACAATTCTCTGAATCCGCTCTTGGCACTGGCAGTTCCAAAATTTCCGTCCAGCGCAAGCACCTTTCTGTAGTCTGATGAAAACCATCCTGAAACGTACGCAGATTGAGGCCGGATATAATATCTTCCTTGTGTACGCGGTTCAAAAAAGTCATACTCTTCAACTGGATAATAAGTGCTGTTCAATCCAATGCTGAGAAAATTCTTTAGTGTAAAATGAGAAGTGAAATTAAGATTGAAAGCGGTGAAGTGCGCTGGTTCATATACGCTGGAATAGTTTGCAGAAATTGTGTTGTACGCATTTAAAAAATATTTCCAGAATGGTTTGTACTGATTGTATGCTAAGTAAACACCACTGCTGATTCGATTGTTGCTGGCCAGATATCCAATGTCGTTAATGTCAAATTTATTATCCATAAATGAATTTGATGCACCATATCGGAAATTGCCACTAACTTTACTCAAACTAACATTGTATTTGAATCCTGCAATAGGATTTGAATTTTCTTTATCAAATTTATTCGACATTACACCTGTGCCTGAGATAGCATATGTGTTTTTTTTGTTG
>JAZDMK010000065.1:0-3265 GCA_043800975.1 Bacteroidota bacterium | reverse complement strand
AGAATAATTTTCTTCATCTTGATTATATTTTGTCTTTTTATAAGACCATGAATAAACGCAAAGGTTGTATATAAATTATTGTTTCACAAATTTTCCCGTGTAAATCTGGCATCGGGCATCCGACATCCGCAATAAGTACATTCCTGCCGGTAGCTTCGCAACATCAATCCTCACTTCACTTGTAACTCGTAACCCGTCACTTGTAACTGCTTTACAAACGTTCAACTTGATAACTTGTTCACCCAAAGAATTAAAAACACAAACTTCCGCATCGCTTTGCAGTGGAGGGATGGAGAGGGTGATGGAAGTGGAGGCGGGGTTGGGGTAAGTCCTTAAATCTATTGTACTACTATATATTTCCTCAACACCGATCATCTCTGAAAATGGGCGTCTCCAAACGCTTGCGAAGTTTGTCGATGCATAAACATACCCTCCTTCCATAATAAAGTTCAAGATATACGTTGTATTTAATCCATCATTCACAGAATTCCAACTATTACCATTATCCTCCGAAATAAAAACACCCCCTTGAAGAGTTCCTGCAAAAATTTTCCCATTGATAACTTCTAAAGCAGTAACATAATAGTCTGTAAATCCATTATTCACAAGTGTCCAATTTGCTCCATTATCTATTGACCGGTTAACCCCATAGTAATTCCCTGCAAAAACAACCGTATCATTTGCTGCAATTGCATTTATGTATGTATCCGTAATTCCATTGTTTACAGCAACCCAATTAGCACCGCTGTTTACTGATTTGAAAATACCGCTGTGAGTACCAACATAAATGTAATTTTCGGAAATTGCAAAATCATTTACTGATTTATTAGTAAGCCCTGTGTTTTTCATTGTCCAGGTGCTGCCACTATCTGAAGAAAAATATATTCCATCTACATCGTCTCCTGCAAAAATATCGTTTTCATGAACTATCATTGAAGATATATAGCCATAATTCAAAGCAGTAGCCGCCCAGGTATTTCCATTATCGTTCGATAAAAAAACACCGTCTCCATTGCTTCCAGCATAAATGTTATTACCATCTTTTGTCAAAGCCCTGATATCATCAACTGGTAAACCTGAATTTGAAGATGACCAAGTGTTACCCCCATTGGAGGTGGCAGACACTCCATTTCCATAGTTCGCAGCAAGAATTGTGCTGCCGTTCACTTCCATAGAGAGAACATTGGAACTTGTCAATCCTGTATTCGATTCTGCCCATGTATTACCGTTATCAGAAGATTTAAAAACACCCTGATAGTTTGTGCCTGCTAAAATATGTGGGCCACTTGTATGAAATGTTTTGATATAGTAGGTGGTTAAACCTGCTGTACCCAATGGGTACCAACTATTAGCATTATCAGCAGACACACTCGCCCCACCACTGGAAAAAGACGCAAAGATCAGATTTCCACATCTACAAAGATTTAATATATATAAAGATGACAGGCCTGAATTTGCTTCAGACCAAGTGCTTCCATTATTGTTTGTTTTATATACTCCTCCTCCAGATGTGCCAGCATAAACACACCCACTATATGAAAGTAACGTGAAGACCTGTATATTGGTCAGATTCGTATTTACCTGAGACCAGTTAGCCCCGTAATTTGAACTCATGTAAACACCCGATGAAAATGTACCGGCAAAAAGAATACTATCATTGACTGCGAGAGCACGAACACTCATATTTGGGCTCATTCCATTATTCACAGCGACCCAGGAATTACCATAATCCGTGGACATATAAACACCCGTATTATACGTCCCGGCATAAAGAACCGTATCAATAAC
Source organism: Bacteroidota bacterium (assembly GCA_043800975.1). Taxonomy (GTDB): domain Bacteria; phylum Bacteroidota; class Bacteroidia; order Bacteroidales; family JAHJDW01; genus JAZDMK01. The sequence continues at coordinate 1,477 of JAZDMK010000065.1, read as the reverse complement.
AGCTAATGAAGTAACCGAATTGGGTACGCCGGTTCCTGTTAACGACCAATTAGTGCCATTATCAGAGGTTCTATACACTCCTGAAAAGGTAGCAGCAAAAATATAACTACCGTTCTCACATAATGCATAAACCCTCACATTCGGCAAACCGTTCTTTGCGGGAGTCCAGCTATTGCCGTTGTCAGAAGATACAAATACACCTCCCTGTGTTCCCGCAAAAGTATTACTACCGCTAGTAAGGAAAGAATTGACTGATCCTCCGAACGGACCGTTTGTTTGTTGCCATTGACTTTTCGAAGTATGAAAAACAAGCAACAATAAACCAAGAAGAATCAGTTTTTTCATAATAACATTTTTATTGTTTCACAAATTTCCCCGAATAATTATTCATCTTCACGAAATACAAACCCGCCGGCAACTTCGCAACATCAATTCTCACTTCACTTTTCGCTTTATGTAATTTTGTTTTTAAAACTTGTTCTCCCAATGACTTAAAAACACAAACTTCCGCATCGCCTTCCAACTGCGGCATCTGGAGTGTGATGGAGGATGTGGCGGGGTTGGGTTTTATTGCAAAGGAGTCAAAGTCATGTTCGGAAATGCCGATAAAATAGGAATCGCAGTATGGTTCCTCTCCATAAAGACTTATTCCGTTTTGTTTAACACACATGAGCCAGAAGGATGATTCAAAAAATGGTGTAAAAGGAACGCCAAGCCCATTAGCAGCGCCAATGCCCTCAATGTAAAAATGGCCAGAGTTCAGATAGAATGTTTTTCTGTTAGATCCATCAGGGAAGAGGGAAGTGATTACCGAATCGATGGTCAATATGCTGTCACCACCTGCATACGATGATTGAAGCGTATCTCCTGAATCTAAAGAAAAGTCGTAAATCAAATTGTCCTGACTGTTTGCATAAACAAAAACCTGTTTTGTAATAGTGTCTTCCTTTAAGAATAAAGTATAAAATTGAGAAATGGTATCAACAATGAAGGGTGGGCAATAGGGATTAACAGAAACAGAACTCATATGATAACGGGAAAACAAAGAATACGATTTTCCTGAAATAAGAGTGTCACCCGAAATGAAATACCGATAAGCCATTCCGTTATCGATATTACATACTGTGCCACCACTGGTATAGGCAATATCCCAATATTTTTCTGTTTCAAGAAGTTTGTGATATCCCTGTCCCCGCGCTTGCGCAACCGAAATGAATAAGATCGCTATGAGTATAGTTTTCTTCATCAGTTTTGCTTCACAAACTTTCCCGAATAATTATTCATCTTCACGAAGTACAAACCTGCCGGCAGCTTCGCAACATCAATCCTCACTTCGCTTGTCTTTGTCCAATAATGTTGACCAAAAAAGGAGGTTAACATGGCACAAAGGAAAAACTACAAGATGAGTTTAATTCAACGAAGAAATCGTTTTTTCGGAGAAGAGTTCAAAAAGCGAAAAGTAGAAGAGCTTGACCGA
>JAZDMK010000064.1:0-17926 GCA_043800975.1 Bacteroidota bacterium | reverse complement strand
TGAAGCTAGATGTTTCAGATCTGGCAACAGGTCTTTACATGTTTGTGTTTGAAAGCAACCAGCAGGTGACTACACGAAAGTTTTACATACGGTAAAAAACATTCACATAAAATAACGACGAGCCCGGGCAAAATCCGGGTTCTTTGTTTTTTTATACTTTTGTAATATGCAAGAGTCTAATAAACGAACAGAAATCGCAGATTTGGGTGAGTTTGGATTAATCAAACACCTGACAGAAAATATTAAGCTGAAACATTCATCCAGTGTGAAAGGCATTGGTGATGATTGCGCCATCATTGATTATTCCGGAATGAAAACTTTGATTTCAACCGATATGCTGGTTGAAGGAATTCATTTCGATTTGATGTATTGCCCGCTGAAGCATTTGGGCTACAAAGCAGCTGTTGTGAATTTTTCAGATGTGATTGCCATGAATGCAATGCCAAAACAAATCACGGTTAGTATTGCCGTGTCTAATCGATTTTCAGTTGAGGCGATGGATGAGCTGTATGACGGAATTCGTCTGGCATGCGAGAATTATCAGGTTGACCTGATTGGCGGCGATACGACGTCCAGCCCATCCGGACTTGTGATTTCAATTACAGTTCTTGGTGATGCTGATGAAGATAAAATTTGTTATCGCAGTGGTGCAAAAGAGCATGATCTTATATGTGTGACAGGTGATTTGGGTGCAGCCTATATGGGATTACAAGTTTTAGAAAGAGAGAAAGTTGTTTTTAAAGCAAACCCAGATCAACAGCCGGATCTAGTTCCTTATCATTTTCTAATTGAAAAACAATTGAAACCTGAAGCGCGTGCCGATGTTGTGAAATTATTGTTTGATTCTGAAATATTACCAACGTCAATGATTGATGTTTCTGACGGGTTAGCATCAGAGATTATTCATATCTGCACAGCATCAAAAGTGGGATGCAGCCTCTATGATGAAAAAATTCCGATCAATCCTCTTACCTATGAAACTGCAGTAGAATTTAAAATGGATCCTTCGGTATGTGCTTTGAACGGTGGTGAAGACTATGAGTTGTTATTTACCGTTTCACAAAAAGATTTTGAAAAAGTAAAAGACATTCGCGAAATAGCGATCATAGGGCACATTACAGATGCCTCTTTAGGAATTAATCTGATAGATAGAATTGGCGCGCAGCATAACCTTACTGCCCAAGGTTGGGATGCATTGCTTAAAAAACAAAACGCCCAATAGCGGGCGTTTTGAAAACAATCTACGAAAAAAAACTTTACAAAAATTTCTTAGTGTTTGCTGAGGTATTCAGCAACGCCATCGGAAGAAGCTTTCATTCCATCCTGGCCTTTTTCCCAATTCGCGGGACATACTTCGCCGTTTTCTTCAAAAAACTGAAGTGAATCCACCATACGGATTGCCTCATTCACGTTGCGTCCTAGCGGTAAGTCGTTAATCAGTTCGTGGCGAACGACACCGTTTTTATCAATCAGAAATAATCCGCGGTAAGCAACAGGTGCGCCGTTGAAAACTGCCTGACCATTTTCGTCGTATGCATATTCGCCGGCAAGTACGCCATAATTTTCTGAAATCATTTTTGATAAATCAGAAACCAAAGGGAATTTAACGCCATTAATTCCGCCGTTTTTCTTGTCAGTATTCAGCCATGCCCAATGTGAAAATTTTGAATCAACTGAGCATCCAATAACAGCCGTATTGCGTTTTTCAAACTCAGCCAGTTTTTCCTGAAAAGCCAGGATTTCAGTTGGGCAAACAAAAGTAAAATCCAAAGGATAGAAAAAGAAAACAACATATTTTTTACCGATAAACTGTTCCAGAGAAAAGTTATCTACAAATTCGTTTCCATTAACAACCGCTTCTGCTTTGAAGACGGGAGCTTTTTTTCCTACAAGTGCCATAGTGATTTTTTATTTAAAGGTTTTTATTTAATTATTTAGGTATTGTATAGCAAAATTAAAAAGAAAATCTTTAGCAAACAACAAAAAAATTTTAAAAAAACAAACTAATGAGATAAGGTTGAAACAGCAAAGGCTACAGCGACTCCGAATATTACAGTAGCAAATCTGACAAGGTTGTATTTGTGATTTTCGCAGGCTTCAAAAAGGATGGATGTAGAAACATGCAGAAAAATCCCAACTACAAATGCCATTATTGTATTTGTATACGTTTGAATATTAACTGAAAAAAAATCGCTGAAGAAATTACTGCAAAGTCCGCCCACGGGAGTCATTATAGAAAAGAAAGCGAGCAAAAGGATTGTATTTTTTTTGCTGACTCCGGAATGAAGAAAAAAGCTTACCAGAACAATGGCGATTGGAATATTATGTATTACAATTCCGGCCATCAGGGAAGTCTGTAGTGCAGTATCTACTGAAGAAATAAAGGGCATTCCTTCCAGAAATGCGTGAAGGCAGAGGCCTATAAAAATTGTTATATAGAATGTTGATTTTGGTTTTTCATGAGTTTCTTCATGCGAATGATCATGGGGATGATCTTCATGCCCGGCAAGGTGGCCATGTTCGATGCCACGTGTAATAATATCAAGTAATAACTGGAGAAGAAAGCCTGCTAATACCCAGAGGCCAATGAATTCAGTATTTTCTGATTCGTAAATTTCAGGAATGATAACTAAAAAGGCAATGCCCATTAAAAAAGCACCACTGAAAGAGAGCAAATGTTTAAAATTTCTTTCTTTTCCCTTGCCTATCGAAAATGCAAGCAGTCCGCTTAAAACAGAACTTGCAAAGATGATGGCCAGAATCAGATAATCATTCATTCCTGCAAATTTAACAAAATCGCGCAAAGAAAAAAGCCCGCACTTATGTTATGCAGGCTTTATTAATTTGAATCCCTTAATTTATTTGTTGTATTCGTCAAAAAAATCATTCCCTTTATCATCGGTGATGATGAATGCAGGCATGTTTTCCACTTTTATTTTTCGAATGGCTTCCATTCCCAAATCTTCGAAATCAACCAGTTCAACAGATTTGATATTTTCTGCAGCAAGAACTGCGGCTGGTCCTCCAATTGAGCCTAAATAAAAACCACCGAATTTTTTGCATGCATCAATGACAGCACGTGTACGGTTTCCTTTTGCAACCATTATTAATGATCCGCCCATACTTTGAAAAAGGTCTACATATGCGTCCATACGTCCTGCAGTTGTAGGCCCGAAGCTTCCTGATGGCATTCCTGCGGGAGTTTTTGCTGGGCCAGCATAATAAATGGGGTGGTTTTTAAAATATTCAGGCAATGGTTTACCTTCATCAATTAATTTTTTGAGTTGCGCATGCGCGATATCTCTTGCAACAATAAGAGTTCCATTCAAACTCAATCTGGTTTTTACAGGATATTTAGTAAGTTCAGCAAGAACTTCCTTCATCGGTCTGTCAATATTAATCTCAACAGCTTTGTCAAGTTCAGGTGCTTTTGCCGGCATGAAACGCGCAGGATTTTTTTCAAGTTCTTCTAAGAAAATTCCATCTTCGTTGATGTGTGCTTTGATATTTCTGTCTGCGCTGCAGCTAACACCAATTCCAACCGGGCAGGATGCTGCATGGCGCGGAAGGCGGATCACTCTCACATCATGCACAAAATATTTTCCGCCGAATTGTGCGCCCACACCATATTCAAAACATATTTTTTCAATTTTCTTTTCCCATTCAATATCACGGAATGCGCGTCCGCTGGCATTTCCAGAAGTAGGGAGATGATCATAATATCCTGCGGAGGCTTCTTTAACAGTTTTGAGTGTGGCTTCTGCGGATGTTCCACCAATGACAATTGCAAGGTGATAGGGAGGGCATGCAGAAGTGCCGAGATCTTTAATTTTTTCTTTTACAAATTTGATCAGCGATTCTTCATTTAATAATGATTTGGTTTGCTGATAAAGGAAAGTTTTATTCGCCGATCCGCCGCCTTTTGTGATAAAAAGAAAATCATAAGAAGTTCCTTCTTTAGAATAAATATCAATCTGAGCAGGAAGGTTCGTGCCCGAATTTTTCTCTTCGGTCATTGTAAATGGAATGACCTGAGAATACCTCAGATTTTTTTCCTGATAGGTTGTGTAAATTCCTTTAGAAAGAAATTCTGCATCGTTTGCGTTGGTCCATACCTGTTCGCCTTTTTTTCCAATTACGATTGCAGTTCCTGTATCCTGACACCAGGGCAGATTACCTTCGGCAGAGATCACAGTGTTGCGAAGCATCGTATAGGCTACAAAGCGATCATTATCCGTTGCTTCAGGATCTTCAAGTATTTTCGCACATTTCTCAAGATGTGCGGTTCTAAGAAAAAAGGAAAGATCGGATACAGCTTCCTTTGCAAGAAGTTCTAATCCTTTGGGATCCACTTTCAGAATTTTTCTTCCACCTGCTTCAATTATCTGCACAAAATCTTTTGTAAGCAGCCTGTAATTGGTTGAGTCCTTTTCGATCTGAAAAGGTTTCTCATAAATAAAATCAGCCATGTTGTTTTAGTTATAAGTATAGGGTTGTTGCAGTCAAATGTAGAAAATTATTTTACCGTACAAAAGAAAATGTGAAAAAATTAACAGGGGAAAATTCTTTTTCTAAAAAACCTGACAAACATCATAAAAAATAATGAGGTTATCAACCATATTGAATCAGGTAAGCGCGAATGAATTCTTCGAGATCGCCGTCCATAACTGCATTTACGTTTCCGGTTTCAACACTGGTGCGGTGATCCTTCACCATTTTATAGGGATGCATTACATAGCTACGAATTTGAGAACCCCATTCGATTTTCTTTTTACTTTCTTCGATTTCAGCAATGGCTTCTTTCTTTTTGCGAAGTTCTTGTTCATACAACTGGGATTTCAGCATCTGCAATGCTTTTTCGCGGTTCTGCTGTTGGGATCTGGTGACCTGGCATTCGATAATAATTCCGCTGGGGGCATGACGCAAGCGCACGGCAGTTTCTACTTTGTTCACATTCTGGCCACCGGGTCCGCTGGAACGGAAGGTGTCCCAACTGATATCAGCTGGATTTATTTCAATATTAATATTATCGTCAATGATTGGGTATGCATATACCGAGGCAAAAGAAGTATGTCGGCGGTTGTTGGAATCGAAAGGTGAAAGCCTTACCAGACGGTGCACACCGCTTTCACATTTCGAATAACCGTATGCGTAGTCACCACTGATTTCAAGGGTAACAGATTTAATGCCGGCCACATCGCCTTCCTGAATATCAAGTTCAAGTACTTTATAATTATTTCGTTCGGCCCAGCGCATATACATTCGCATCAGCATCATGGCCCAGTCCTGGCTTTCCGTACCACCGGCACCGGAATTGATTGTCAGAATAGCTCCCAGAATATCTTCTTCAGCGCCGAGCATTTTGCGGAATTCAAGCTCTTCCATCAATTTGGTAGTTGCCTGAAACTGTTGCTCTACTTCCGATTCTTCCACAGCTCCTTCGCTGAGGAAATCGATTAATACTTTGATATCATCAATGCCGGACGTAACGCGTTTGAAATCGTCGGTCCATTTTTTCTTGAGATTAATTTGTTTAAGCAGTAATTGAGCTTCCCTTGGGTCATCCCAGAATCCGGGAGCTTGTGTTGTTGCTTCTTCTTCGGCGATCAGCGCTAGTTTCCCATCGATGTCAAAGGAACCTCCTCAGCGCATCGGCACGCTTTAAAAGATCATTCAGTTCTTCGTTCGAAATCATGAATTTTATATTTAAAGCTGCAAAGGTAAAAACAATTACGAATTACGAAAGAGCACGAAGACACGAAGGTTCACCAAGTAGGTTACAAGTGACGTGTTACAGGTTGCCCTTGTCCAAATAGTGTTGGCCGTTTTTAGTTGTGACTTTGAGTAACTCAAAAGTTTCCCAAAGGAATACAAACGATCGCTGTGGCTTTTTGGATTTTTTTGGAAACCAATGGAAATGCGGTTCAGAAGACTTGAAATCGAAATCAGAAGACCTGGAACGCATTTCAGAAGACCTGAAACGCACTTCAGAAGACTTGAAATCGAAATCAGAAGACCTGAAACGCATTTCAGAAGACTTGGAACCGAAATCAGAAGACTTGGAACGCATTTCAGAAGGGTTGAAACCGAAATCAGAAGGGTGGTGATCTGCCTCAATGACATGCGAGCCCGCCTCAATGACATGTGACGGCTGTTCAGAAGACTTGAAATCGAAATCAGAAGACCTGAAACGCACTTCAGAAGACTTGAAACCGAAATCAGGAGACTTGAAACCGAAATCAGAAGGGTTGAAACCGAAATCAGAAGACCCGAAACGCATTTCAGAAGACCTGAAACGCACTTCAGAAGGGTTGAAACCGAAATCAGAAGACTTGAAACGCATTTCAGAAGGGTTGGAACGAATTTCAGGGTTCACTTTTCAAAAAGTTGTTGGATCATTTCCCGGACCAAATCGTTTTCATATCCTTTGGAGATGGCGAAGCGATAAACTTTTTGCCTTTTGCGGATATAATTTTTTTCGTGGAGTTCTTTGTTCTTTTTTTCGATTATTCTTTTCAGTGTGTTTTTGTATTCATTCGAATCAATGGAATTCAGTGCTTCCCGGATCAATTTTTCGGGAATCTTTTTTAAGCGCAGTTCGTGTTTAATTTTAATACGACCCCAATGTAGTATTCTGAATTTGCCCGAAGCAAATGCTTTTACAAAGCGCGATTCACTAATAAACTGCTCTGAAATTAATTGAGCAATGATTCCTTCTGTTGTTTCATCGTCGATCTGCCATGAGTGTAATTTTTTCCGCACATCATTTTGTGAGCGCTCCTGATAAGCGCAATATTTGCGACATTTCTCCAGGGCCATCAGCGGTGTGACAATTTTTTTTGGAGGTTCGTTCAGCATGAAACATTCTTTTTGAAAATTTCAATCTCAGCACTGAAATCAAGAAATGGAAACTCAATTGTCAAACGATGAATTTCTTTCAGCATATTTTCGGAAAACGATTTTAATGTTGAATCAGCCGGATGGAGCGGTTTGTGGGCTGCAGCACGAATTACTTTTTCAACGGCAGGAATTGTTTTTAAACTTTCCTGTTCAATAATGGTGTGCGTAAATTTTTCAAAAATGATATTCTCTGCAAGCGAGGAAGGATGAATCATATCATCTGCATAAAAGCGATAATCGCGCAATTCGTCCATCATAATTTCAAATGCAGGGAAATAATAACAATTCGAAAATTGTGGAATCACTTCATGAATCGCAGAGATAAGAACAGCTTTGCTGTGCATATTGCCAATTGCACCGTATGCGTTGTGACGAACCGGGCTGACTGTAAAAATAATTTTTAAAGAAGGATTAGCAGCTGTGCACGATTGAATAGTTTCCTGCAAACATTTGGCTGTTTCCTGAAACGTAAGAATTTCCTTTTCAAAATCAGAAGCGGGTCTTTTGTGACAGTTGGCAACAACTTCACCAGTGATTTTATCAGAAAACACCCAGGCACTTCCCAGGGTAATAAGTAGAAATGCAGATTCGGAAATGAAATCAGATGCTTTAGTTAGTTTTTTATTGATGCCATCTAGGCAGGTTTTTTTTTCGGGGTGTGAAAAGCTGCCGTGGTGATCATTGGAGTAATACAACCCATTTAAGAAATTTAAATCGTTTTCAGTATACAAACGTTTTTCAATAATTCTTGAAATAATTTTTTGAATAGAAACAGGGTTGTATATAATACCGGAAGGATTGATGCAGGTTTTAAACTTAAGCTGAGAAAGTTTGTTTCCTATTTTTTCAGTAAAGCAGGAGCCAATCCATAAGGATGCGTCTTTGTAACCCATTTGGGAAGGGCTTTGAGGAATTGAGACTGGGATTGTTAAATTCATGCTTCAAAGATATTAAAAAGAAACGTCCAAGGTTGCAGTAACCTTGGACGTTGGATTTGGATAAAATCTGTTGAAATTATTTCTTCTTAGGTGCTTTTGCAGCATCTACATCCGTAATTTTCACATCTTTTGGAACTTCAAATTTGTCAGCAGGAATAGCTACATTTTCCTGGAATTTAACGGCTTTCAGTTTTACTGGAAATCCCATAGCGGTCATTTCCGACTTCATGCTGATTCCTTTGTAAACCCAGTTTTTGCCTTTCATCTGCATTTCTTTGTAGTCGATGCTGTAGATGTCGCAGGTAACGCCGCAAATTGCTTCAGTTCCTTCTTTTTTGATGTTCATTTTTTTCATGACTTCATCCGAAAGTTTGTTCCATTCAACAGCTTCTTTAGGAGGAGCAATCATTTTCATTTTGTTACCCATTTTCTTTTCGAGGTCGATGCTGTATTTATAACCGTCTTTTGTGAATTCAAGGTTGTGTGTTTTAATTTTCTGGCCAAACATTTCCATTTCGCTGTTTACTTCTGTAGATTCTTTGGTTCCATATGCATCAATATAGAGCGTTTGGTTCATTTTCATGCCCATGGTTTCCATTTCATAATCAACGATTGCAGTTTTAATACCGTATTTGGCATCTGCAGGGATCTCGTCTTTTACTTCGGTTTTAACGCTGTCTTTGCCATCACTTTTTTTGTCGCTTCCGCCACCACAGGAAGAAAGGAAAGCCATGCCGGCAATAATCATCATGCTGAAAATAATTTTTTTCATGGTACTGGTTTTAAGTTTATAGTACAAACTTACATCTTTTTCAGAAGACCACAAAAATGAAATTATTCAATGAAGATTTTAATAATTAATTATTTCATGTCAATATTCATGAATTTCATCGTTCATAATTCATATTCTGAAGATTCATGCTGAATTGTACAGTAATTACTTAGTACAAATAATCCTGAAATACCGATAAATACGGGTGTATTCACCTTCCTTAATGTTGCAAATTTGTAAAATAAATCAACACAATCATGAAAACACAAATCGTATCCCCCAGATTTCTTATTACCGCAGCAATTTTAATATACCTGCAAATGTCAACAGCCACTATAAAGAACAGTTATGCTTCTTTAAAAGAAGGTTCATCTATTAATATGCTTCCATCGGATTCTGATGACGAGCTATTTACACCTGACTGTATTAATATGCTGAATGGAAAAATTATCCCTGCAGACATAGTATATGAGGACAATCAAATTGTGCTTTGCTGGCTGAAAAAACGTAACTCCAGAGTTTTGAGAGAAATTTCTGTAGATGAAATTTTCAGTATTACTGATCGTAATGGTGCAGAACGAATTGTGTATTCACAAGATCCCGATAATGAAGGTACAGATTTAACCGTTAGTCAAATGAAGGATTATGTAAGAGGAATGCAGGATGGAAAGTCGAAATCGCTCTCGCCAATTATTACAGTGGGTGGAATTGTTGCAGGAACTACGTTAGCTGTTTTTGGTTTCTGGACTACGCCAATACCTTTCATTTATACAATAGCTGTACATGCGATTACTTCAAGAAAAAAACATGTTCCGGCAGAGGAATTGGCTGGTAATGAAAAAACATTTGAAAACTTAATTGCCAATGTTTTTGTTCAGGAAAAAAACCATAGTTATGGAATGAAGACTAAGTATAAATCCGCATCAACAAGCAGATCAAATCAAATAATCGGATATGTTCATGATTCGGATGAATATTCAAAGGGCTATCGCGATGCAGTAAAAAGTAAGAAAGCATTTAATTCCGTAAAAGGAATAGCAGGAGGATTCCTGGGAACTGCAATTGCACTTATTATTATTCTTTAAAATCGAAATCAATTTTTTTAAACTATTAATCTAATATTCAAAAAACAATTATCATGAAACCCACCAGCAATTTTTACAAGAACACAAATTCAGAATGCAGCAAGAAAAAAACATTCTGGTTTTTTAACCTGATAGTTACCGCAACGGTTTTACTATCAAGTGCAGGAACAATTTATGCTAAAACTAATTCATCAGAATTCTACATGAAGGAATTCGATGAAATGCTGATCAAAAACAGCATGAAAGATTCATTTAAACAAATCCTTTACAATTCGGATGAAAAGGGTGTCGTTTTGTTTACTATTAATAATAATATTGAATGGAATTATCCGCTTAACAATGAAGACATCAGAAGCAATGCGCGTATGAGCATGATAGATCTGACACAAGGTTTTAATGGGTGCTACTATAAAAATCTGTTTATATCAACTTTTGATTTAAGCACACATAGCTGGACCAAGCCTACAGAAGTTGAAATTGATCCAACAATAACGAGAGAGAAAGCGGAACAGGAAATCTTTTTTTCGAAAAAGACAAAAGAAAATTCTGAGGTTTATTGTTGCTATTTTAGCAAAAACAAATGTTCAGCGCCTTTTATATTAGGCAAAAACATAAATACATATCGCAATGCAATCAACCCGGTGATGTCTTCGGATGGAAACACACTTTACTTTTCAAGCAATCGTTTGGGTGGAAAAGGTGGATATGATTTATATGCATCTGAACGTAATTCGGATGGAAACTGGGGTATTGCTTACAACCTTGGAAGCAAAGTGAATTCAAACGGAGATGAAGTATGTCCGATAATTCTTGATGATGAAGTAACATTGGTATACATGCGTAAGGATTACCAGAATTCTATGAGAGATCATAGCCTGCTTTTGGTTTCTACTGCACAGGAAAGTGGCCTTTGGTCAGATCCTGAGCAGCTTGCCGAAAATCTGAAAAATGAAGCAGAGTGCCTCTTGTATGCAGATTTTATTTATAACGGAAAATAGATTGTGTAGAAGGATAAGTGTAGAATGTGCGATTGAAAGTAAGTCCTTTCAATCGCTTTTTTATTTAAAAACCCAAAGCCAATCCTGCCTGAAAAATGCCGAATGCAACAATCCATGCAATCATTGTAGTGTAAAGAATAACAAACAAGGTCCACTTTCTGCTTCGAGAAACTTTTCTAATACTTGTCAAAACAGCAATGCAGGGAGTATAAATAGAAACAAAAAACATAAATGATAATGCTTGAAGCGGCGTGATGCTAAATACATTTTTTAAAATGGAATCATCATCTGCAGAAAGTGATGCTGCCTGGTTTGCATGTGGATTCTGATATAATTCATTCAGTGTACCCACAATTGTTTCTTTGGCTGCAATACCGGTAAGTAAACTAACACACATCTTCCAGTCGAAACCGAGAGGTGCCATTGCGGGTTGAATGCCTTTCCCAATCATTCCTATGTATGAATGTTCAATGTCTTTATGTGAGGCATCCCGACTAGGAAAGTACATTAAAAGCCAGATGATGATTGAAGATATCAAAATGGCTCCGATAATTTTTTTCAGAAATAAAACCGAGTTGTTATAAATACTTCTTCCAATTCTTTTCAGCGAAGGGACGCGCAAAGGTATAAGAACGGGGGTGAAGGTGCTGTGTGTTGGCATCAGCAGATATTTTTTTAATGCAAGCGCAACCAAAGCAACCAGAATAACAGAGAACATATAAATACTGAAAAGAATCAGTCCCGAATATTTGTTGAAGAAAAGTGAAATGAAAAGCACATAAACAGTAAAGCGTGAGCCGCATGAAATAAGCGGATTAACAAGTATCGTAACGAGGCGTGTTTTTTTATCGCCAATCTGTTGCGCTGCCATAATAGCAGGTACTGTGCAGCCCAGCCCCATGACAAGAGAGAAAAATGATTTTCCATTTAAACCGAAACGGGAAAGTGCTTTATCCATTACTGCTGATACACGAAGCATATATCCCGATTCTTCCATGATTGTAATCAATAGGTATAGGATAATAATGTTTGGAAGAAAAACAACCACGCCTCCTACACCTTTTACAATACCGTATAGAAGCAGACTTTTTACAAAACCGTCACCTATGCTATTTTGAAGATAATTTTCAAAATAGAAAACAAGTTTTTCAATCCATAATACAGGATAGTATCCCAATCCAAATGTGGTTTCAAATATTGCAAACAGCAATAGAAAGAAAATTAGAAGGCCCCAGAAGCGGTGCATTAATAGCTTGTCAATGCGTTTAACTTTGTATGCAACAAGATTAGTCAAATTTGCTTTTTTACAAAGATAATACTATTTAGAATGTTTCCAAATAAACAAAACAAATATTTTGCTTAATTTTGAACAAAACAAATTGAATGAAGCAGTTAACCTTTCTTTTATTATTGATGACGGGCATTTGTGTTCGTCTTCTTGCACAACCGCTCACTCCGCAGGTTGACAGTGTTATTATGCGCGACGGTAAAAAAGTGGTTGCCGATGTATACTTGCCTAACGGAGGATCGGCGGCACTTCCAACAATTTTAATTCAAACACCATACAACCGACTTTTCCTGCGTTACAATCTTCCGCTTGGAATAGGAATCAATATTAATGGATCACCCTACAATATTGTTGTTGAGGACTGGCGCGGTTTCTATGGATCTTATGCGGCTGCTTCCGGAAATTATGATCGTGGAAAAGATGGTTATGATCTGGTAGAGTGGATTGCACAGCAAAGCTGGTCGGACGGAAAAGTAGGTACATGGGGGCCTTCCGCATTAGGACGAATTCAGTTTCTAACAGCCAGACAAAAACCACCACATTTAAATTGTATTGTCCCTGTTGTTGCTTCTCCTCAATACAACTATCAACAATATTATCCCGGTGGTGTTTACAGGGAAGAATACGTAAACCAGCTTGATGCACTTGGATTTGGACTTTCTGTATTTGTGCTGGCCAATCAGGTTTACAATACCCTTTGGCAATATGTAGAAAATGTAAATTATTATCCCGATTCTGTTTTAGTACCTGCATTGATGATCGGTGGCTGGTATGATCACGGACCCGATGAGATGATTACTTTCTTTAATTCGCTACGCACTTCTTCACCAGCGAATGTCCGAGATAAACATAGACTCCTGATGGGCCCCTGGGCGCACGGTGGTTTTGGTGCGGTGCAGGTGGGAACATCGGTACAGGGAGAATTAAACTATCCGATGGCTGCGGGCTGGAGCGATTCGCTTGCGTTAATGCATTTTGATTTTTACTTAAGGAATATTACCAACGGCTGGGATGTGACGCCTTACGTTCAATATTTTCAAATGGGCGATGATGTGTGGGCGAGCTCTGCAAGCTGGCCCGCAACAGGTGTTTCGCCCCATAGTATTTATTTTAGTAACGGTGGTTTGATTCCTCAGTTTCCTTCTTTGGCGAGCGATGCAGACACAATTGTGTATGATCCAAACGATCCTTCACCTACGGTTGGTGGTCCTTCACTTACGGATTCGCTGGGGCAGGGACCTTATGATCAGGCACCGGTTGTTGAATCACGAAATGATATTTTGATTTACACAAGTGATGTTTTACCTGCCGATGTTGTTATGAAAGGAAAAGCAGAGGCACATCTTTTTGTTTCAACGGACAGATTGGATACAGATTTTGCCGTTCGACTAACAGACGTTTATCCAGACGGACGTTCGATGCTTGTTGTGGATGGTATTCGCCGCTTGCGTTTTCGCGATGGCTATGCAGCAGCAGACACGGGTATGGCTGTATCAGGAAGTATTTATGAAGTCGTGGTTGATTTGCCCAATACTGCCATCACATTTGTTGCAGGACATAAAATCCGTGTAGATATTACTTCTTCAAATTATCCGCGCTTCGATCACAACCTGAATAATGGCGGACCTATGTATACAGCAGGCAACATTTTCACAGCAACAAACCTTGTTTACAATGAATCTGTGCATGCTTCGTATATCAAACTTCCGATTGATCAGTGGCCTCTTGGAGTTGCAGAAGCAGAAAACAGTAATGAAAATTTCTTGCTTTATCCCAACCCTACATCGGATAAAACAGTTGTGAAATATTTGCTACCGCAAGGATCAACGGGTATTATTGCTATTCGTAATAGCGATGGAAAACTATTGAAAGAAATTCAATTGAATGGAAGGAATGATCAAATGACAATCAACTCCGAAATGTTTTCCAATGGAGTGTATGTTCTCTCAATTAGCATTGACGGCATATTGAAAGAAAGCAAACGATGGGTAATAATAAAATAAAAGGTTATTCCCCGTTCTTATAATTGTTTTTAAACTCTTCGTGTTTGTCAAACAATTTTTTCATAACGTCGGCGGGAAGCAGCTTGTAGGCTTCATCCCTGATCTGATCAGCCAGTTCGCTTTCTGTTGGGAAAGCAGGAATTTTATAATCTTTTCCGGCTGCTGTAATTGTTAAATACACGTGCCCGCCACCTACAGGACGATCTTTCACTTCCTGCCATTTCTTTTTGAAAAATTTCTTTTGTTCCAGAAATGAATAAAACGAAACAAGATTTGCTTTTTCAACAACAATCGTTTCTTTCCAAACAGGAGTGGATCCGTAATCGGGCCAGAACTGAATGGTGCCGTTTCCATCACCACTGATGACTGCTAGATATTCATAGTGATGCGGCGGTGGCATGGAGCCGGCTACATAGTTATAACTGATTGAAAAATCAGAAGGTAGTGGCTGCAACATTTGCATAATGAGAAGAATCAGAGATGCATTCATACTATTTGTTTTTGAATTTTGAAATCAAATTTTTTACTTTTAATTGGATGGTGTATAATAGAACTTACTTGAAATAAAATCTTCTTTTTTCATTGAATTGATAAGCTCGGTTTTAAAAGTTTCTGTAGAAGTAATTCCTTCGATTCCTTTATCCAGAAATTTTACTTCCATGAGTGTAAATACGGGTCCATCCATCTCATAAGCATAGGTGTAATATTTCCCTTTGTCGCCATTGGCTTCAGCAAAAATGAAATTTTTCTTTTCGATTTTTGTAATCCAGGCAGTCCAGACTAGTTGATCGGTTGTAAGATCATCCGATTTTTCAAGCAATGTAACAGTGTAGCTGTATTCATCCGCTTTTTCAATTTTCATTTTAATAATTTCGGGTTCGCCTTTTGTGCATTTCCAAGTATTGATCATACGCTTGTCGATCTTTTCTGTTCCTGGTTTGGCGGGCGGGTAATCAACGCCTACAGGGCAGCCCCAAAATATGAGTAAAGGGGAAAGAAGCAGAATAAAAATGATTTTTTTCATAAAACTGGAGGTTGTGAGAATAATGTTGTACAAAGATAATTCAATTTAAATAATAATGTACTGTCTGGGTGACTGTCTTTCAAAAAAGCCTGCGCACAGTTGCCCCAACAGTGAATTCAGGCAGAACAATCATCACTCACCTGATCAATAATCGTCAGTCGCCATTTGTTTTGTATGTAACCAAGATAAAATACAAGACTGTTTCCGTTGCTGCAACTGACAACAATTCTGCGGCTGATGTCTTCAATATTCTCCATATTTGTTACTTCTTTTGCTGAAGAAAACATCATTCCATAGTCGTTCATGATTCGTGTGATGTTCGAAAGAAGACGATCTGTTTTGGTGGTGTCAGTATACAAACCCGATTTTGACCAGATGTCCTTTTCGCAACTAAATACAGGTAATTCCGCGTAATTCAGTTTTTGCTTTGTGCAAAGTTTGGAATAATAATTATAGCTGGAATGAATAAATTTCACGCTGTCGCTATGACTAATGTTGTCGTAAACACCTTCGCGCCGGATCAGATAAACACCGGTTTTTTTATCAACAAGCGTTTGAAGTGTAACATAATCCTGTTTTGAAAATGCAACAATGGCTGTTTTCACGGTGCTCTGAAAGGCAATCTCTTTCTGGGTTTGAGAGAATGTGCATGCTGAAACAGTAAATAAAATTAGAGTATAAATAAATTTCATAATACAAATTAAAGAAAATCTTGAAATCTACGGTGATTGAAAAGATTGCATTTACATGATTTTAAAAAAATATTTTCAACCTTTCTACAATACTTTTTCTCCAAACGATGCTCTTTTTTAATTCTATGATTTTCATAATTTTCCGCTGATCGTATGTTTAGATAAATTAATCGATTATTAAACAAATTTACATGTAGCCTTTTTTTTGCTAATATTTGAGCGCTAGTAAATTCGACTTGGTTATCATAGATTAACAGTAAATATTTCTTTTTAAAAATAATTTTTTTGCAAACTTCAAAGGTAGATATCCAAGAATTCTTATCAATCGGAGTTAATACTAAAGAATCATTCATTTTTTGAAAAGAATATTTTGAGTATAAATGATTATTTCCAGAAAATGAAACAGTAGAATCAGTAGTTTTAATAGTTATATGCTCATATCTATTTTCATATTCTTTAAATAGCTTGTTCTTTTGAGCAAAGCAAATTGTATTTGTAGTTAATATTACGAGAATGATTATCGAATGTTTGATTCGTTTCATTTTAACATTTTAAAATTTACTTCAAAAATCACAAATCCTTGTTCCTTGTTCCTTGTTCGAAAATTAATCCTCTTTTATCATTTTCAAATGACATCTTAGCACATCATTATTAGTCGTATCGCGAAGATGAATTCCGTTTCCGCGGCACCATTTGAATTCTTTACAATCTTCACACAGTCCTGTTCTCGCCCATTCGCGCTGGCGCATTTTATCAAAACGGTTGTTCCACACATCAATGAAATCATCTTTGTAAATATTGCCTTGTGTAAAAGCTTCCCGGTTTATGTTTGGGCATGCACAGATAGAACCGTCGGCAAGCACCGATGCTATGTTGATTCCGGCACGGCAGAAGAAAAAGCCATCGCGCACTTCGGTTTCATAATCGCCTAAAAATCCTTCGCATCCAAAGCTGGTTTCGATGATACCTTCCTGGCGGTTGTCGCGGATGAAGTCGAGCACGTGGCGGAACTGTTCATTGCTTAAATGCAGTTCTGCATTGTCCTTCGCACGGCCGATGGGGCAAATGCTGAAGATGCGCCATTTCTTTACACCCAGACCAATAAGGAATTCCTTGAGGGCAGGCAGTTCGTTGTAGTTTCTTTGATTGACGCAAGTCACCACATCCCACACTATTTCATCACCGGCACCGACGGCCAGCTGAATGGCGCTGACTGCTTTTTCGTAGCTGTGTTTGTTGCCGCGCATCCAGTTGTGGCTTTCTTCAAAACCATCGAGGCTGATGGTCATCGAGCGAAGGCCGCTGGCCAGAAGATTTTTAAAACGTTCGGGCGAAAGCGCGTATCCATTGGTAACAAAGCCCCAGGGATAGCCCTGCTTGTAGAGTTCCATGCCGCATTCTTCCAGATCCTTACGCATGAGTGGTTCACCACCGGTGATCACAATCATTACTTTATTCGGATTGTACACTTCAGCAACGCGTGCCGTTACTTTTAAAAAGTCCTGATACGGCATATCCTTTACGCCGGATTCGCTGCGACAATCACTGCC
Source organism: Bacteroidota bacterium (assembly GCA_043800975.1). GTDB lineage: Bacteria > Bacteroidota > Bacteroidia > Bacteroidales > JAHJDW01 > JAZDMK01. The sequence continues at coordinate 676 of JAZDMK010000064.1, read as the reverse complement.
ACAGTGAATGCAGTTCACGTTGCAGCGCAGGGTACATTCCCAGAAGAAATAGGTGAGGTCGTGCAACTGAGACTGCACATTGATATATTTTTTAAAAACGTTTAAAGCGAAACGCTTTCTGATTCCAACTTTGCTTTTAGGTTTTTCTTTCACGATTAAAATTTTATTTCACCACAGATTATACAGATTAACACAGATTCTTCACAAATAAATAAAAATTTCGAATAACTATTAACGATTAACGTACAACGATTAACGTTTAACGATTTTCGGGTGGTTTGATTCAAGGGAGTTACGAAGGTTTAATTTCTATTTTTTTATTACTTTGTATTCAGCCGACATGGTGCCATACATCAAAACAGGACGGCTGTTGTGTTTCTTTACATGGCAGGACATAAGAAACGAAATGATAATAACAAATGCTATAATTATGAAGGAATGCATCTTCAACGCTCTTCCTATAACGATGCTGAATATTTTTTTTACCACAGATTACACAAATTAACACAGATATATCACAAATAAATACAATTTTCGTGTCTTTGTCCAATAATGTTGACCAAAAAAGGAGGTTAACATGGCACAAAGGAAAAACTACAAGATGAGTTTAATTCAACGAAGAAATCGTTTTTTCGGAGAAGAGTTCAAAAAGCGAAAAGTAGAAGAGCTTGACCGA
>JAZDMK010000063.1:0-4183 GCA_043800975.1 Bacteroidota bacterium | reverse complement strand
TCGGTCAAGCTCTTCTACTTTTCGCTTTTTGAACTCTTCTCCGAAAAAACGATTTCTTCGTTGAATTAAACTCATCTTGTAGTTTTTCCTTTGTGCCATGTTAACCTCCTTTTTTGGTCAACATTATTGGACAAAGACACGTACAAATAAGTACATACTTGTTGTGATAGAAACTCACCAATTCACTAGTTCACTAATTCGCTAATTATCCAATTAACTAATTCACTAAATCCTCTACTGAATCACCAGTTTCTTCGTAATCAAATCATCCTTGGTTCTCAGTGTGATGAAATAAATTCCTTTGCTTAAATTATTTGAATTCAAGGTAAAACTTTCTGCTGTCTGATCTGCGAAAGTCCACGACTGAACCTGCTTTCCATACATATCACAAACGCTAACCATTCCGTCCTGACGCGATGGAAGATTGATATCGATATATGCTTCAGCACTCGACGGATTGGGATAAACCTTCATCTGTGTTTCGGATGTGTATATATAATCCTGCACCCCGGTATGCAATCCAACACCAAACTGCATTCTAATTTCTCCTCCGAAATCAGAATTAAAGTTGGCGATGATCTGGTTAAAGGTATTCCTGATTCTGCAATATCCCGTTCCCTGATTGGTATTCGCCCACCACTGCAATCCGTCTTCTCCGGTATCGGTCAGCAGAAATTCGTAACATCCTTTGGCAAGACTAACCGTGTCATTGTATGTGGTATTGGGTGCAGTTACCGTTCTTGAATAAACAACATTTCCATTCGCATCCTTTATCCAGTAATCGTTCTCCGCCGACCAGTTGTTGGTTCTTAATACAACAACGATCTTGGAAGGAAACTCAGGAACATAGTTGAAATTTGTTGTAACAGAATTGTTATATGCATACTGATCCGCTCCGCCATTCGGGCTGCCTACCGAGACCGTGAATTTCGAAGCACCGGTAATAAACTGGAATGTATCCAGAACCACTGTTGCTGTTTTTTCAAATTCAAGAAAGCCGGTCCAGTTATAAACCGATTGCGTTGCACCGTTAATTCCGTATGTGATTGCAAGCGAAGTGAGCGGTGTTGATCCGTTGTTTTTTATAATAATCGTTGGCCTTGAACAAACAGGATTCATGCGACCCCACATCTGATCCGTTGAAGGCGAAAGCACTTTTTCTATTCCGGCATCCAGAATAAAGTTCGGCGAGCCGTAGGTTACCAGCTGATCCTCGATCTGGTAATAATCCCATCCGCTTGTATTGGTGTAGGGCTGCACATCATGATCCAGTTTAATTGTTCCTCCCGGAATCAGCCAGGGTGTAATTTCAAAATCATAGGTCCACACTTCAGCACCGGGGCACCAGTTCGAACGGTCGTAAACCCAGGTTCCGCCTTGCGGATACAAAGGATTCTTATCACAGTTGTCGCGCCATACCAGTTGCGTAAAACGAATAGAATCCTCTACTTTGAAGTAATGATTCTTGGGACAAAACTCTGCACAATTCTGCGGCGTATCCATGCCATGCCCCGTGATACGCGACTTCCAGCGTGCACCACTTACATTTGAAGGAATAGAAATTGTCTTGGGTGTTAAATGACTTTCGATCGGGTCACTGGTAAAACCATAATTAAATCCGCCGTTCCAGAGGTTTTGAATTCCTTTCACATCACGTGAAGGTGTGCCTTGAATCATCAGGAAACGCATGTCCAGAAGTTCCTGCCAGTTGCCGGCTGCTATGTGAACACTGTCGGCCAATAACGTTCTGTAGTCGGTTACATCAAAGGTCCATGTCCATCCCGCACCCAGGCTTAAACCATTTCCATAAGGTGTGATGTATCGCGCAAGTTCGTATCGCAGCACTTGCGGAAAGTGTGTGTACCAGTCGTAATAAAGCAGACCCATGCTGCCGGTTGAAGCGACAAGCACTGAATCCACAATGTTTCCGAGTGCGTCATAACTATAATGATAATATCCGGCGGGCCACACTGTCATTGTATCAACAGCTACGCCCGGATTGTTAACCGAGTCGTTGTACATGACAATCTGCATGGGAATGCTCACGGTTGAATCCTGTACTAGCACAGAATCCATATGCGATGTATACACACCCTGTTCGAAAATTACATTGGGGCGAATCGTTGTTTGCGATAAACCATATACAAGATCGCTCGAGTTCTTTAATGAATTATCCACAGCAATCAGCGTGGCATCGTCGTTGGCAATGGGGGCGGCATCTGCAGCGGTTACATTGTTCCCGTCATCAAAATGGTAATACAGGAAAAGCTTATTGTAAAAGGGATGCGAAGCATCAATATTTTTGTTCATGTACGAACGAATCGTAGCAGGCTCCAGCTCTGCTTTGAATACAGCAAACTCATCCAGGCGACCTTCAAACGAATTTGATCCGCTCCAGTTTCCTCTTCCAATCCGGAACTGTTTCATTTTTGAAAAGCCATAGGTCTTACCACTCCCACTGTGCCACAGATTTCCGTTCAGAAAAATTTTCATGGAATCGGTATACGCATTTTTAATAAAGGTCCAGTGGTTCCACTGCCCTTCGGTATCCTGCGTGGTGGCTGCCTTATCGATGCGATCATAAGATGCGCCTGAATTTCCGGCATCCCAGTACACACTGTTGTTCGACCAGGGAACATGCCCGTTGATCACGCGGTTCGATGAAGAATCTATAGCTTCAAAGCTACTTCCGTCCTGCGGCTGCAGATCGGGATTGCCATAGGCCCAGAAAGAAACCGTGATGACAGAATCAAGTGTAAGCAATGAATCATTTACCGGAGCATTGATGAAAGCACCGCTGTGAAACAAAACTGCACGGTCGTCACCCGATTTAAACAATCCTGCATGGTAACCGACATCGGTCGAAAGCAGGCTGTGCGTGGTTCCTGTAGCGGGATTGTCAAATGTGATTTCAATAATCAGATTCGAAGTTCCGTTCCAGCTGAAGGGTGTATTGAACTGAAGGCTGTTCCATCCGGTGGAAAGAAGTTGCGTGTTGAGATGATACACTTCGGTAAAGCCCGTTGTTTCGAATGTTCCCTGTGTAAGCGAATCGAGCAATGTAGTTTTTATTCGTATCGAAAGATTATTCATGCGGCTTCCGAGCGATGCCAGATTAAACTGCATGCCTGTGATATCGCCTGCGCCCATGCCGGTTGCGCTTAGCTCTGAAGCTTTCCATAAGTACTGTGTGCGTGCCACAGGATCGGAAGTTTTAAAAGGTTTTGCATCGGCAATGCTGCCTGTGCCGCTGGTGTATGTGTTCAGCGATGTGGTGGCATCGTGCACAATATTATATTGCCATGCTGTGGAATATTGCCAGGTGGGTATGTTGGAATAAATCACAGTATCCATCACATTTCCGTTGACCAGAAAGGTGGGCTGATGCACCACCGAAGAATCGATGAGGCCAGTATGATCGTAGAGGTATGTATAGGTAAGATAATCCCATTCTCCGCAGGCGGGCGTCTGCGCAGGATTGCACTTGAGTGTATATTGCATGAGAATTTTTTCGAAGCGCACCGTATCTTTCGGAAACACAAACCATGCATCCTGGGGTGAGCCGAATGTGAACGTCTGCACCACAGTGGTATCGCCGGGTCCAGCATAGGAACGTTTAATGCTTATGCAGCTGAGAAGCAATAGTGCTGAGAACGGAAGGAGTAAAAACTTTTTCATCAATTTGCTTTTTTTGGTTTTTTATTTTGAACTACAAAAAGGCTGCAGGCATGCGCAACCATTTTGCTCCTTTGAATTTGGAACAAAGATAAAAAATTAACATATTGAAATAAGTAAATGTGTAAATTTTTAAATCGGTTTAAGTTGTTGTGGTGTAATGTTCTGAAAATTCCATGTTTTTCCAGAAATATGGAGTGAAATTTAAAACATCTACGTTTTCACTCATTCATTCTATTTGATCAAACGTGCAGTGAAAACATAATTGAGCAACAAAGCTTTTTGAACAAATGAACAATAGAACCATCTATGTACGAATGAATACGAACGTACGAATTGCGAATACTTTGCAGTGGGAGGACTTTTAGGTTTTCTTTAACACATAGGGGACATAGGAAAACATTGGCACATAGAAAGAACCGTTTCATCGAAGTACGAATTGATACGAACATACGAGCAGAGTCCGTCGCAACGGACGACACATGAGAACACAGGTAAAATAAATAGA
>JAZDMK010000110.1:0-9767 GCA_043800975.1 Bacteroidota bacterium | reverse complement strand
TATCAAAAATCATCCTGCCTACCAAACCTGGAAACTGGATGATGCGCAACCCGGCGTGCTTCCGGTTACTGCAAAAAGAGAAGGCGACGTAGTAGGTGAGCACCGCGTTTTTTATACTTCTTCGGTTGATCAGATTGAAATCAGTCACCGCGCTTTTTCTCGCGAAGGCTTTGTGCTGGGTGCCATACAGGCTGCTGAATGGCTTCCCGGAAAAAAAGGAATATTTACAATGAACGACATGTTGAATCTTTAATTGAATATCATGACAGCTGCAATTCTTACACTACTTTTTATCGTTCTCCCGTTGATCGGGACTTATAAACTGTATGAAAAAGCCGGAGTGCCGGGATGGAAAGCCCTGATTCCTGTTTACAATATTTATGTCTGGACAAGAATAACCGGACGACCTGTGTGGTGGATTATTTTCTTTTTAATCCCTTACCTGAATCTGTTCATGGCATTTATTTTTGTGCTTGAACTTTTAAAAATGTTCAACCTGAGATCATATAAACACCAGGCATTGGGCGTGCTGTTTCCCTTTTTCTATCTGCCTTATCTGGGTTTCGCGAAAAATGTGAAACTCAAATATTACAAACCCGACGAATTGCCCAAACGTAAAAAAACAAGGGTGCAGGAATGGGCCGATGCTATTATTTTTGCTGTTGTTGCTGCAACGGTTATTCGCACACTTTTATTTGAAGCATTTACAATTCCAACTTCTTCGATGGAAAAATCATTGCTTATCGGAGATTTTTTATTTGTAAGTAAAGTCAGTTACGGACCGCGCGTGCCCAACACACCACTGTCGATGCCGTTTACGCATCATACTATGTTTTTTACAGAAGATGCAAAATCATTTCTGGAATGGATTACATTACCCTACGACAGACTATGGGGATTGGGCGATGTAGAGCGAAACGATGTAGTAGTTTTTAATTTCCCTGAAGGAGATACCGTTTGCACAAAAGTGCAAAACCAGAGTTATTATTCATTGTGCCGTCAGAATGGTCGTGATCAGGTAATGTCGAATCCGCAGGTGTTTGGCCGAATCATTTACCGTCCGGTTGACAAACGCGAAAATTATATTAAGCGTTGCGTGGGTATGCCCGGTGATAAAATTGAGAATAAAAACAGGCAATTATACGTCAATGGCGTACCCGGCGAAAATCCTGAAAAAATGCAGTATCAGTATTTGATAAAATTCAAGGAAGGCGCATATATCGATAAAAAGTTTTTTAAACGAAACATGGTTTCCAATGAGGATGTGAATAATTGGGAAAGAAACTGGAATAGTAATGATCCGGATCAAATGAAAATCCTGGAAGATTATTGCATAATTCCACTTACTAATGGGGTTGCAAATGAAATGAAGCAGAATACATTTGTTGAGTTTGTACAAAACGTAGGTGATTCAGCCTGGAACCGATCGGCATTGCCTCAAATGTTGCAGTTTTATTTAGCACAAAATGCAATCTGCAAAGGTTATGATCCGAGTATGTTTCCGCAGAATCCTCATTTCAAATGGAATCGCGACAACTTCGGTCCGTTTATTATTCCACAAAAAGGAGCAACGGTTAATATTGATACTTCCAATATTGCTTTCTACAAACGCATAATTGATGTGTATGAAGAAAATGATTTTAAAATAGAGGGTGCAAAAATTCTGATCAACGGAAAAGAATGTAAAACCTATACCTTTAAAATGAATTATTACTGGATGATGGGTGATAACCGCCATAATTCGGCTGATTCACGCTACTGGGGTTTTGTTCCCGAAGATCATGTGGTTGGTGAAGCTGTATTCATCTGGCTTTCACTGGATCCGGATGAATCCTGGTTTGGTAAAATACGATGGAACCGATTATTTAACCTGATTTATTGAAAATAAGGGAATCCATTATTTGATCTTAATGATATTTTTTTAATTTTACATCGAAATATTTTGCCTTTACAGGTGCGTATTTTGCCAAATTGATTAGTTTTGAATACTTTGACTGAAGAATTAAAAATACTGGTTGTAGAGGACGAGGCTATCGTTGCAATAGATATCCGGCATAAGCTTCAATCTTTCGGATATACTGTCACAGGGGTAGTTTCTTCCGGTGAGGAAGCACTCGAAAGCGTTGCCAAAGAAATGCCTGATCTGGTTTTGCTCGATATTTCTCTGAAAGGTTCCATGAGTGGAATTGACATTGCTTCAAAGTTTAAAGATCTTTTCTCCTTGCCGGTTATTTTTATCACGGCGCACTCGGATGACATTACATTTACAAAAGCGCTGGAAGTTCAACCATACGGATATATCGTGAAACCATTTATTGAAAGAGATATCCGGTTCTCGATTGAAGTTGTACGCCAACGCATGCAAAAAGAAAAAATGCTGCTCCAGAAAATTGCCCTGCTGGAAAAAAAATAATCTCTTGTTTTATTAGTGCATCATTCCTGATAGGCGAAAGCCTTATCTTTGGTTTTTTTATAAGAATGTTTCCCGGAAAAAAATCATCGGAATGGATCAGGGCTTTTGCAATTGCAATAATCCTCGTCTCTTCATTCCGTTCCTGCTATACCGTTTCTGATGCTAATACTGCGTCCATGGAGGATTGTATAATTCCGGGAGATGCCGTTTTTATCAGTAATTATTCCTTTGGCTTTCGCGATCAGGCCGACTGGTACACGATTCCCATTGCTGAAATTTTTGAAGGCAGCCAGAACTCTCTGAAATCGGGTGTTGTCAGGTTGTTCGGATTTCAACGTCTGGAAAGAAATGAAATCATTGCATTTAATTATCCCGCATCGCGCGAAAATGAAATACTGAATAAACCAGTTTTTGTAAAACGCTGTGTCGGGCTTCCCGGCGATGTGCTGCGCATCGAAGCCGGGATGATTTATATAAACAACAAACGTTTTTCAGATCCGGTTTCCTGCAGAAGAAATTATATTATTCAAACCGATGCCTCGCCAGCCGTGCATTTGAGCATTGAAGAAATGAAGCTGGAAGACGGTGGCCCGCTGGCGCAACCGGGATATTATATGTTTTCCTTAAACAGTGCGGAGGTTGAGAAATTTCGCAAAACAAATGGTGTCCTCGATGTATCTCCAGAAATGCTCTTGCCCGGAATGCCTGATGAATCTGTTTTTCCTAATAATGCAGAAATAAAATGGAACCGCGACTGGTTTGGTCCGTTCACAGTTCCGTATCGCGGGATGATTGTGAAAGCAAACGAAAAAAACTTTTTGTTATACGCGGGTCTGATTGCAAAGTATGAGAATAAAAAAGTTCAGTTTGAAAAGGATTGTTTTATTGTGAATGGAAAACGAACTACCGAAATTAAATTTACGATGGATTATTTTTTTGTGATCGGCGACAACCGCAGTAATTCTGCTGATTCAAGATACTGGGGCCCGGTTCCCGAAAGTCATATTTGCGGGAAAGTAAATGGCATTTTGTTTTCGATGGAAAAAAGTGAATCATCCTTTCTGAACAGATTCCGCTGGAATAGAATTTTAAAATCTACACCCTGATGCAGCCGCTGATCCTTCCGCTTTCGTATTGTCCGCCCATTCCCTGGATGCAGCTCGCTGCCGGTGAAGAGAAAGCATTGCTTGAAACGCAGGAAACATTTCCCAAACAAACCATTCGAAACCGTTGTGTTATCTGTGCTTCCGGAGGAATGCAAATTCTCACTGTCCCGCTGAAAGAAAGAAAAAATAATTCGCGCACCTGCGATATTCTGATTGATCAGTCTTCCGCATGGCAAAAGCATCATCTCAAAACCTTACAGTCAGCCTACAGCAAATCTCCTTTTTTTCAGTTTTATTCGGATGATTTTTCAGATGTGTTGAATCAGGAATTTACTTTTCTGGCTGAGCTCAACTTCGCTTTGTTATTGTTGTTTAAGAAAATGCTGCGACTGAAAACCGAGTTCGATGAAACAACAGAATATTTTCAAAGTGATGGCGCTAATTACGATTTCAGAAATGCATTTGATAAAAAGAATCCTGCAGATTACATTAGTTTATATCCGGAAGTAAAATACCGGCAGGTGTTTGAAGAGAAGAATGGCTTTGTTCCGAATGTGAGTGTTTTAGATTTATTGTTTAATACAGGACCCGACGCTTATGCCTGTTTGTTGAAAAGATAAAGAGTTGATTGTAAATAATACTTACTTTGTGAAAAATTTTAAAACTGATCTTATGCGAAAAATTACTTTATTGTTCTTGTTGCTGATAGCAGCAGTTTCCATTCGTGCACAGGAAAATTTTGATCCTGCACAACTACAGAAATTCCCTTCGAATCTGAAAAAGCATACAGCTGTTCAGGGAAAACAAATTTATAAACAGGATAAAAGCTACACGCTGGATACGATGATTACTGCATTTCTTGCAGAAATCAATCCCGATAGTGTGTCATCAATTATTCAGAGTTTGCAGGATATGGGCACACGCTTTTGTTTTGCAGCGAATCATAATTCAGTGCGCGACTGGATTATTCAAAAGTACCTTTCGCTTGGTATTATCGACGTTGTGGTTGATTCGTTCAAAGTGGATGTTTGGGGATCAACCGATACAGTCTGGAGACATAATGTGATTGCGACCATTCTGGGTTCAGGAAACCCCAATGAAATCATCGTTGTAGGCGGGCATTACGATTCATACTCCAGTGGAAACCCAATGGTACTTGCACCAGGCGCTGATGATAATGCATCCTCGCAGGCATGCAACTTTGAAATTGCACGTGCCATTATGCACAAGGAATACGTTCCCGAAAAAACAATTAAAATAATTTCATTTGATGCGGAAGAGTTGGGTTTGTATGGCAGTTTCGACTATGCCTTCAAATCGCTGGGAGCCTCTGCCGATATACAGTTAATGATCAATACCGATATGATCAGCAACAACACAGCTGTGCCCTCTGCATGGAATGTAACATTGAATAATTATGATGGCTGCGACTGGGCGGTTGCCATGGCACATTCGCTGGCACTTGATTTTACTGCATTAAACCCCGTTGATGAATGGAACAACAGTTCGGGTTCCGACAGCTATCCCTTTTGGGCCGCTGGATATCCCGTTTTGTATTTTGAAGAAAACGAATTCAGTCCCGTTTATCATTCTGTGAATGATGTGCTCGCAAACTGTGATGTAAATTATTGTGCCGAGATCATTCGTCTGGCAGCAGCGACTTTGCTCAATGCCGACCGTTCGCCTTCCTTAATTAAAAATTATACTTTGCAGGATGCTGGCACAGGAACAGCGCTCCTTGCAAAATGGAATACATCGTTAACGCCGGATGTTGCAGGGTATAGATTATTTGTTGGAACAACTTCCGGAAGCTACGCAAATGAATATAATACAACCGATACAACAATGCTTCTGACCGGGCTAACCCAGGGCGTTGAATATTTTGTGGGTTTAGCTGTTGTTGATGCAGATACAAACCTGAGCCCTTTGGTAGAATTGTCGGCAACACCTTTGACAATTCCGCTTACTCCTTCCGGTTTAAAAGATGCTTCCGTGTTTCAGCAATTGAAAATCGGATGGAACAAAAATCATGAAAACGATTTGCTGGGATATAATGTATATCGCAGCTCAACTTCAGGAACCGGCTTTGTAAAGGTAAACACCACGCCTGTTCCCGATACGGCATGGATTGATCCTACTGCAGTGATTCACACTTATTATTATTATGAAATCAGTGCCATTGATAGTGTTTTAAATGAAAGTCCTCTTACAACTCAGATTCGTGCACGGGTTCTTTCTTTCGATCAGGGAATTTTGGTTGTGAACGATTCGCATGGAGGTGTGGGAAGTCCAACCGATGTTCAGGTGAATGCATACTACGACCTTTTATTGAATAATTATTCCCATACCAATATGGATGCATCGGCCAGTCTCAATATGGACCTTGCTGATTTCGCAACTTACTCAACCATCATCTGGCACAGCAATCTTGCGCTTATGTCGAATGTTGTGTTTTCAAAAGAAAACCTGATTCGTGATTATCTTTCAAAGGGCGGGCATGTTTTGTTCACCATGGAAAAGCTTTCAAAGAGCATCATGCACAATGTTACCTATCCGGTTTCTTTTTATCCGACCCAGTTTATTTTTGATGTGTGCGGAATTGAATCTGTAAAAAATCCTTCCAACAATCAGTTCTGGAGTGCACTTCCTGTTGATGCTTCCTTCGATACACTTTTCGTTGATACTTTGAAAACACCGGCAACCAACATGCATCATTTCTCCAATGTGGAAGCGATTATCCCTGCTGCCGGCGTTGATACCATTTATGAATATCATTCATTGTATGCGTCAGGATCGGCACAGGCAATATTGAATGGCGAGCCTGTCGGAATTCAGAAAAATTCTCCTTTCGAAATTACAACCCTGAGCTTCCCTTTGTATTATATGGGCTACAGCGGTGCGAAGAATTTTATCGATACGCTTTTGATCAATCACTATGATGAAGTAGCAGCGGTGGATGATCATTACAACCTTGCAGACAACCAACCCGGCATTCATTTGCTGTTCCCAAATCCTTCTGCCGATGGGTTTGAACTGATTTATTCGGTAACAGAAAACGGAAATCTGACGGTGGATATTCTGAATCTGATCGGACAGAACGAAAAATCTTTTGTGGTTACCAATGCAGCCGCTGGAAAGAACTCTGCTTACGTTGATACAAAAACATTATCGCCCGGCATGTATTTTTGTGTGATAACACAGGGAAGCAAGAAGGCAGTAGCGCGGTTTGTTGTGAGCAGGTAGGCTTGGGACTAGCGCTCCTAATGTGCGGGTCTCAGTGTCTTGAGCAAATGAGATAATGTTTCAATTAAAAAAAACTTTACCCTTTTCTCAGTACAGTGGATATCTTATAAATTCAGCAGTCAGTTAGTTCAGTGATTTAAACTTTTTTTCTGCTCAGCAGGCACTGTAGTTTTTCCGTTAGGGTTTATTTTACAATTTCTGTATATCATGTAATATTCTTCTGTGCCGTTAATCGCTTTCAGCGAGTTGTCGTGTTTAATTGTTTTTATCGTGTCAACACTATAAATCGTCAAGTCATTTTTGATGATGCCGGTTGAAGAACACCACTCAATGTCAAGTCCCGCAATACAATTTCCACAATGTAAGAATGCTTCGCTTATTTGTTTTCCCGATTTGTCATATGTTTTCAAAACGGGAGGTGAATTTTGCACACCAGCGAGAATGAAAATTAGACCAAAATAATTACTTGTGTCTGGAAGCATTCCATAGTATACTGATTGCTTGCCATAATTTTTTACAAATAATGTGTCTATACTATTCTCATTATATTCTGGTAAACCTTTTTCGATGGTTTGATTTTGTCGGAAAGTCAAAGGCAATTGCAACAGTTTAAATTTTTTCAGAAATTCACTGAAAGGCACATCTGCAGTGTCTTTACTCTTTTCTCTATATGTTGAGCAGGAAAAAAGTCCCAGAGTAAAAAGTACAAAGAAGATTATATGTCGTCTCATTGTCTGTCGTTTTAGCATTGCAACTAACTCTTTTATTGGAATGATAAAATTTGTTTTAAAATTAATAAACCTTTTACCTTTTAAAAAATCACAAGGCAATAAAATTTATCAAAAATTTACCCGCTTATTCGCTTAGTTCAACACCCCCAAACTCTTTGCCTTCAACAACCCCGAATTTGAATTGTAACTTCATTTCTTCTCCGTTCGGAAAGTATCTTGTCCATTCGCCGGTTTTTAAGCCGCGTTCGAATTTACCCTTTAAGAAAATTCTTCCGTCGCTGTTCCAATAGCTCCAAAGGCCGTCAGGCAGATAATTCTCTATAATTCCCTGACATTTCTTTGCTCCGTTCTCGAAATAGGATTGAAAAGTTGAATTTCCGCCTTCTGCGAAGGTTTCCACGCACTCCAGCTTCCCATTGGTGTACCAGTGATTCCAAACTCCCGATTTATTATTGTTCAGGTATTTTCCTTCTGATTTTTTTTCACCGGTCTCGTAATAAGACTGAAAAGTTGAATTTCCGTCTTTTGTGAAGGTCTCAACGCATTCCAGCTTCCCATTGGTATGCCAGTGATTCCAGACTCCCGATTTATCATTGTTCAGGTATTTTCCTTCAGATTTTATTTCACCGGTCTCATACCAGTATTTCCAGTTTCCGTCGGGTACATTGTCTTTGTATTCGCCTTCCCATTTCTTTTGTCCATTTTCAAACCAGGCGGTCCATAACCCGACAAATTTGTCTTCAAAATAATTCCCTTCTGATGTTTTCTTTTCATTTTCATAAAAATAAGTAAAATGGCCGTGTTTTACTTCCATTTTCTTCGATTTGAAGGTGCCAGTCATTTGAATCTTATTGTTGATATAATAATCGTTGGCTATCCAGTTATTATTTCCAACAGCCCATGCTTTTCGATAAAAAACAGCATCATCTTTATTTGATATTTCTTTCCATTTGCTGTCGTAATATATCCTGATGGTATCCTGGGCCAAAACCGCAGGTGCCATTGTGATGAGCAGAAGTATAGAAAACAATATTTTATTCATTGATCAATTCTTTTATTTTGTGAAGTAAATGGCTATAGGAAGCTTGTCGACTATTTTGTTCTTTTCTTCGCATATTTTTTTATAATCTTTTGCTTTGATGTAGTTAGCCTTTGTCTTGATTTTATAATCTATCCGAAACGATTTGCTGCTCAATTGTTCTATCTTTTGCTCAAAAAAGAAAGATTCATTATCATTGGCGTAGTAATTATCCATGATTAATATTTCTTTAGGACAATTGAAAGTAACATGGTAGTTTAAGTTGACAGGATAATTCAGGGCCGCATCAAATTCGCGTCCTTCACAGGCAGATTTAGTAAAATAATAATACAGCAGCATGGGTTCGTAATTGAAAATCCACAATCCTTGAGTTGCCTCATTTTTTTCTTTATCGCCATCACGCCAAAAACCATCAACTTCGAAGGTATATGTTGTTGAAATTTCATTCTTTTCGACATTATCAACCACTGCCATTTCAGAGGTCTTGTTTACTACCGGAAATAATAATTTCAGTTCTTTTGACAAATCGTCTAACAGATTGCTTGTGCTGTAGTATTCCAGTAGTATGCGCCGCAAGTCTGCATCATAGCCGTAGCGGGTAGAAATTGTTTTTAGCTGGGCAGGTTTGGTGAATGAGGTTACTGTAATTTCTTCCACAATATCGGAATAGGCATTCGTTTTTCTGGACGACATGGTTTGAAGGCTGTCGGTCGATAAACCAACGACCAAAGCTTTACCGTAATCAGTTATAAACATATCTTTGAAATCACCGCCCTGCATGGGGACGGAAGGGTCGATCCAATATGTTTCGCCATTATAGTTGAAGGTAACGATGCAATGATTGAATATCTCAGTGCCGGGACCAAGTTTATCAATTTCATGTTGAATTTGCGTATTCACCAAAGCAGGATAAGATTCGTTAATGCCTATCTTTTTTAATAATGAGACCAATAGCAACGATTTGTCTTTACAATCGCCATAGCGTTTTTTTATCACCTCCTCGGGCGAACGGGGTTTTATACTGCCTAAACCAGCTTCGTTGCCCATATATCTTATTTCGTCCTGAACATAATTGATGATCTTGTTTATTTTGTCATCAGTGGTTTCTTTTCCTGTGAAAATCTCTTTAAAAACTGCATCGAGGTTTGGCTCTGACTTCAAGGCAAACACGCTTTGTGCCCATTGGTTTACTTCTTGCCATGATTTCAGGCTGCTAAGCAGAAAGTAACGGTAGG
>JAZDMK010000024.1:0-34007 GCA_043800975.1 Bacteroidota bacterium | reverse complement strand
ACATTTTTGAAATCCTACTGCCGTTTTGGTATTCTGCATTACTGTTTTCTGCAGTCTTCCAGTGGCATCAAACAATTGAAGCGAAACATTCGAAGCTTCATTCAGAAAATATTCAACACTAAAAGAGCCTGATGCGGGATTTGGGTAAACCGACAGTCCGGGAATTTGATTCTCATCAACACCTACGGAATTCACAATAGGAACTTCTCCCAGATAAGGGATATAATTGTATGCTGTAGCACAAACCGTAATTGTATCAATAGCTGTAAGAGCCGTGAAACTGATATTGGCCTGACCGCTTGCTACCGTTCCAGTACCAATAATTTCATTATTAATTGTTAATGCTACCAAAGCTCCTTCTATGTTACAGTTTACAATCATAGATGTGGAACCAATCAGAATGGATGCGGGATGCGTGCATGTCATTACTTTGGGAGTATCAGTACGAACCATTAAAGAAGGATCACCAAAAATGTTCCAAGTATCAGTCATTTCATAGCCACCCGATGTGTATGTATCATTCATTTTCATACAGCCATTCATAGAAATTGCACCAAACTTATGTTTGATGTTTGCGGTATATTGCTCTGTTAGAATATCTACCATTTCATCCTGGCCTTCCATAGGCGGATCCCAGCTTTGATTAATGGTTGACATCAGTGTAGCAATCGCTCCGGTTGGATCTCCGTTGGTTTTACGGGCACGTAACCAAGATTCTGCAAAGCAGGTTTGTCCTACAAAATTACCATTCACACAAGCTACAGAAAATATGAAGGGAAGCATGTTCACATTATTTAATGCATTAACATCAGTATTAGAAAATCCGGTTGTAACGAATGAATCATCTGATCCATGACCGCAATATGTAATAATACCGGCACCTGTATTCAGGCATGTTGTTAAGTTAGCCGCTGTTGGATCTCCTGCTGCATCCACATACCCTGCTCCAGTTTGAGTACCATCATATAGCTCCCATCCACTGGCATATTCGTATGCAAGCAAATCTACACGAATGTTGTGCTCATGCTGATAGTCGTATTCATTATCATCACCGGGACCCTGATCCGATCCTATCTGTACCGTTTTTCCGTAACAGTTAATCGTTGTGTTCGGTGTTTTTTCATACTGAAGGACCCTTGTAACCTGTGTTTCAACATCTGCAATAGATTCCGCTGAAAACCGACCTACAAAAACATCCGGATAATGATCGCTTCCAACAATAAATCCGTATGAATTGTCCGAATCACCTGATGATGCAACATAAGTGGCAACCTGCGTTGCATCTCCAACCAGAACAACATAGGTTAGTCCGTTAGTGTTGTAATAATTAGTAATGTATGTTTTAATTGCTGCTGAAGTATTTCCGATGGTTGTAACATTTACCATTTCCGTTGGCATTCCTGCTGTCTTCTTCCAGTCAATAAAAGGCTGCATAGCCTCCATATACTGACTGTAACAAATGACAAGCATTTTTCCCTGTTCACCTACGGGTGTGTATTTGGAACTCCCGAAGTTTAGAAACCTGCGCTGATAAATAAAGTTAAAATCATTATCTACTTTCGTTAAAGATTTTGTGCGAATCAAAGGATTGACTCCATTAGGACCGGATGATTTTATCTTAACAATAATCTCTTTGTACACGCGCAATACTTTTTTAACAGGATTGTATTGAAAAGGAAATACACTCACAGAAACACCTCTGTAATCACGCACAATGTAGGGGTCAGAAAGAGATGCCAGTTTTCCCGGATAGAAAGCATCCTGCTGATATACCTGCCCCCAGCTGAGCGGCACAGATGATGGATTAACATTCCTGTATAAATTTCCTTTTGATGGAATAATGTTCTGGTTGCTATAATCCACATAGCTCGATGAAACAACCGAAATATCCATCGCATCCAGATCGGGAATCATTAATGCAGTTGTAATTTTTCTCAGATCAGGGGCGCCCTTTTCAAGAATTGCAGAGCTGTTCGGAACATTTAATGAAGTCATCGGCTGACCAGCACTAACGACTGGATTGCTGTAATAGCCGCCCAGCGTGATTTTCACAAGACTTGTCGATCCATCAGAAGAGATAAGCTCAACTTTAGCATCCTTCGGAGTCTGCGATGATAAAGGAATCCAGTTAGCAGCGTTCACAAAAACTGCCAGTAGTAAAAAGCTAATAAAAAACGTAATTTTTTTCATTGTAGGTTAGGTTGATGATTTGCACCGCTAATATACACTTTTTTACATACATTTCATAAAATGTTTTTTTAGACTAAACACCTTTTTTTTCATCTTCATGTGTTTAGTTTTTACATGAAAAAGTAAAGTAAAACATTGATTAAATAAAATACATCTAAAAAAGTTGATGTTAATGCAACTTTTTGTTTGTTTTTACTATCTTTGAAATAATTAAAAACCAACTATCATGAGAAAAACATTCTTACTCTGTCTAATGCTCCTTGCCATACCCTTATGGCTTTTTTCGCAAAATCAGGAAAAAAAGGCTTTGCAAATTTTTTCTGACGATTACAAGTCGATCTCTTTTGCTGTAGATGCATCAGGTTCTTTTAACAAGTTTAATGTAAACACCTCAAAGGGTTTGTTTACGGAAATTGCACTTCCGGATTTTGGAACAAGCCTTAAGCCCGGCCTTCCAAAACTTCCTGTTTTAAAACAGCTCATTGAAATTCCTTATGATGCTCAATTCGATGTTCAGATTCTTTCCTACACCGAAAAAGAATATTCATTATCTGAGTTGGGTATTGAAAATATGATTTTCCCATCTCAGCCATCTCTTTCTAAAAGTCAGGATCCATCAAAGGTTCCGTTCATTTTCAATGCAACAGAATATCAGAAAGATGAATACCTCTCTCATGAAATTGTTCAGGTGATTCCTGTTGGGATAATGCGTGGAGTAAGGCTTGCTCGTCTTGAAGTGGCTCCCGTTTTTTACAATCCCGTTCAGAAAAAACTGAAAGTACTTGAAAACATTCAGGTTCAGATTGTGTATAAAAATGCAGATGTAGCAAAAACCATTTCTGAAAAGCAAAGGCTTTATTCTCCTACCTTTGAATCTTCTTTTGGGGCAATGGCCAATTATAAATCCATACCCAAAGACTCAATGGTATCTTACCCGGTAACTTACGTCATTGTATCTCCTATAACCTTTCAGTCTGCCCTTCAGCCCTTCATTCAATGGAAAACAAAAAAAGGTTTTAAAGTAATCGAAGCCTATACCAACAATCCAGCTGTAGGCACAACCACAACATCTATCAAAGCTTATCTTCAGGGATTACACACCGGCGGTACTCCATCTAATCCTGCACCATCTTTTGTTTTGATTGTAGGAGATATTGCTCAGGTGCCTGCTTTTTCAGGTACTGCCGGGTCACATGTTACTGATTTGTATTATTGCGAATATAACGGCGACCTTATCCCCGATTGTTATTATGGCCGCTTTTCAGCTACTTCTACGGCACAGCTTCAGCCGCAAATTGACAAAACCCTCGAGTATGAACAGTACCTTATGCCTGATCCTACTTTCTTAAGCAAATGTGTGATGGTTTCAGGGGTTGATGGAAGCTACGCTGCCATTCATGGAAACGGTCAAATCAACTACGGAACAGATACTTATTTTAATTCATCGAACGGTTTGACCAGCTACACATACCTTTATCCTGCATCAGGTAGTTCATCAGCTGCAATTATCAACAATGTAAGTGAAGGCGTTTGTTTTGCAAACTATACAGCCCACGGCGGACCTACCGGTTGGTCAGATCCTGCTTTCTCAAATTCAGATGTTGCAACATTGGGTAATAATCACAAATATCCATTGATGGTCGGTAACTGCTGTCTGACCAATAAATTTGATGAAACTGAATGCTTTGGTGAAGCCTTATTGCGCGCTAACGGAAAAGGAGCCATTGGTTATATCGGCGGATCTAACTCTACTTACTGGAATGAAGATTTTTACTGGGGCGTAGGCTATCGCACCACCGTTACTCTGAACCCAGTATATTCAAGTTCTACGCTTGGTTCCTATGACCGTGCTTTCCATACCCACGGCGAACCTTTTGTAAAATGGTTTCCATCACAAGGTCAAATGAACGTTGCCGGTAACCTTGCTGTGACACAGTCGGGCAGCAGTTTGGATTATTACTGGGAAATTTATCACCTCATGGGAGATCCTTCTCTCATGGTATATTTCTCTATACCACCCGCGATGACCGTTACGTACAACCCTGCTATATTAATCGGAGCAACAACCTTTACCGTTACTTCTGAACCCTATTCCTATGTGGGCCTGAGTATGAACAATGTTTTATATGGTGCTGCATTGTCGGATGCAAGCGGGATTGCTACTATTACAATCAGCCCTGCATTTACTGTTCCGGGCGTAGCGAATGTTGTTGTTACAAAACAAAACCGACAACCCTACATTGGAACTGTAAATATCATTGCCCCTTCCGGACCTTACGTTGTATATGATGCACATACAATCAACGATGCCGCCGGTAATAATAACTCGCTTGCTGATTATAATGAAAGCGTATTATTAAATGTGACGCTGGAAAATGTGGGTATAAACAATGCCAGCGGCGTATCTGCGAAGCTCAGAAGCACCGATGCCTACGTTACAATTACCGACAGCACCGGCACCTGGGGCACAATTAATACAGGCCTCACCTCAACACAGAATAATGTGTATGCTTTCACCGTCGACAACTATGTTCCCGATGGACATTCTGCTTTATTTTCTTTAGTCGTTACCGATGGATCCAGCAACACATGGACATCTACTTTCAGTATTATCCTAAATGCACCCTTACTTACTATCGGAAACATGAGTGTGAGCGATCCAACGGGTAATAATAACGGCCGTCTTGATCCGGGTGAAACTGCTGATATCATTATTCAGAATACAAATGCAGGACATACAAACATTACGAATCCGGTTGGAAAAATTTCTTCTGCCAGTACATGGCTTACCATCAATTCGGCAACATCAACGATTGCAACATTGAATTCAGGAAGTACGCAAACCACTACTTACAATGTAACAGTCTCAGCCGGAACACCCACTGGAACGGCAATACCTATGCTTGATTCTCTTGTATTCGCTCCCTACTCCGTAGCAAAAACTTTTTCTGCAACCGTGGGAATTGTAAGTGAAGACTGGGAATGCAATGGATTTACTCATTACAGTTGGGTAAATTCAAGTGCAATTCCATGGACAATAACCGGCACATCTCCTTACGAAGGATTATATTGTGCAAAATCAGGTACAATTACCGACAGTCAGCAAACTGATCTTAGTATTACAATGACTGCAACTGGAAACGATAGCATTTCGTTTTACTATAAAGTGAGTTCTGAAAGTGGATGGGATTTTTTGAAATTCAATGTCGACGGAGTTGAAAAAGGAAGCTGGTCGGGTGAAGAAGGTTGGGCCCGTGCTGCTTATCCTATAGCAACCGGCAGCCATACTTATCTCTGGTCATATGTAAAAGATTACTCTGTGGCTAATGGTTCCGATGCTGCCTGGGTTGATTATATAATTTTCCCGCCCATGAATGGGCCTATTGGTATTGAAGACAACAATAGTGTTGCTGCGTTTGGCTTCTATCCCAATCCCGCCAATGGTTCTGCAATGATTACCTTTGATCTGAAAACCACCGGCAATGTAAATATTGATTTATATGATGCCACCGGTCGCACCATCAAAAATCTTTGGAGCGAATCCACAGCAGCCGGCGATCATCAGATAATGGTCGATGTTTCAGCATTATCTCCCGGCATTTATTTCTGCCGCTTGATTACCGAAAACGGTTCACGCTCACTTCGCTTTATTAAGAACTAATTAAAAAATAAAACTACTGAAAAGGCTGCATCGAAAGAGCAGCCTTTTTTTTATATAAAATAATTGATTAAAATCAACTCGGGCTTTTCTCTTCCATCATCTTCGTAAAGCAGCCTCTGCACAAAGGTTGGTATTCGTCGGTTTCACCCAGTAAAACCAGTTTATCACTTTCACCCATTCTGTGGGAATGATGCGCCAGATCTCCGCAACCCATGCAAATAGCATGAACCTTCGTTACGTATTCGGCAATGGCCATCAACCCCGGCATAGGGCCGAACGGCTTTCCCAGATAATCCATATCCAGTCCTGCAATTATCACACGTATACCACGATTCGCAAGTATATTACATACATTAATCAGTTCCATATCAAAAAACTGAGCCTCGTCCACGCCAACTACTTCTACATCGTTTGCAAACAAAAGTATTTGAGAACTCGACTTCACAGGTGTTGAAAGTATTGCGTTCGAATCGTGCGAAACCACCTTCTCTTCATCATAACGTGTATCAACAGCTGGCTTGAAAATCTCCACCTTCTGTTTCGCAATCTTAGCACGCTTTAACCGCCTGATCAGCTCCTCCGTTTTTCCGGAAAACATCGATCCGCAGATTACTTCAATGCTTCCGGTTCGGGGTGTCGCGTTTATTTTATTTTCTAAAAACATTATTCTGCTTTGAGCTCAGTGCTTTTATTTACATTGTGTATTCTTTGTGTTGAAAAAAACTGTGTATTGAAAAAGGCAATCATTATTTTTTTACTTTCGTGCATCATTCTTTTCAATGACAAATGTAATTTTTTTTTAACTATTTAATGAACCTGCATGGATAAAAACCTGCTGAAGGGACAGCTAAAAACCGATCTGGACCTTATCAACGAACAGACTGAAACAATTCTTGGTTACTCCGATCGTATTCCGCAAATCGAACTTGATCTTTTGCGCAACAATGTCATTGAGTTTTATGAGAAGCTCGTTATTCTTGGTAAGCAGAATACGCATACCCTTGCGCGGGAAATTAAAGCAGAAGTCCCTGTTGAAAAAGTGATAGAAAAAGCTGTGATTATTGAAAAGGTTCCTGAACCTCCCGTCGTAATTGAAAAAACTGTTGAGTCCGAACCTGAAATTGAACCCGTCGTTTCAGCTATTACCGAGGAAACAATGGTGGAAGTAACCGTTGAAAAAACTGAAACCACGACTGTAAAAGAAACTTCAAAAAAACAAAAATCTACCATCGACCTTTTTTCTGAAGCAGCATCTTCAACCGTTGCAGATAAACTATCCGGTAATCAGTCTTCGCTGAATGATTCCATTTCAAAAGAAAAGACCGAAACCAGCCTCAACAGTAAAGTGCAGAAACAACCCATTAAAGATTTAAAAAATGCTATTGGCATCAATGAAAAATTTCTTTTCATTAATGAATTGTTCGATGGTAATATGCATGAATACAACGATGCGCTGAACCGTATCCAGACCAGCTGCCAGACATTCAGTGAAGCGGAAGAAGTTTTAAACAATTTAAAAGATCATTATCACTGGAATGAAAACAAATCATCGGTCAGCCTTTTCAGGAACCTTGTTGAGCGCAGGTTTCTGTAAATTTATTTTTTTTATTCTGCTATTTCTTCCCTGCTTCGTATTCGCGCAGGATATCAAATATGCACGTCATATTGTTGATACGCTTGCTTCTCCGTCGTTTGAAGGACGCGGTTATAATTTCAACGGTGATAAAAAAAGTGCTGGCTTTATTCGCAGGGAATTTAAAAGCATGGGTGTTAAATGCTTTGATACCGGCTACTTTCAAACAGTTACATTTCCTGTAAATTCTTTTTCCGGCGTAACTAACGTTCGGATTAACCATCGTAAACTAAAGCCCGGCGCTGATTTTGTTGTAATGCCATACTCTTCCGCCGCACACGGTAAATACAAAACCATTCGGCTCGATAGTGCTGTATTCTATAATAAAACTGCATTAGACAATTTTAAAAAAACAGATTTTAAAAAATATTTCATTGTTGTAGATGAAAAAGGAATCACCGATAAAAAAGACAAAGAGATGTTTGAGGCCGTTCGATTCAATGGTTTGAAAGCAAAGGGAGTCATTACTGTTACTGACTCTAAACCAAAATTCGGAATATTAAAAATAAAAGCAGAGTTTCCAGCCGTTGAAATTCGGCGCAGCCTTCTTCCAAAAAAATCATTTACCATAAAAACAAGAATTGACAATGAATTTGTTGAGTTATACTCTTCCCAGAATGTTATCGGTTATATTCCGGGATCTGCACAACCTGATTCTTTTATTGTGATCACGGCCCATTATGATCATCTTGGACGTATGGGAAAAGTATACTTCCCCGGTGCAAACGACAATGCCAGCGGCGTTGCAATGATGATGGACTTTGCAAAATATTATACACAGAAAGAAAACACACCCAAGTATTCGATTGTTTTCATCGCATTTACAGGAGAAGAAATTGGGTTGGAAGGATCCAAAACCTTTGTAGCTAAACCTTTCTTTCCTTTGGGGAAAATTAAATTCTTAATAAATCTCGACTTAGCCGGAACCGGGGACGATGGTGTAACGATTGTGAATTCTATCGTCAGCAAAAATGAATTCGACCGACTGACTGCTATCAATGCCAATAAAAAGTATCTGCCACAGGTAAAGGCGCGCGGCAAGGCTTCCATCAGCGACCATCATCCGTTTACCGAAAAAAATGTTCCCTGTTTTTATATTTATACAATGGGAGGAATCAGCGAATACCACAACATATACGACAAAGCAGAAACACTGCCACTCACTGCCTACGAAAATTATTTTCGTCTTTTACGTGATTTTATAAAAACATTCTGAAGATGGAAAAAGCAGCAGGACCAAGACTCATCATTGTTCCCACACCGATCGGGAATATGGAAGACATCACGCTTCGTGCAATTCGAATATTAAAAGAAGTTGATTTTATTCTTGCCGAAGATACACGGAAGACTCTGTTTTTATTGAAACACCTGGGCATTCAAACAAAGGTTTTTTCATACCATAAATTCAATGAGCATACGATATCAGAACAAATTACAGAAAAGATTTCAGAGGGACGAAGTGCCGCATTAGTTAGTGATGCCGGAACTCCGGGAATTTCCGATCCCGGCTTTATGCTGGTTCGCGAGTGTGTGCGTAAAGGAATTCTTGTAGAGAGTCTTCCCGGCCCCACTGCGTTTGTTCCTGCATTGGTAAATTCTGGCCTGCCCTGCGACCGTTTTGTATTTGAAGGATTTCTTCCGCATAAAAAAGGCCGCCACACACGCCTGCTTGCTCTGAAAGAAGAAGAACGTACTATCGTTTTTTACGAATCTCCTCACCGAATTGTAAAAGCATTGCAGCAATTTGCAGAGTATTTCGGCAACGATCGGCAAGCAAGCGTTTCCCGCGAATTAACAAAGATCTTCGAAGAAACCCAACGTGGAACTTTGGAAGAACTGATCGTATACTTTTCTTCTAAAAATCCCAAAGGAGAATTTGTAGTTATTATTGCAGGGAAAGAAAATTAGTGATTCCCTTATTGTTTTCACTTTATCTTTGTGCTCAATAAAAAACATACACATGAAAAAACTGATTCTTTTATCCCTCGGATTTCTTTTGGTTTCATTTGGAACTATTAATGCCCAAAGCAAACCCTCAGCTTCGGATTACAACAACAGCATTGTCGCTATTCAGGCTACTGTAATCAATGATATCCTTGCTCTGTCAAATACTTTTGAATCCAGAGATGCAGCCACCATGGATAAAAAGTACAAAAAATTGAAACAAACCACTGTTAATGCCGTGAATGAAATAACTAAAATGAAAGGTTATGAAGGCAATACGGAATTGCGGGATGTAGCAAAGAATCTTTTTGTGTTTTATAAAGAAACCGTTGCAAACGAATATGCCGAAATGATCGGAATTCTTAAAAAACCGGATGCAGAAATTACAGAGAAAGACATTGCGCGTATTGATGAAATTTCAAGTATTATCTCAGCCCGTGAAAGTGTGCTGGATGAAAGATTTGCCAAGGCACAAAGCGATTTTGCAGCCAAATACAACTTTAAGATTGAAGAAAACACGCTTCAGAAGGATATTGATAATATGAGCAAATAGCATTTTAAAGATTTGAATATTAATTTTTTTACTGATTTCACGATTTTCATAAAAACTGCTTGTTGTTTCAAAGTCTTTTCTTAATTTTGCTTTAAAACCAGAAATTTCTATTTACAAATTCAAAAATTATTCACTATGAAAAAAGTATTATCGATTGCTGCAATGAGCCTGGTACTGTTTCTTGCATTCCAGAGCTGCGGAAAAAAATCATCACTGACCCCAATTCAGTATAATGACTCTATTGTTGGCATACAGGGCAAAATCATCAAGGCTATTCTTGATCTTTCCGCTACTTTCGAAGGCCGCAATGCAGCTGAAATGGATGCCAGCTACAGCAAACTGAAAACTATTATTGACGATGCAATCACCAACGTTAGTAAAATGGAAGAATATGACGGAAGCACCGAACTTCGTGACGCTGCCAAAGAACTTTTCGAATTCTACAAATCCGTTGTTGGTAAAGAATATGGCGAAATGATCACTATTCTGAAGAAAAAGGATACTGATGTAACAGAAGCTGACATCAAACGCATTGATGAAATTTCTGCTGACATTTCAAAACGTGAAAAAGCACTGGATGAAAAATTTGCAAAAGCGCAGGAAAAATTTGCAAAAGACAACAACATTCAGATCAAAGAAAACGAACTGCAGAAAGACATTAACAAACTGTAAGTTTATTAATTTCAAGCGATTTAAAAAAAACATCCGGTTTCCGGGTGTTTTTTTTTGCCCAAGCTGTAACTTTTCGTTTTACCTCGGCGTCTTATGCATAACAACAAGCATAAACGTTCTTTAATCGCTCTCTTTTTCGTTTTTATAAGTATTACTGCAAAGCCCGCTTACGACGGGCTTTTTTTTATACTTTTATGGCAAATTTCGTAACAATGAGAAAAGTATTTCAATTATTTCTAGCCGGTCTTATTATTGTACCTTCATTTTCACAGGCGCAGAAAGAATTCGGCAAACAGTTTAATCTGACTGAATACAAGCTACAAAATGGATTAACGGTTATTCTTAATGAAAATCATGAGAAACCTGAAGTTTTTGGAATGGTGGCTGTACGTGCAGGCAGTAAAAACGATCCGGCTGACGCAACCGGCATGGCACATTATCAGGAGCACATGCTATTTAAAGGAACAACAGAGATAGGTACATCCAACTGGGAAAAGGAAAAAATTCACATCGACAAAATATTTGAATTATACGACCTGCTTGGAAAAACAACGATTGAAGAAGAACGAAAGAAGATCCAGCAACAGATTAATGACGAATCCGTAAAAGCGGGTGAATTTTCTATTCCCAATGAATTCGATAAAATTCTAAAAAGCATGGGGGGCACCGGAATGAATGCCAATACCTCATGGGACAGAACCGTATATTTCAATACATTCCCTACCAATCAAATGGAAAAATGGCTTGATTTGTATAGCCACCGTTTTATGAATCCTGTATTTCGGCTTTTTCAGGCGGAACTTGAAGTAGTGTATGAAGAAAAAAATCTGTATGCCGATAATTTCGGGATGAGTCTTTTTGAATTTTATCTGAAGAATTTCTTTCGCAAACATCCCTACGGACAACAAACGACAATTGGTACTTTGGATCACCTGAAAAATCCTTCGCTAACCAAAATGTACCAGTTTTTTAAAACGTATTACGTAGCCAATAATATGGCTTTAATTATCTCCGGCGATTTCAATACCGAAGAAATAAAACCTATGATCGAAGCAAAATTTGGTCGTCTTGCAAGCGGCAATGTTCCTGAATTTCCAGTCTATGAAGAAAAAGAATTCAATGGGCGTGAATTTGTTGAAGCTAAGATGAGTCCTGTTAAGCTGGGAATTATTGGCTTCAGAACTGTTAAAGCCGGAGACAACGATCAGGTGATATTGGATGTTTGCAACCGGATTCTTTCCAACAACAACCAAACAGGATTACTTGATAAATTAAATCTTGAAAACAAATTACTCGGAGCACAGCTTATTGGAATGCCTCTGAATGATTACGGCATTAATCTGATTCTGATGATACCTAAAATTCTGGGTCAATCGTTGGAAGAAGCTGAAAAACTTGTCATGACAGAAGTTGAGAAACTAGGCAAGGGAGAATTCGAAGACTGGCTTGTAGACGCTGTGAAATATCAGTTATACATGGAGCATAAAACACAAATGGAATCGAATGAAGACATTGGTATATTACTTTCTGAAACATTTGCTCAAAAGCGTCCTACGCTTGATGCACTAATGTATGCCGAACAAGTTAAGAAAGTAACCAAAGCAGATGTTATCCGGATTGCACAAAAATATTATGGAAAGAATTTTCTGGTTTTCTATTCTAAAATGGGCTTCCCTAAAAAAGACAAACTCGATAAACCTGGCTTCAAACCAATTATTCCAAAAGCAGATCAGAAGTCTTCGTATGTCGAATATTTTGAAAATTTGCCTGCAGGAAAAACGATTGAGAAGGGAATTTTATTTGATCAGGTGATGCAAACTGCAATATTGGATGGTGATAATGCTCTTTACTGTGTTAAGAATCCACTCAATGATATTTTTACACTTGAATTAAAATTTGGAATAGGAAGCACACGCATTCCACGAATGGCGCATGCTGCCGATATCATGAATTATGCCGGTACAAAATCAATGAAGTTGTATGATTTGAAATCCGCTTTTAGTAAGATTGGTTGTGAAATGAGCATATCGTGCGATGCAGACTATTTCATTATTGAACTCAGCGGGATTGAAGAGAATCTTGAAAAAGATCTTGTATTACTAAAAGACCTGATTGAAAATCCTGTTCTTGAAAAAGACAAATTAAAAAATATTGTAGAGGGCGAACAAACCAACCGTAAGATAGAAAAATCAGAACCCGACAATGTTGCGCAGGCTCTTTTTGAATACGTGAAATACAAAAATAATTCAGAGTTTGTTCACCGACTTTCTCTTTCTGAAATTAAATCCCTCAATACGGATACACTTGTTGCCGATTTTAAAAAGGCTATGACTTATCATGTGGAAATACATTACACCGGTTCTCTTCCGCTAGAAAGAGTACAGGATATTCTAGTCAAAAACATTGACTTTAAAAATTCACGTTTACCTTCTGAATCACCCGTTGTTCGGACTCCAGAGAAATACTCTGAAAACACAATTTTCTTTATAGACGATAAAAAAGCAGTGCAGAGTAAAATCAAACTACTTGTGAATGGCGGTCCTTACACTTGTGCTCAGGAACCAATCATCGATGCTTTTAATCAGTATTTCAGCGGCGATTTTTCGGGGTTGGTATTGCAGGAAATTCGCGAATATCGATCACTTGCTTATGGTGCCGGTGCACGTTATGTAATTCCCAAAAGGCAAAATGCAGATGCGTTTTTAAGTTGCGGTGTAAATACACAGGCAGATAAAACACTGGAAGCGTTGCAGGTTTTCTTCGATCTGATTCAGAAAATGCCGGAGAAAAGAGATCGTACTGAAAATATTAAAAACTATCTGGAACAGGCACTGCAAACAGAATATCCGGGCTTCCGCGATTTATCGCAACGAATTACCGATTGGAAAATGCGTGGCTTTACTGAAGATCCCCTGATGCAAAAACTGAAAGTTTACAAACAACTTACATTTGATGACATTTTGTCTTTCTATAAAAAAGAGATTCAGTCGAAATCCATTGTTATTGCTATTGTCGGCGATAAGAAACGCATCGACATGAAAGGGCTGGCGAAATTTGGAAAAATTGTTTATGTAAAAAAAGACAAGATTTTTCACTAATCCTCTTTGCTGATCGGCTGTAACTGCATTTCTTCTTTACCGAAATTCTTTGCTTTCTGATCATCAAATTCACCTTCCCAGCGAGCAACAACAGCTGTAGCAAGGCAGTTTCCAATTACATTGATGGATGTTCTGGCCATGTCCATTAATTCGTCAATACCAAGGATGATAAATATTGGTAATGTGGGAAGCCCAAAACTTGCGGCAGTTCCAAGCAAAATAACTAGCGACGCCCTCGGAATTCCGGCGACACCTTTGCTTGTCAGCATGAGTGTAAATACGATAACCAATTGCTCACCTATTGATAAATGAATTCCGCCCACTTGCGCAATAAAAATTGTGGCCAGTGAAAGATAAAGCGTGGTTCCATCCAGATTAAAACTATAACCTGTGGGCATTACAAAAGACACAATTTTACGTGGTACTCCAAATCTTTCCATAGCATCCATCGCTTTAGGTAAAGCAGATTCGGAGCTGGTTGTAGCAAATGCCAAAGATGCTGATTCTGAAACCGCCTTTAAGAAATTCCAGACTGGAATTCGGGCAATCCACGCTATGGGCAGTAAAACAAATACTACAAATACAATCAAAGCAACATAAAGTGTAGCTAACAGTTTGAATAGATTGACAAGCACATCTATTCCCATGTGCCCCACTGTGAATGCAATTGCAGCAAAAACTGCAAAAGGCGCAAAGTACATGACTATGTTTGTAAACTTAAACATCACTTCCGACAAGCTTTCTGTGAAAACCAACATCGGCTTGCGATATTTTTCACGCACCAGTGCAACACCAATTCCAAATAGAATACTAAACACGACGATTTGCAGAATCTCGCCTTCATAAAGCGATTTGGCGATGTTTTCGGGAAAGACATTTAAAATAATTTCCTGTGTATTTTGTTTTTTAACACTTTGAATAAGCTGTGTATCCTGTGTTACAGGAAGGTCAACGCCAACGCCCGCCTGACTAATATTGATCGCTGCAAGCCCAATAAATAGTGCAATGGTAGATACAATTTCAAAATAAAGCAACGACTTCCATCCCATTCGTCCTACCTGCTTCAGGCTGGAATGCCCTGCGATTCCAAATACTAAAGTTCCAAAAAGTAAAGGGCCGATAATCGTTTTTACAAGTCGTAGAAAAATTTTACTGACTACCTGCAGCTCAACAGCAATCGAGGGAAGATCATGCCCGAGTTCGGCACCAGCCAGCATGCTGACAAGTATCCAGGTTGTTAAAGATTTTTTGTAAAAAGCAAAAACAAATAAAACAGCAAGTGATACAATTCTACACATTAATAAAAACGTGGGATCAATACTTATCTCAAATACATAATCCAGCACATGCAGAAGAGATGTAAGCGCTAGCATTAGCAAAACAATCAGAACAAGCCTTTTTTTAATCACAGAATTTTTCATAGAGAATACGTCAATCTGTGTAAAAATAAGAAAATTAGTTTCAGTTTCAGTTTTGTTTTTTCTTTAACAAAAATATATTCAAAAAAAAACTTCGGCTTTTGTACAATTTACATTCGATGAGATATTCTTAAGCCTGATGGATAAATTTCAACCATTCGTAGATATGAATCCTTTAGAAATGATTGTTTTTACAACCTAAAACTGTGGTAACCAATGTTAATTTTTAAATTACAGGACAACATTAATTACGAAAACATAACAAAAAATGATATTTTTGATTTTCTTATTCATATACACAAAAGTGAATATGAATTTTTATATCTTTGTATTATGGTACGAAAACTCCTTATAATTTCCTCAGTACTTTTGATAATACTGCTTGTATTTAACACCAGCAGTTGCAAACACGATGTAGTTGTTCCAGATCATGTTGTATGTTTTAAAACAGAGGTTCAGCCTGTTTTTATAAACCACTGCGCTATGCCCGGCTGCCATAGCGCTTCTGCATCTGGAGACGATGTTGACCCTTATGATACCTATGAGCACATTATGAAAGGAATTGAACCCGGAAATCCAAGTGAAAGCGAATGTTATAATGCATTTGAACATCATAAAGAAGGGAGCCTCTCCTCTGAAAATAAACCATCCTCTTATGAAAAAGCTATTGTTAAAATGTGGATTGAGCAAAGAGCTGTTAACGATACAACCTGTCATTAAAAATATTTGAATTTATGAAAAAGATTTTTTTATTCTTATCAGCATTTATTTTGATTTTTAGTTTCAACTCCTGTTACTATGATAATGAAACAGATTTGTATCCCAATATTCCCGGCAGTGATACAACCAACTCATGCGATACTGTTGGGCTGACTTATAATACCGATTTGTTACCATTTTTTAACAGCAAATGTAATGGATGTCATAATTCATATACACCAATACTTACAAATTATGCCCAAACACAATCTTATGTGGCAACCAATGGAATGAAGCTTTTTGACTATGTCAAAGACGGAAATCATCAAAGTGTTACCCTTACAGATTGTGAAAAATCTAAGCTGAAAGCATGGATTAATGCAGGAATCCCTCAATAAGGAATTAGAATTATGAAAAAGAATTTACTAATACTGGGTCTTGTGTTTGCTACATCTGCCCTTTTTGCTCAGGACGAAGAAATAAAAATTGCTGAAGGCACATTCATGTCAACGCGAATTGCCAATTCTCACTCTGTTGAAATGACCAAACCGGGAAGACTTGAATTCAAGATGTGTCACAGAATGGGCCGCTTGAACGATGGACCTTATCAGCTTTTTGGTTTTGATCAGTCTACTTTTAGAATGGGTTTTGACTATGGTATCAACGACTGGCTGAATGCAGGTTTTGGCAGAAGCACGGTACAAAAATTATATGATGGCTTTTTTAAAGTAAGAATGCTGCGTCAAAGTTCGGGCAAAAAGAATTTTCCTGTCTCTATGGTCTGGATGTCTTCCATGGCTATCAATTCCATGAAATGGGAGGACCCGACACGTACCAATTATTTTTCATCCCGTATGTCTTATGTTCATCAGTTGATCGTTGCAAGAAAGATTACTGACAATTTCAGTTTTCAGCTAATGCCAACTGTCGTACATAGAAATCTTGTTGCTACATCCAGTGATAAGAACGATGTGATTTGTATTGGCGCAGCAGCAAGATACAAGCTGAATCGTACTTTTGCATTGACTGCCGAATATACCTACATTCTACCTGATCAGATTTCATCACAGTATAATGGAAATACAATCCAGAATTCATTTTCTGCAGGCATTGATATTTTTACGGGCAAACATGTGTTTCAGGTTTTCCTGACTAATTCTACTGGAATGGCTGAAAAACAAGCCTTCACGGAATCTACGGAATCATGGAACCACGGTGGCATACATATTGGTTTTAACATTGAGAGATACTTC
This sequence comes from Bacteroidota bacterium, assembly GCA_043800975.1. Lineage (GTDB taxonomy): Bacteria > Bacteroidota > Bacteroidia > Bacteroidales > JAHJDW01 > JAZDMK01. The sequence continues at coordinate 16,886 of JAZDMK010000024.1, read as the reverse complement.
ACACTTGTAAATAAATAAAACACAAAAGTTATGATAAAGAAAATTTCATTCATCACGTTCGCCCTGATATTAGGATTACTCATTATTGATCGCAGCGGTGTTTTTAGTTTCACTGATGGAACACCAGCAGGTTATACAGGTTCACCTTCCGATAAAAATGACTGTTCGGTTGGTTGTCATAAAGCAAAGCCCGAATTAAAAGACAGTTTGATTGTTATCAATGCAACTGGCAATGAATACGAACCTGGAAAAACTTATACATTAACTGCAACACTCACTGGGAAACCAGAAGCGAAGAAATTTGGTTTTCAGATTTCTCCACAGGGCCCAACTGGCAAGCTGGCTGGAAAGATGGTTGTTACAAACGTTGAAGAAACAAAACTTGTCGGCAATGGAAAATATTTAAATCAAATCGCAAAAGGTGTGAATGGAAACGGAAGTAAAACCTGGTCGTTCGATTGGATTGCCCCTGCTGCTGGCTCTGGAAATGTTACTTTTTATGGTTCTTTTTTGATTGGAGGAAAGCCTGAAATTGTTTATAATACCAAACTGGCTTTAAAAGAAAAAAAATAAAAACTATTTACCCAACTTACTACTCGGCTTATGATAAAAAAATTATTCCTTGCAGGTGCACTGCTACTGGCAGTGGTTTTCACTCTTCAATTTACAGAAAATGATTCGTTTTCTTCGACCAGTGGTTCTCCTGGTGGCTATAGCAGTTCTCCCGGAGACGGCAGTAAAACCTGCGCTTATTGTGGCGCACACGGACCTTCTTCTACAGTAACCGGTTGGCTAAGCACTAATATTCCGGGAACAGGTTATGTTCCCGGAACACTTTATCAAATTTCCTGTACAGTTACAGGAACGGGTGAAAAAGGCTTCGAGGTTACCTGTGAAAACACATCCAATGTAAAAAAGGGAACGTGGGCCGCTGGGTCGGGATCCAAACTTTGCAACAGCAACCGAGCCGTTACTCAGTCTTCTGCACCCACAACCAATCCTAAAACCTGGACTTTCGGTTGGACAGCTCCTGCAGCAGGTACCGGCAGCGTAAAATTTTATGGTTGTTTCGATTTTGGTGCAAACACTCGTCATGAGAATATTACAGTTACTGAAAACACTTCTTCTATTGAAGAAAATTGCATCGATCAATTATCTGTATTTCCCAATCCTGCTGCTGATTATTTTGAAGTAAATTATACTTTAACTGAAAACACTCCTGTAACCGCAACTTTATTTGATGTTACAGGCAAAAAATCTTTCCTGCTCATGAATGAAACAGAAGCGGTAGGAGCGCACAAACATACTTTTAACATCAATTCTTTTAGTAAAGGATTTTATTTTTTAATAATACAAACCAGCAAAGGTGAAACTCACCAAAAGTTGATAATCAATTAAGAAATATTGATGCACAGAAAAAGGGCTCGGTTGAGCCCTTTTTTTATTTGAATAACCCCTTCGTTTTTTTCCAGGCTTTCCATGCCTTTTCAACCGCATCACAATAAGCGCGGGATGTGATGGTAGCACCGCTGACAGCATCCACATCACCTCCATCCTCTTTCACTTTCACTTTAAATGATGAAGGGTTTTTTCCAATAATTTGCGATTTGAATTCAGGTTCATATACTCGTGTTCCAAAACCCTGAGTTTCGTTCTGTTTCAAAACATTTATTTTTTTAATACTGCCATCTGGTTTAAAGCCAACCATTAATGTCAGTTTTCCATTGTATGCTTTATCGGATACAGACCTAACAGCATAACCTACTATAGTGTTTCCTTTTTTGCCGCAATAAACTTCACAGCCATCTGCTTTCTGCATACTGGCAACAGGGTCATTATCAAATTCGGGTAATACGGCTTTAACCTGTTTAAGTTTTTTTGCTTTTTCCTTATCATCGATTGGTTTCGCGATGGAAGTAGTATCAGCAACCACAGGTTTTTTTAAAATTTCTTTTGCCAGAATGTTTCCAGCAATATTGATGGCCTCAAGGTAAGCTCTTGATGTAATTGTCGCACCACTCAATGCATCAATAGTACCATCATCAGTTTTTACAGCCAGCGGTCCATTAAAAATATTTTTACCCTTCACCTGATTACAAAATGCAGGTTCTGTTTTTAAACGGGAGCCATACCCCACCGATTCTTTATTCTTTAAAGATAATGCACAAACAATTGTCCCATCGGGTTTAAGTCCGGTTAGAACCCAAACGGGTCCAATATATCCTTTCGCCGAAGTTTTAATTGCATAACCAATAATTTCATCTCCTTTTTTCGCTACAAACACATCTACATTTTTAACTCTGATTTTTTCTTTTAGCGGATCGTTTGTAAAACCGGGCATTACAACACGTATTGGCTCAACACTTCGTAACTCACATGTATCATCCGGCCCACACATTTGAGGAATTTCTGGTTCCTTTTTAAGAATGTATTTCATGTATCCGCGATACGCCTTATCAATGGCATCACAATATGCGCGCGAGCTGATCGTAGCAGCAGTAATGGCGTCCACATCGCCACCGTCTTTTTTAACTGCCAGTTTAAATGTTGAAAAATCTTTTTTTAGAAACTGATTCTTGAATTTATCATTGCTCATCTGAGTTCCAAGCCCGGGTGTTTCTTTTTGTTTTAATACAATTACATTGTTTATCGATCCATCCGGAAGGAAGCCCACCATCAAATCAAAACGGCCATTGAATGCTTTTTCTGTAAAAGTTTTTACGGCACAACCTACAGTATCGCCTTTCAAGGTAGCAGGAAAAAATTCAAGCCCGTCATGCATTTGCTTGTCTTTAACAGGGTCATTATCAAATGTTGGAAGCACATTCCGTATAGCATCTGCTTCTTTCTGCTGCAATGCTTTTTCAATAGGCTCCTTGGTAACAATATATACATAACTCAATGCTGCTGCCATCACCACTGATATCAACATCAGTGAAAGAATCATATTTCGTAGTGAAGATTTCAGCTTAGGCATTCGAATTCGTTTTGTACAAAAATAAAAAAAAAAGGCCCGTAAAGGCCTTTTCTATGATAAACTTCAGTTCTTAAATTGCAGCAAGGGTAATTCCAACCGAGAACGGATACAGTTTGGGTCCCTGTCCTGATTTGAAAAACTCGCTCAGGGCATAGGTGGCATAGACATTCCAGCGTCCATAGCCCATGCGCACCATCAGCCCGTAACGAAATGTTGAAAGATTATAATCATCATGTGATTTGGGTTTGTATACTTCGTTATTATCGAGCCACATTCTTTTGGTATGTGCTGCAATGCGAACACTACCATATCCACCCAATGATACATGAAGTGTATTTCCGTTTTTATCCTTGCGGGTATCAAACTGGAAAAGTAAAGGAACAGTAAGGTAAACAGAGTTCAGTTTGTTTTTCTTATACGTTCTGATTGTATCAAACTCTGCACATGAAAAGGAACTGTCAGCTAACAAGCGGTAATTATTTTCTAAACGATAGTTGTTTATTTCTAATCCCAGACCTGAAACCAGACGTATGTGATCTTTCACAAGGTTGGCACTTACTTCAGGAACATAAATGTTAACGTTAATTGATTTGGCATAATCCAATTCAAGATATTTGTTCCCTGGTAACATTTTGGTCTTGTTATCGGAAGTAAGGAATCCATTGATACCGAGATCTATTCCGGAAAGTAAAACGTCTTTTCTTTTATGATCCTTTTTATCATCATCTTTATCATCATTAAAAAGTGTAATGTTTTTTTCTCCCAGCTTCCAGCTAACAGTGTCTATAGATGCGTTACCATTGTCTGAGCGAAGTTCAGCTGCACCGGATATTCTTTTGTTTACAACTCCCGGATTACCATAATACTTCACATCACTGGCACCTGAAACATCAACATCAAGTTCGCCATTAACTGTCATTCTCACTTCAGATGCACCAGAAGCAACAATTTTTGCTTTCGTTACAACAAGGTTTTGTGCTTTTAAATCGGATGCCCCACTAGCAGTAGCTAGCAGACCTTGTGCTGTTCCGCTAATGTTTGCTTCTGATGCACCGGTCAGTTCAGCTGTAAGATCTGTTACATTAATTTGTCCTTTTAATTCGGAGGCTCCTGAAAGCTCTATTTTAAATGCAGTATTTTTCAGTTCGCCATCCAGCATAATATTAGCAGATTCACTTGCCCTGATGCTGTTCAGTTTAGAATAGTCAAACGATGCTTTTCCTTTTCCTTCCAGATAAAGAATTCCATCTTTTACTTCAGAACGAACTTTTTCATTTTCAAGAATCAGCTTACCTGATTCACCATTTTTAAGAGTAAGATCGAGAGAGCCTTTTACAACGATATCGGTGACACCAGTGTACGTTCTTTCTTTTCCGTCGTTTTGTGCTACTGCAATTCCGGTAATTCCTAAGAAGAAAATGATGAACGCAATCATCCGGAACGGTTTGTTTATAAGTGTTGTTTTCATAACGTAAGTGTTTTTGTTTTGCATAGGACGCACCGACCTTTACAAAAGTTACAGAACTTTTAAATTATTTATTAAATGTGCGGGAATAGGCCAGTTTACCGGCTCTGAAGTCAACAGCAGAAAGGTTTCCATTGTCATCATAGGAAGGATGGAGCTTCACATCTTTATTAAATACTCGGTTGTAACCTTTCACACCTAAGAATGCAAAGTCCCAGAAATTAAGCCTGCGGCGGTTCTTTGTAATGTCTGCCGCTTCGCTGGGCTCATTGGATAATGCATTGGCTGCTTTGTGGAAAAGAAAGGTTCCAATATTCAAATCCTTATTATTGGGCTTTGTATTATTATTTGCAATGGGTTCTTCATTAATAAAGTAATTCGGATCAACAGGAACTTCTTTTAATGGAGAAATATTTCTTTTTTCATTTTCCATTTTTGCTTTTCGTGGAGTTGCGAATTCATATTCAATAACTCCTGCAAGGTGATTTGAATTGTTGTTTACAACATTGTTCTCCGGCACGAAATTTTTAATTTCCGGATGGGCTTTTTGCTTGACAGAGCCTGTATCCGAGTGTGTCAATGAAAGATTAAATGCAGGATTGAAAGAACGCTTGTGAGATGAAAGACAATTTTTATTCTGAGCTGACTCGGGACGCAGTAAAAAGAACAATCCAAATAAAAGTGCGATGGATGCTGCTACTGCAATATATCGCCATACAACTGGTGCTGAAATTTCAAATTTCTTTAATGAACGTTTGTTTTCAAAAACTATCGTTGTGTCGGCTTCCACTTTTGTTTTTCCCAGTACTTCGAATTCGCGCTGTAACTCAGCATTGTTAGTCATTTCAGCATGCAAAGGCAAGCCGCTTTCTAAAATTTCTGCCAGTTCCATTTCGCGGGAAGTAGCGCCCAATGGCTTTCTTAAAAGATCTTTTCTGTCAAAAACAATTTCTCTTTCCGGATTGAGAATCGTTTTTGAAAATGTATTAAATAACTTTTCGTATTCAGGATTCTTATCTATCGTTGCAAGTAAAATTTCTGTTTCGGTTTGAGAAAGATCACCTTCGTAAAAAGCAACAATCGTTTCTTCAATTTTTTCTGCTGAAACAAAATCCTGTTTTTTCAGTTTGTCTTTTTCTTCAAAATGAATTGGCGCTTCTTTAATAATTCTGCACTGTTCAAGGCCATCCAGCTCTTCGCGCAAATCGGGATTTTCATTCAGAAATGCCATCAACGCCTGAACCATCTGTGGATCGAGTGTTCCGTCCAGATAATCGAGAAAATAGATCTCGTAGTTATTTCGGTTGATGTTCATTAGATAACGTTTTCTATGCTGACAATATAATTTTTCAAAAAAACACGCGCACGATAAATGTAAACTTTTACCTGCGACTCATTCAGTCCTGTTATTTCACCAATTTCTTCATAATTGTATCCTTCATAATCGCGAAGCAATAAAACCGATCGCTGAATTTCGGGCAACTGATCCAGTGCTTCATTTAAAATCTCTTTTAGATCAGAATAATCATTTCTTGAATGAAGCATATATTCATGCTTTGGTTCAAGTTCAACCTGACGGTTCTTTTTTCTGATCCGGTCGATCATTGTGTGGTGTGCCGCAGTAAACAAATACGATTTTGCTTTTTCTGCTGGAACCTCTTCATGTTTAATCCAGACTTTTTCAAATGTATCCTGAACGATATCCCGGGCTTCATCTTTATCACGTATATTCTTGAGAATAAAGCGATAAACAGCATCAGCCTGTTCATCTACACATTTATTATACTCAGAAGTGGTCATTTAAACTTTGTCTGTTTTGAATGAGACGAACCGACAGAACGAAAAGTTACAACTTTGAAAAAAAATTAATCATTTATATTCAAAACGGCTAAAAACGCTTTTTGAGGAACCTCAACATTTCCTATCTGACGCATGCGTTTCTTGCCTTTTTTCTGTTTTTCAAGCAGCTTTCTTTTACGCGTGATATCACCGCCGTAGCACTTCGCAGTAACGTCTTTTCGAAATGCCTTGATGGTTTCGCGGGCAATAATTTTTGCCCCAATGCTTGCTTGTATGGCAATATCGAATTGCTGGCGGGGGATCAACTGGCGCAGCTTTTCACAAATCTTTCTTCCAAAATTATATGCATTCTCTGCATGAATAAGCGCTGACAAGGCATCTACGGGTTCACTGTTTAGCAGAATATCCATTTTTACCAGCTTTGATTCGCGGTAATCCAACGGGTGGTAATCAAAGGAGGCATAGCCCCGTGAAATGGTTTTAAGCTTATCAAAGAAATCAAAAATAACTTCTGCAAGCGGCATTTCAAAAGTAATTTCTACTCTGTCGGTAGTAAGATATATCTGGTTTTTCAGAATCCCACGTTTATCAATACAAAGTTTCATAATCGAACCGATGTACTCGGACTTGGTTATAATCTGGGCCTGTATATAGGGCTCTTCAATCCATGCAACCTTGCTTGGATCGGGAAGATCGGAGGGGTTATTCACAACCAGCTCTTCATCTTTTGCCGTAAACACCCGATACGAAACGTTTGGAACCGTTGTAATCACAGTCATTCCAAATTCACGTTCCAACCTTTCCTGCACAATTTCCATGTGCAGCATTCCCAGAAAACCGCAGCGGAAACCAAATCCCAGGGCTGCCGACATTTCTGTTTCAAAAACCAATGCAGCATCATTCAACTGAAGTTTATCCATTGCAGTACGCAACTCTTCGTAGTCTTCTGTATCCACAGGATAAATACCTGCATAAACCATTGGTTTCACTTTTTCAAAACCATGAATCGCTTCACTGCAGGGATTATCAACATGAGTTATTGTATCTCCAACATTTACTTCACGAGCCTCTTTGATTCCAGAAATTATATAGCCAACATCGCCAGCATACACAGAATTTCTTTGTTCTTTCTCCAGTTTCAGAATACCCACTTCATCGGCTGTGTATTCTTTTCCTGTATTGACAAATTTAACTTTGTCATTTTTTGAAAGTGTCCCGTCAAATATTCTGAAATAAGCAATAATTCCACGATATGAATTGAAAACAGAATCAAAAATAAGTGCTTGCAAAGGCGCATCTGGGTTGCCTTTTGGCGCCGGAATTCGTTCAACAATTGCTTCCAAAATAAGATCAACGCCATAACCGCTTTTTCCACTGGCTGCAATGATATCTTCTCTTTTACATCCCAGTAAATCTACCATCTGATCCTTTACTTCTTCGGGCATGGCGCTGTCAAGATCCATTTTATTCATCACCGGAATTATTTCCAGATCATGATTCATCGCCAGATAAAGATTTGAAATGGTTTGTGCTTCGATGCCTTGTGAAGCATCTACAATTAGCAATGCACCTTCGCAGGAAGCAATGGAACGAGATACTTCATAAGAAAAATCAACGTGACCCGGAGTATCGATCAGATTTAAAGTAAAAATTTCGCCATTGTGCTCATAATTCATCTGAATAGCATGACTCTTAATAGTAATGCCGCGTTCGCGCTCCAGATCCATATCATCGAGCACCTGTTCCTGCTGATCTCTTTTTGAAACGGTATTGGTCCACTCAAGCAAACGATCCGCCAGTGTGCTTTTCCCATGATCGATATGGGCAATAATACAAAAGTTCCTAATATTTTTCACGGGTGCAAAGGTACGATATTATTCAAAACCATTGCAATCGTTATCAAAGATCACAATTGGCAAATGATTTCGATTTTATTTTTTCTTCTTTTTTGATTTCTTTTCTTTCCCTAGGTGCAGCTCCAACAAGCGGGCAACATATTTCCCGATCACATCAAATTCGATATTTACAACAGATCCTTTTTTATACTGATGGAAAATGGTGTTATCATATGTAAATGGAATGATGGCAACCGAAAAGTAATTGGGTTCAGAGTCAACTACAGTAAGACTTACGCCATCAACTGAAATGGAACCTTTACTAACGGTATAATGACCTTTTTTGGGGTCATATTTGAACTTGTACAACCAGCTACCATCAGTCTCTTTCACGGAAACACATTCAGCCGTCTGATCAACGTGACCCTGGACAATATGTCCGTCAACAAAGCCATCCATTCTCATGGAACGCTCAAGGTTAACTTTTGAACCGGGTTTTAAAATACCAAGGCTTGATTTTTCAAGTGTTTCCTTAATAGCTGTTACAACATACTGACTTTTCTTTTTATCAACCTTCACAGTTGTAAGGCAAACACCATTGTGGCAAACACTCTGATCGATTTTCAACTCTTTACCTATTCTGGCCTGAATTGTAAAATGGAAGTTTGATTTTTCTTTCACCATTTTTACTACGGTGCCCATGTCTTCTACGATTCCTGTAAACATAAAATTTTAATTTTAACGTATAATATGCACAAATCCTTTCAGACTGCGCTTTTGCGTACCTTCCAGACGAAATTCATACACATCACAAATGTAATAATAAACACCATCGGGGCATATTTGCCCAGTCTGGCTGCTGGTTCCATCCCAATTAATATCCGGATTTTTGGTTCTGAAAACCTCATTTCCCCAGCGGTTGAAAATAATCAGATCGATTCTCTCAACAAAATTATAAGGGAACGGAATAAATAAATCATTCGCACCATCACCATTCGGAGTGAAAACATTTGGTAAGTGGTAAAGGTCACAGCTATCAATATTAACACACACTGTGTTGCTCGGCAAACTTACGTTTTGAACGGAGTCAAGCGCTGCAATAAAATAACAACCGGCAATGGTTTGCATACCGTTATGAAGGAAGCTAGTATCAGTTACACTATTAATAGTCACTAGCAACTCATACTGACCCGAATTCTCTGGCGAGTAATAAATCTGATATGATACTACATCATCTGCGCAACTGTGGTTGGGATTATTCCACTGCAATAGATTTTCAATGCGGAAACAATCTGGAGTAACAGATAATAGAGGTGGGCATGGCGCAACATTATCAAAAGGTTCTCCACAGGCTATCTGGGAAAAATTTATTATCGGATCAATAAAGCCGCCGGCAGAGTATGCTCCAATGCTTTTCACCTTATAACAATAATTGACATGATTTATCAAACCCGTATCGGCAAAGGTTTGCTGGTTCGTTTGCCCGATTGAATCGAAGAGAAGTGTGGTATTGTTATATCTGAAAATAGTGTAAAGTGTGTTTGACCATGGCACGTCTTCACTCCAGGTCAACTTAAGTTGATTGTCGGAAGGCGTTAATGAAAGAAACACGGATGATGCAATATTAGCAGAGCCTGCAAATAAACCGTTGCTATACAAGTCAACCCTGTATGAAAGCGGGTTGTCTTTTGTATTTAAAAGTGTGTCAATGTATATTGTATCGTTGATTCCAAAAAGTGAATCCCGCAAAACCAATGCAGATCCAACAAAATCGGGTGAACGATAAATGTAATACTTATATGGTGGTGGATTTTGAATCGTATCCAGTTCTGTAGGCTTCGACCAGGCAATATAAACAGAACCATTTATCTGATCGGTATTACGAATACTTACGTTGGTAATTACCGGAACATCTTTCACAAGAATCGCACAGGCTTCCAGCGAGGCATAACTTTCAGCACCATCTGGGAAAACAGCTGTCACCATATAGCAGTAATCAATTCCCTGAATAAGTCCTGCGCCATTGTTATCATCAACAAAAGTTGTGTCATTAATGGTTGCATTTTCCCCAATTAAAACATAACCAGTGTATGCAGGAACCCCTGTTTCACAGGGATCTGGAATGAAGCCAGTATAGCCATTGTGCCGCCATATCTGAAATTTCACTGCATTAGGACAAGAATACGGAGCCCACTGAAGGTGTATGGTATTCCCACTGGGTGTGGCTTTCAGAAATTTCGGAGAGGGACCGACTACTGTAATATTATACGTTTCAATATCAACCAGATTGACAGGAACTCCATTATCAGCCGCTTTGAAAACCATGGTATACGGGCTTTTCCTAACGTGATCGCACACCGTTTGCCATGCAAACGGAGAACTAACGTTACCATTTCCTGTAGCAGGTTGTGTGAATGTAGCCGGGCTTATGGTTAATTGAAGCGGGCCGCCAGAAGCTGTAAGCGTTACATTATCATAGACACCGTTATTCTCATCCGGATCAGAAGCGTAAATGGTTTTTTGAATGAGAGTCCCGGCAACAACACAAGTGTCCTGAATATCCTGTATCACGGGCGGATTGTTGTCACAAGCAACAACCGTTATTTGCATGTCCCTTGTAATTCTACCTATTTCAATTCCGTGGCGGTATTCAATAATAAAAAATGCAACATTATATTCACCCTGAACAGGCGGATAATCCCATGTCAAGGTTCCGGTAAGGGGATCCAAACTGAAGGAATTTACAGAAGGAGGTTGAGTAAATCCCGGGATATTCAAGCCCGATTCTCCCCGGCACACTGTTAATTGATAAGCAAGACTATCACCATCTATATCATATGCAGCAGGGTTATGAAGAAAAATTTTACCAACACAAGCATTATCAATAGGTGGGTATAAAAGTTGGGGTGAATTATTTCCGCCTAAAAAGGGATTAATGACCAGAGTTGTTTCAATATAAAAAGGAATATTAACAGAATTAGGGATATTCATAATCCCCGCATTTCGATTTGGGTCCTCCAGAGAAATTGTATAGGATGAAGCACCAGGATAAGTATGCACTCCTTCATATTTGTTTCTCTTAATATCAGGATTATTGGGATATACATACTCTTCTATCCTGGGTATGGTGTCATAGGTATTATCACCCCAGGAGATTGGCAATTCAGGGCGATCCGCCAAACTGGGCGTGTAAGTGTAAGTGATAATTTTTATGCGGTAAGTGTATCCACCCAGCCATTCATAGGTAATTTCGCCAGCCCGATTGTGCGTAGCAAATGCAGCAATAGCCTGTAAAAGGAAAACAAGAACAAGACTGTATTTCAGCCAGCGGAGCATAAAGAAATTTTTGCTAAGATAGCATTAAAATCCTTAGGTATTGTTAGATTTTTTGCTGCCAAATAAACGACTGAAGAAAGATTGTTTCTTTTGGTTATCATTTTCAAAATAACCGCTTCCATAGCCATAACCGTAACCATAGCCATAACCGTAACCATAGCCATAACCATAACCGTATTGACTTCCGTAACGGTAGCCATAGGTGGAATTTCTTACTTTGACATCATTGATCAGCACAGAAATATTTTTAATATCCGTTTTTTCCAGCTCACTGATCATCGAAGCAAATACTTTCTTATGGGTATAGTTATGGCGAACTATAAAGATGTTAGCATCTGCGTATCTCATCAGTAAATAGGCATCAGAAACCAGACCTATCGGAGAGGTATCAAGGAAAATGAAATCGTAACGTTTTTTTAATTCATCCATCATGTCCATTGTCTTCTGCATAGCAATTAATTCAGCCGGATTTGGTGGAACAGGACCGGATGTAATGATATCAAGATTAGGATTATCCGTTTTCTGAATGATGTCATCCAGAGAAGATTTATTAATAAGATAGGTTGTAAGCCCGACTTCGTTATTCAATTTAAAATCCTGATGAACCTTTGGTTTACGTAAGTCAAAACCTATCAACAAAGTTTTTTTCTCAAATAGTGAAAAAATTGATGCAATATTAATAGAACAGAATGTTTTCCCTTCGCCACTCAAAGCTGATGAGAGAAGTATTACCTGGTGCTCTTTCCCCTGCGTAAAAAACTGCAGATTGGTACGTACAGCTCTGAAAGATTCAGAAATAATAGATTTAGGAGAATGTGATACCATAAACATTCCCTGCTTTTCGCTATGTGGGATGAGCCCCGAAACAGGGAAAGAAGAGACTTGCTCAATATCTTTCTTTTCAAGAATTTTGTTATTAAAATAATCTTTCAGGTAAATGAATACAGCTGGTAGTAATAGTCCGAGAATAATTGCAATGATATAATTTAAACTTTTATTTGGTGAAACAACGCCGCCTAATCTGGCAGAATCTATAACTTTATTGTCTGGCATATTAGAAGCTTTTGCAATGGCCGCTTCTGATCGTTTTTGTAAAAGATATGTATAGATATCATCATTCAATTTAAATTTTCGTTGAATACCAACAAGCTCTCTTTCCGTTTTAGGCAATTTCCCAAATTCTCCTTCAAAAACACGTATACGATTATCAATATTCGCAATTGCTAATTGATTTGTTCCAATAAGGCTTTTAACATTTTCTACTAATTCGTTCTTAGTATTTTCAATACTTGCTTCTAGCGAAATTAAATATGGGTTTTTTTGCTTTGCTTTATTTCCAAGTGCTATTCGTTCGGCATTTAATCTTGACAAAGTCAGTATTGAATTCGCAAGTGCGACATCTTCTATTCCCATTGTAGAGGGCGAAATCAATTCATTCAAATCATTATTCTTCTTAACGTAATCGCGCAAATACTCGAAATACTTTGATTGTACTATTAATGCAGCCCTTTCTTTTTCAAGATCGCGAATGCTTTCAAAATATTTTTGAGATTGAAACGACAAATCCATTATTTTATTTTCTGAACGAAAATTCTGAAGTTGGCTTTCTGTTTGTACCAATGAGTCAGAAACTCCCTCAAGTTCACTATCAATAAAGTTAATTGTTCTTAAAGCGATTTCATTTTTCTCATTTAAATTTTGCTGCAAATACAAAAGTGAAAGCTCATTCAGAAAGTCAATAATTTTTTTATCGTTCGTCCCCTGTGCAGACATTGTGACGATAGATGCATCTTCATTGATTGGTTTAACATCAAGCCCTCCCAGATACTGTGCTGTTAGCTGCTCAATTGTATTAAAATTAAAAGAGAAATTCATTCCCATTATACTATTTACTTTATAGTCTGTATTAGGAATTAACTTAAAACTAAAGTAATCCGTTTTAATTTCCTCAAACCAGCCAACAATTTTTTCAAAAGCAATATCAGTAGGAGGTCCGTCAAATTTTTCGGTCTGGTAATTATAGGGAACAACTTTTTCGCCGACGGCATCTACTTTAAACCGCTCGTTTGGCAATGCAGTTACCTTGAAATTAAGCCCTATCGGTTGTGAATGTATTGAGTCGAATAAAACAATAAATGGGTTGTCTTTATACAATTCATAAGTTCTAACTTTTGCTTCTCTGTAATATGAAACGAAAAAATCAAGTCGTCTTATTACATTATTCGTAATCGAAAAGGATTTCAATATTCCTATTTCATTTTCAAGATTTTTTTGTTGAGAAAAAAGTTTAAGATCCCCCATAAAGTTTTCAGGTGTATTTCTGGACTTCTTCTTATCATCCTGAATAAGAATTGTAGCGGAGGCTTTATAAATTGGTTTTGTATATCGATTGAATAAAAAAGCTATTAACAAAGCCCACAATAACGTTATTATAAAATAATGCCAATGTACTACAATCTTCTGAAGAACGATCTTCAGATCGGGATTCTCCTCCTTGCCAAAATTTTTCTTTTCATCCACTTTATTTCGAGATATAATTTAATGTAAGAATAAGAGTTGAAATAGCAGTTAAAATTGTTGCTATAGGGAATGTCGCAAAACCATATGTTTTTGTTTTTAATGGTTCAATATAAATAATGTCGCTGGGATAAATATAATAGAACTCCGATTTTATAATATCCTTTTTATTTACATTAAAATAATTAACAGTTATTCCTTTGGTTGTATTTCTTATTATGGTAACTTTTTCTCTGTTTCCATAAACAGTCATATCACCCGCCAATCCGAGTGCCTGAAAAATTGTAATTTTATCATCATATACAGTAAAAGAGCCAGGTTTGTTTACTTCCCCCAAAACAGAAATATTAAAATTCGCAAGCCTGACAATTGCAGTTCCCTGTGTGATATAAGTATCTAATGCCAGTTGAATTTTTTTCTGAATCTCTAAAATTGTATTATCTTTTATAAAAATCTGACCTATGACTGGAATATTAATAAATCCAGAATCAGTTACAGAAAAACTATTAAGATATACTGTAATGTTGTTATAACCACCATACCCTATTTCCTGAGTATTAAAAAAACTAAACGTCTTTTCATCGAGACCAAGAATTTTTAAATATAAGATATCCCCTGAGCGAACTTTGTATTCAGGAATCTTATTTGTAACAGTATCTTTATTACTTACTTTGCTATCATAATCTTGCAAATATTTTAATTTTTTAAGTGGAGTGCAAGATGAAAAAATGATAACAACCGCAATAAAAAGGATTTTATACATTGAACAAAATTTCATTTTTCAAATTATTAAGAAATTCCTGCCTAAAAATCCGTTGAATGATTGGGCAGAGTGGTTTTTACGCCAATCATGATCATTAAGTTACCTTTTTTAGATTCTTTTTGACTTTCATGCCTGTAAGCAGCTTGCATCTGTATTCTGAAACCACTTATTTTATTGAACAAATAGCCTATTTTCACATCCGGATAAAATACTGTTGTTTTTTCTCCCTGAGCGATCGAATTTTCAGAATAGCTCCCAGAAGTAATTGATGTTGCCGATTGAAAATCACTAACCATAAGGTTTCCACCCCAGCTTGTATTATCCGAATCCAATCCCTTAATGTAATAAATCAGTGTAGCATCCGCGTAAAACCTACGTATTATGTAGCTTAAGCGAAAAACAACTTCCTTAAAGTTTGCTCCGAGCGGATGGGCCAGCGATTGGTTAAAATTTGAGTAGCCCGATGTTATTTCTGAATGTGAATAACAATAGGGTGTTGCAAAACTAAATTCTGATGAAATGAAAAGATTATTTAATCCAAAAGCATCAAACATTTTAAATCCAATTTGACCTGCATAACGATTGTGAAAATTTGAAGTTGTACCCTGCATCCTGTAATCATCTATCAATAACTGTCCAAAAATAACATTCTTTTGAATGCGCTGACGCAGGCAAATTCCAAACAAACCATTTGATGAAGCATTTAATGTCGATTCGAAAATTGCAGGAGTAAAAATAATTGGGTTTAAAAAAGCGGACTGGATTGCATTTGCTTTGTCTATATTGCTTTTCCAAATCATGGCATCAAAAGCTACCAGTTGTGTTGTTCTTGTAATATCATATGATGCTATATGGAACGTTGCGTATTTTTTATCCATACCATTCAGATAATCTCCTTCATTTCGTGCAAATGGAAAGGCTGCATAAATTATGTTATATCTGAATTTTCCTTTTTGAAATCCCGCTGATAAATGTGTAAATGAATTTGAAAAATCAGACAACAACATAGAGCGGTATCCATCTCCAATAAATAGTTTCCCTTGTCCTAACTGAAAATTCAATTCCTTTATCGGTCTCCATGAAACTTTGCCCATAGCCTGTGAGTAATCTGCTCCATCAACTTTGAATGCTTTGGGTATACCAGCTCCAGGAACTACGTGAAACGTATCAATAAAAGACTGAATATAACCCGGGAAAACAGCCTGCGTCTCATAAAATGTCGTGCTAAAAAGAAATTTTTCTCCATAACCACCATTAACAAGCACACCTCGGGTATTGAAATAATAATCAGGATTCTTTCCATCGGAGCCAATTGATAAGTCAAGCTGTGGATCTATGCTTACTCTAAAATTGTCTTTTTCACTTTTAATAAAATTCTCATTCCAAAGCTTTCGTCCAGCCCATGTTTTTCTTTTTATTGAATCTTTACAAAACTTATATTCTTTCAATTCAATGTTATCAAATGGTCTGATGATGGATGGGAAA
Organism: Bacteroidota bacterium; assembly: GCA_043800975.1. Lineage (GTDB taxonomy): Bacteria > Bacteroidota > Bacteroidia > Bacteroidales > JAHJDW01 > JAZDMK01. The sequence goes on along the minus strand of JAZDMK010000024.1, from coordinate 708 downwards.
ACCTTCTTTTCACGGATAATTTCTGCCTCAAAAATATTTTGATAAAGTCTTTCTTCAGGAAAAATAATTTGTTGCCCGGAAACTTTTCCCAACATAAAAAATATCGCAAATAACAGAAGGCTTTTTTGCATTCTCTTTACTATAGAAAAATTACTCAATTATAATTAATTTAATTCTTCATTTATTCGATCCGCCAACCTGCTCGCGCCAAACCTAAATAAATCCGGCGTCAGCCAGGCATCGCCCAAAACTGTTTGCAATAAGCATAAATAATCAAGCGCCTGGTCACATTCTGCAACACCGCCCGATGGCTTAATGCCAATTCTTTTCCCCGTAATATCAAAATGATCTTTTACAGCCTGCATCATTACAAAAACGGCTGGTAGCGTTGCGCCAATACCCATTTTGCCTGTAGATGTCTTTATGAAATCTGCTCCTGCTGCAATAGCCAAGCTGCTTGCAATTAAAATATTTTTTAAAGATTGTAATTCACCCGTTTCAAGAATTACTTTTAAATGTGCATTGCCGCATGCATGCTTCGTAAGAGCAACTTCTTCAAAAATAAATTGGAAATCATTTTCTAAAAATTTTCCGCGTGAAATCACCATGTCAATTTCATCGGCACCTTCTGATACTGCATATTTAACTTCTTCCAAACGCAGACGAAGAGGTGATTGCCCCGATGGAAACGCACCCGCAACCGAAGCA
>JAZDMK010000340.1:0-2547 GCA_043800975.1 Bacteroidota bacterium | reverse complement strand
AGTGGCTTTCAGAAATTCATCCGCCAGTTTTTGCGAAAATTTTTCTGAATGAATTTTCTTTTCAATATCACTTATTTCACTGCGTTGTTTTTCTTTCGATTTAACGTTACACGCTACAGCAGCAAAGATTAACAGAACAATTAAAGATCTTTTCATAATCAACATTTATTTTTTTATCGGAAATTTCATTTTATAATCGATACGCACATCACCTTTGGAAATCTCAAGCAGCCGGCGTTTCAGCAATGTTCGGCGCAGGGAAGAAAGATGATCCACCATCAGTATTCCTTCAATGTGATCATATTCATGCTGAATGATACGCGAAAGAATTCCGTCGTAATGCTCAATATGGTGCTCGAAATACTGATCTTCATATTCAATCGTAATTCTGGGATGACGATACACATCTTCACGCAGTTTAGGAAAGCTCAGGCAACCTTCGTTATAGGCTTCCTCCTCTCCTTCTCTGTGTGTAATTTTCGCATTGATAAAAACTTTTTTAAAATCTTTTGCTTCATTGTATTCATCATCGAATGGAGTTGCATCCACCAAAAAAAGACGCAGCGGTTTCCCGATCTGGCTTGCAGCCAAACCAACGCCACTGGCTTCATACATCGTTTCAAACATATCCGCAATCAATTTTTCAAGTTCCGGATAATCCTGTGAAATATTTTCACCCTTGCTTCTCAGCACTGGATCGCCATATGCTACAATCGGTAAAATCATATATTCTTCTGCTCCATAAAAGTTTGTAAAATCAATGTGGCACTTATCGAATCGAGTAAGGCCTTGTTTCGTCTGTCCTGCTTTTTCAATCCTCCGTCCAGCATAGTCTGCTTCGCCATTTTGGAAGTAAATCTTTCATCAACACGATACACCGGTTTGTTGGGAAAAACTTTGTTTAATCTTTTAACAAAATCATCGGTAGGCTTTGTTGCGTGTGTATCCTGATTATTCAGCCTTTTTGCTTCACCCACAACAAAACTTTCTACTTCTTCCGCTGCCAGATATTTTTGAAGATATGCCATCAGATCGTGCGTCGCAACCGTATCCAGCGCAGTGGCTATCATCTGCAGTGGATCAGTAACCGCAATTCCTGTGCGTTTCAGTCCGTAATCGATGGCAAGTATCCGTGGCATTCTTTGTAAATCGGTGCAAAATTAATAAAATGATTGATATGATTGAAGAATGCTGCTATTCAAGGGTTCGCAAAGACAATGGGTAATATGCTGCCTTTTTGTTATTTTTGCCAAAAAGAAATTATATGTACGAAGAATATCGCAATCTGGTTGAAAAAGCATGGGACGACCGAAGCTTATTAGCAGACAAGGAAGTTGCCGATGCTGTTTGTTCAACCGTCGATTTGCTGGATAAAGGAATTGTCAGGGTTTCCAACTTTTTGAATGATACATGGAGCGTAAATGAATGGATAAAAAAAGCAGTCATTCTGTATTTCCCAATAATGAAAATGGAAACCATCGAAGTAGGTCCCTTCGAATTTCATGATAAAATAAAACTGAAAAAAAATTACAAAGAGCTGGGTGTTCGTGTTGTTCCCCACGCTATTGCACGCTACGGATCTTTCATAGCGCCTAATGTAATTCTTATGCCTTCGTATGTAAATATCGGCGCTTATGTTGACAGCGGTACGATGGTAGATACCTGGGCAACGGTGGGCTCCTGTGCGCAGATCGGAAAAAATGTTCACCTGAGCGGTGGCGTTGGAATTGGCGGTGTGCTCGAACCCGTGCAGGCTTCACCCGTCATCATTGAAGACAATTGTTTTATCGGGTCACGATGCATTATTGTGGAAGGTGCACATGTTGAAAAAGAAGCTGTACTCGGCGCCAATGTTGTAATTACGCAGTCAACAAAAGTGATTGATGTTACAGAAAATACGGCCCGCGAATACAAAGGATTTGTTCCGGCCCGATCAGTCGTGATTCCCGGCACCTATCCAAAAAAATTTAATGCAGGCGAATACCAGGTTCCCTGCGCTCTGATTATTGGAAAAAGAAAAGAATCAACCGATCTGAAGACTTCGCTGAACGATGCTTTACGTGAACACAATGTAGCAGTATAATATGAGCAAATGGATTGACTATCTTCTGGAAAAACCATTTTTTTACGACAACATTCGTGCTGCCATTACTTTTGGTGTTCGTTATAGCCCGATTCGCAAGGCATTGAACGCTTCGTCTGAAGATACAATCATTGATTTCGGGAGTGGCACTGGCACCTATTCTAAAATATTTCATAAAACAAAAAATGAATACACCGGAGTTGAAATAAGCCGTCAATATTATGATACAGCTTGTGCCCGGCACAATTTTTCAAACATACATTTTATACATTCCGATTTTTTCACACTTGAAAAACTTGAAGACAAATCGTTTGATCTCGCATTAATGACCGGTGTTTTACATCACTTAACCGATGAGGACTGCATTCGTATTCTGACAATCATTAACCGGGTCACACGCAAAAGGCTCATTATTCAGGACCTTGCTCCCAGCCGTTTTCATTTCATCAGTAATTTTTTAATGA
>JAZDMK010000333.1:0-11999 GCA_043800975.1 Bacteroidota bacterium | reverse complement strand
GGAAAAGAGAAAAAAATAATTAGGATGAAATTCTTTTACCCATATCAAAGTTGACTTATGGGATTTTTAAAATGAGGTTTTACAAGCGATAACGGAATGTGATGTATGCACCATGATTAAAAATCTGAGTATTATTAAAGTCCATTGGAATCGTAGAATTGCCGGTAAAAATGTTTTTAATACCATATTCTGCATGAAGTCCAAAGCCCATTACAAATCGCTTCACGTCTTTTTCAAATGAAGTGCAAAGTTTTAAACCATAATCCAGATTGCTGTAATCAGATGATACATTACTGAATTCAACATCATTGTATGTGAGTGATACTTTATCTTTCGTGAGATACGAAAAATATCCTCCGCCTTTAACAGCAATATGCAAAGTAGGCTTTTTCATAAAAACATAAAAATCTTTCTGATACATTAACGCAATTTTAGAGTATTCCAGAACTGTTGTTTTGTTATAATATCTGCCTCTTTCGTAATACTGCAAATGCTGGCTTTGTCTGGATTTAATAAAAAACTCAAAATCAAAAGAATTGTTTTTTTGACCTGCGATATTACACACAAGACCATACCCTGAACTTAAACCGGGTGTAAGACTAGTCAGGCTTTCTTCGTTATTGCTTGCCCGGAATTCTTCATTAATTAAAAGCGAACTGGATAAAGCATATATTACTCCTACAGAAAAGACTTTGCGTTTTTGCTTGAGTGGAAAATGAGAACTGTCATTGAACAAATTGTTCTTGATACATAAATATCTACTGGGACTGTATGGAAAATTATTAAATGCAACTACGGGTGTCTTGAACAGGGAATCCTTTACTAATTCAGAAAACAACACAGTAGTATTCTCTTTTTGTACGTATACAGAATCTCCGTTATTACTTTCTGGAAGGGTTTTAATTATAGATGCATTTGTTTTCGTTTTTGTTTTATTTATCCAGTAATTGAATAACGCAGGTGTGGTATTAATAGTACGGCTGTTGTTATTTGGATTTTTCTGTGCATTAGTTTCAATGTTTTTTGTTTTAGAAAAGTTGGGCTGTTTGTCTATAGATACTAAAGGGCCATAATATGAGTGTTTTACGAATAGGCTCCCCTTAGACAATGATTCCCGCTTGGAAAACAGCCACACCAGCGAAGCGGAAAGAAGCATTAAAAAGATCAGGGAAAAATAGAAAGCGATTTCTTTTCTTTTTCTGTTCTGCTGGATACGATCCAAACGGGATTTAATTTTCAGCCAGGTTCTATCAATATGAAGCTGTCGGTTCAGGTTTTCCCAGACAAAATCCGGAGCTTCTCTGTTCAAAGAATCAAAGCTTTCTTTTACCCGGTTTATATCTTTATCTTCAAATGACATTTCGTTTCATTAAAGCTTGTTTCATTAAAGACCTTGCGCGATTCAATTGCGACTTAGATGTTCCCTCATTGATGTTCATCATTTCAGCAATTTCACGGTGATTATATCCTTCAACAGCGTATAGTTTTAGAACTAATTGTGCTTTAAATGGCAAATCATTAATCAGCTCGATAACTTCTTGTTTTTCCAAATCTTCTAATACTTCATACGATTCTTCTTCCTGATTATTCGAGTATGATAACAAATGTTTTTTTTCTTTTGTTTTTTTTCTGAAATTCTCCAAAGCCGAATTGATCATCACTTTTCTTACCCAACCTTCCAGAGAACCGTCAAACTTAAAATGATCGATCTTACGAAATATTTTAATAAAACCTTCCTGAAGAATATCTGCGGCCTCGTCTTCGTTTTCTGAATAAGTTAGGCAGACGTTGTACATTTTATTTGCAAACTTTCGATAAAAAAGCTCTTGACACCGTCTGTCAAAAGCAATGCAGCCTTCAACCAGTTCGTGGTCACTTTGGTTTTTTATGTTTGCAGTATTTTCCAATCAAAAATAATTTATTTAAAAAGTAATTTTTGAACCTCCACCAATTCGGTTAGCGACAATACTATAAATACTGATATTGCAAATATCACTGATGACAATTGTCTGCACGCCGCCGACATCAAACATGTCTGCATTATTAAGCATGGCCTGCGAAACAGGCTGAAACCAATAAACCGGATCAAAAAAGATAGTAGATGTAACTGGGACGTCTTTTTTGAGAATAATTTCGGAATTCCCGTTGGCATTTTGCGATGTGATGGAAAAGGTCTGGCTGGCTTTAAATTCAAATCGAATGGGGTAATCATTGTTATTCATCGAATTCTTATAGTTACCTTCAACTACAATCTGGTTTTCACCGGCAGCAGATGATGTTGTGAACGATATGTCAATCTTAGTAAAAGTACCCTGAGGAATATCGAAATTCAGGTCAGAAGGAACATTAGAGGGATCAAATGAAATATTTAAGCCCGATGAATAGTTGTTCGAAAAATAAACATCATCACCCTGAACCCGATCACCGTCAAAAATGAAATTTCCAAGAACAATATTACCTTTCGTAAAATTTAATTTTCCCCCCTGTCCCATTGTACGGTTAATATCAACCACAAAACCAACCGTGGTTGGTTCTTTCCATTTGTCTTTGTTGCAGGAAAAAATGACCGTAAGCAGAATCAACAAAATTTTGGGAATTATCTTTGTTTTCATACAAAAAGGATTGAAAGTTAGTGTGTCTGAGCCATCTGGCACATTTCAAAATCAAAGATACGATGTTTACTGACCAAATTTTAAGCAGACTTTCTATATTCTAGATGAAAAAAAGGTGCAAAGGGTTGGAAGATTTGTCTAATCTTTCAAAATAATTTTAAACCCGGATCATTTTAGATGATCCGGGTTTATAAAAATGCTTGTAATTAAATGGCTACAACCCCTTTCATTTTCTAAAATTCACCCAATTTGCAATAAACTCAGTAAGTCCGGGTACCATTTCGCCGTTTTTAATTAATTCACTTGTTGAATAACCATGGTCGGCTGAAGGAACGATTTTCACTGTAAGATCGGTTACGGAAGAGGAGGCCATGGCCAGCGCTACTTCGGGCATATTGGAAGAGGTAACCACATGTTTATCTTTTTCACCGAAAAGAGCAAGAACGGGGCAGGTTATTTTTTTAAAGTCATTTATGGGATCATAAACAGCAAATGATTTCTGGTGAGGAGAAGTATAATATCCAACGACATCATCATATGATTGCTGATACAGGTCGTTTGTGTCTTTAAATTTCTTCATGTTTTCAGCCATCGTTTCCGGCGACATTTTGCTGATCTGAAAATGAATAAGATCGCTTAAAATTTGTTTAACTGTATCAATGCCTTTACCACCCGAAGAAAAAGACACCAAGTTGCGTACAAATTTTTCACCATTGGCAATCACCTGCGCATCGGTCATGCTGGCAGAGGTTTTCCAACGCTTGAGTGTGCTTGCCTGTTCCATCATAATTTCACCTCCGGTGCGATAGGAGCCCGAAAGCGTAATAATAAAATCAATGTCCTTGTGGTTTGCAGCAGCCATCACCGATAAAATACCACCCAGGCTGTGCCCGAGTAAACCTATTTTACCAATGTCTTTTCTGTTTTTAAACATAGAAACGGCAGCATAAACATCTTCGGAAAGATCTTCAAAAGAGGTAAGTGTTTCAGCTGCGCCTGATGATTTTCCATACCCACGGTCATCGTATCGGTAAACGGCAATTCCGTTTTTATTCAGATAGTCTGTAATAATTTTCGCCAGTTTATATTTTCCTTTAGCAAATGTCCAATCACGGTCCTGCGGGCCCATGCCGCTTACCATAATGACTAGTGGAAACACTCCTTCTCCGGCTGGTTTTGATAGGGTTCCTGAATAAGTGGCATCACCGCGTGTGAAATTGACAGAGTCTTCCTGAATGCCGCTTGCAATGTTTTCTGCATGAATCATTGTACAAAACATGACCATCAGAACAAGAGATAAAAAGATACTTTTTGATTTCATGGTTGTTGATTTTGCATAGGACGGCTGCTGAAGTAAAAATGTTACAACAGGAATTGAACCAACAGAAAAAAAGTATTTTTTTAACGAGCGTGTATCAGCCGTTCTTGCTGATTTCCATCAATGCAACTCTATTTAGAATAATGATATTTTTTTCTTCAAGCCGGATCAGTTTTTCTTTTTCAAAACTCTTCAGCAACTTAACAGCACTCTCTGTTGAAATACCTGCAAACTCTGCAATATCTTTTCGCGATAAATGAACAAAAACTTCCTCGCCGGCAAACACTTCGGAGCTAAGGTATAAAAGAGTGTCAGCTATACGACCGTTCATTTGTTTGTACATCATTCTGCTGATGATATCATACAAAAGAACATCCTGCCTGCAGTATTTACTGATAATTCCGTAAGCAAAATCACCGTTTTGCTTCATCACCGACTGAATGGTGTCTTTTTCAATTAATATGGCTACAGTAGGCGTAAGTGCAACGGTGGAATAGCTATAGGTATTCTGATGAAAGAGGGAAGATATTCCGATAAAATCGCCCGGGTGTTGTAACTGAATATTAAAATTGTGCGACAGATCGCCTTCCACATATTGCTTTACCAGCCCATCTATCAGGAAAAGAATATAGGAAGCGAAAGCACCTTGTTTACTCAGGTTCTCTCCTTTGCGAAAGTGAACCTGTGTCCTGCTTGTGCGGATGAATGATTGTTCTTCTTCCGTCAGGTCCTGAAAACACTGCGCTTTTATATCGCAAATAAAGCCGGGTTCGCTGTCTTTTATTTTCTTCATTTCTGCAAAGATAGATACAAATCAATTAAAAAGCTGTGCACTATCAATCCGGAAGTTGTATTCAAATCAGCTGTTTTAGCAAGCAGCATACATTACCTGTCGTAAATTTGTAAAAAAAATAAAATGACACACAGTGTACATACAGAATGGAAAGGCAACATGTTGTTTGATGCCGAAATAAGCGGACATCATTTATTGTTTGATGCTATGCCTGAATCGGGTGGCGAAAACAAAGGTCCCCGACCGAAAGAACTTATGCTTGCCGCGCTTGCCGGTTGCACAGGAATGGATGTCGTTGCCATACTGAAAAAAATGCGGGTTAGCCTCGGTGGATTTTCAGTCCGGGTTGTATCCGAACTCACCGAAGAGCATCCCAAACACTATAAAAGTATGCACATAGAATATGTGTTTAGTGGAAAGGAACTCCCTGCCGACAAGCTAGAACAGGCGGTGCAATTATCTCAGGAAAAGTACTGCGGTGTATCGCATATGTATAAAAAAGCAATGCCGCTTACTTATGAAATAAAAATAAATTCAATCTAAAATCTTTTTTAATGTCTACAGTATATATAATTATAGCTGTCCTTGCAGGAGCTTTTGTGTTTTTCATTTTATACTCATTTATTAAAATGAAAAGCATGCCCGGTGTTGCCGACAGTGAAAAAATTGTGAATCTGACGGATTCCGATTTTCAGAAACAAATAAGCAAAGGTGTTGCACTGGTTGACTTCTGGGCTTCCTGGTGCATGCCGTGTAAAATGATGGCACCTGTGCTGAATGAAGTTGCCAACGAAGCACAAGAACAGGTTAAAATATGCAAATTAAATATTGAGGAAAACAGTCGCATGGCTTCACACTATGGTGTACGAAGTATTCCAACCATTCTGCTTTTTAGGAATGGAAAAGAAGTGAGTAGAATTGTCGGAGTGAAATCAAAAGAATACCTTTTGCAACAACTGCACAATGTAAAATACAAGTAAGGAACGTTGAGAAAATTAATAACTAAAAATAAATGACATGAAAAAAGTAGTTTTAATGGCACTCTTTGCAGGTATCTTTGCAATAAGTGCAAATGCGCAGGAACAGAAAACAAAAACCGAAGCAGCCCCGGCTGTGACCGGAACCGTTACCCCAGGCTGGCATTACGTTGATACAAACAAAGACGGGGTTTGTGATAATTGGACAGCCCATCACACGGGTAGTGCAACTCAGGGGAAGAATTATGTGGACGCAAATAAGGATGGCGTTTGCGACAACCATAGCAAAAATCATAAAAATGGAAATGGTTATGGTTACCGACGTGGCAACGGCAATGGCCACGGTCACCGGCATGGTTTGAAAGATTAGATTATTTGATTGCCTGTTGAATGATCCGGGAGGTCTTTATTTTAAAGGCCTCCCTTTTTTTATTTTATCATAATCCGTTAATGCCAATTTTATACAAGAAATTATGAGATCGGGATCGTCTTTGGGAATCATATGTCCGGAGTTAGAGCAATAGAATAATTTTCCGTATTGAAGCAAATTGATTAATTCAATCCTGTTTTTAATATTAAAGTTATTGTTGATTCTGAACATTTTTTTCTGATCATACAAAGAAGATTATTCCTGCGGATTAATGGATATCCACCAGCTAATATAAAATGTACAGGTACGTTGGGCAGCGGATTTTGGATTAGCGGTAGTGTTTGTTAACGTGTAATTACGTGTTAAATATATCCTGCCCGTAACCATAAAAAAATAGGTGGGAAGATAAATATAAAAAGTTTTTATCCTATTTGTATTTATTTCATTTGAAAAATTAACGATTTGGTTTTGTAGAATTTTTTTTTATTTTTGATGCTTCTCAAAATATAATATTCCTATGAAAAAGTCAATTGTTGTGATTTTGTTTTTCTTCATTAATTTTATTTCATACAGCCAGATTTCTTTTATGAAGTTTTATGGCCGGGTATATGAAATGGAAACATTTAGCGGATCCAGTGTTGAGCAGACGGCTGATGGTGGCTATATTGCTATTGGCAACTATTATAATTCATGGGGAGCCGATGACGTGTTTTTAATCAGGACCAACGCCTATGGTGATACCCTTTGGACAAGAATAATTAATAACTCCACTAACGAAGGGGGGTATGATATTCACCAAACTCCCGACGGAGGATTCGTTTACAACGGGTATATCCTTCAAACCGGATTTGGATTACAGGCTTGCCTTGTTAAAGTTGATGCCAATGGTTATCAACAGTGGATTAAAGAGTACGGAAAATCAAGAGACGAAACATCGTATTCTTTTGAAAGAACTTTTGAAAATGGTTACATCCTTGCAGGCTACTCAAAAAATACAGCTTCAGGTGACTCTCATATGTATCTTATCAGAACGGATGATAACGGGGATACGCTCTGGACTAAAGTTTATGAGAGTGCTGACCCGTCATATGGGTATTGCGTCCGGCAAACTATTGATAGTGGTTTTGTGGTGGCAGGTAAGTATTATTTAGGTAATATCAGCAGCAAATATGAACCCGCTTTGCTCAGAACAGACAAATTAGGAAATTTAATGTTTTATAAAGAAATGCCGATTGCAGGAATGGGCACTATAAATAGTTTATGCCAACTGCCTGATAGCGGTTTTGCTTTAGCGGGTCGAATTATTGATACCGTCAATAATACATACTTGCCTCTGTTAATTCGCACAGATAAAAATGGAGATACTTTATGGACAAAAAAGTATGGAGTTAATCAGGGTGTTTTTTTATCAATTGAAAAAACGAGGGATAGTTGTCTTGTAATGGCTGGCCAATCAAACGATCTTTCAGTACTTTCTAATCTTTATTTAGTTAAAACTAATTTGAATGGGGATACTATGTGGACACGGTCATTTTATATAGACGATTGGGCTCCTGCAAACCACATTCAACAGACTAGTGATAATGGTTATATTATTGTCGGTTCAGTTGGTTTTATGATGGGCGGTGGCGAGGTCGTTTTACTCAAGTTAGATGGAAACGGGATTCTGCAAGTGGAGCCACATGTTAGTATTGAAAAGGTTCCCGCTATATTTCCAAATCCGGCCAGCGAATACCTTGTAGTAAATTTGGGAAACAATATTGTTGATGAACCTGTGCAAGTGTTTTCAATTGCAGGAGAGCTGTTGCTTTCCAAAACAGTTTCAGGTGGAAGTTGCTTGTTTGATGTATCAGTACTTCCAGCTGGAGTATATATCATCAAAGCAGGATTTGTAACCGGGAAGTTTGTGAAGGAATAATATTAAGAGGAGACCTCTCGGCAGCTTTTAAATCTAAATATTCTTAATCGAACGATGCTGCCGGATCTTTGTTTGAAGCTCATTGGTTTTGGCTGCCGGCTGTAAATAATCAATCACCACTTCAGGTGAAAATTCAAGCAGTCCACCAATCACACTGTCGTTATTCAGAAAAATTAATTCGGGTATATAATTCTCAATATTTTGTTCTGTTGCCCAGGTAGCACAGTGCTCTTTGATTTGTAGCTCGCATTCGGTAACATAAGCGTGCAGATCGGTTGCTTCGGTGGAAGAAGTATTCTGAATATTGTGTTCGTATATTTTTTGGTATTTAACAGAGGGTGTTTCTGTTCTCAGAATAGCGTAAACCGTCCCGTCAAAACCTGAATCTGTTTTCAGAATTTCAAGAATAAAATAAGGTGTGCCCAGATCTTTCATGGGTTTACCTGTATAGGCGTTTAACTTTTCTTTGACGATCATCGTTGGGTGATTTACAGATTTGAAATCCCGGCAGGGATTTAACAAAGGTATCTTTTAATTTGATCTTTAAGGGTGATAATGGGTGTAATAATCAACTATTTTCAAAAGAGTGGGAACAGCTCATTCCATTCATTCCTCAAGAAAAGCGAAATTTAAATAAAAAAAAGACGCCACAACACGCAGCGCCTTTTTCTATTCAAAATTCAAAATATTATTTTTGTATCACGATTCTGTGATTAACAAATCCCTTATCATTCGCAGCTTTCAACAGATAAACACCTTCCGCTACATTCAGCTTCAAATCGTGTTTTCCGCGTTCAAATTTCTCTGCATAAACCAGACTTCCCTGTGCTGAATATATTTCAATGCTTGCGCTTTCGTCCAGCTGAAGCATGAAAGCTCCGGCGGTTGGATTCGGATACAACGATAATTTCACTTCTGAATTTGTTTCCATACCCAGGCAATCCTGAATATTTACAGACACTGAATCCGTGTTGGTACATCCGTTTCCGTCGGTGTATTCATAGGTATAAAGGTGGGCTCCAACTCCCGCTACTGTAGGCGAGAATAAACCAAACAGCAATCCGTCGCCGGTGAAAGTTCCGCCTGAAGGATTTCCGGTGAGCATGAAAGGAGCGTCGAGCAGACAGTAGAAAGTATCAAGGTTAGTAATGGAAACCAGAGGCAGAGGATTCACGGTAAAGTTCAGCGTGTAGGTGCTGTCGCAGTTTAATGTTGTCAAATAATTTGCAGTATGTACTCCGGCAGTTTTGCGATACAATCCCTGCCACAGCAAACTATCGCCGTTGCATATAGCCTGTGTTTCCGCGAATGCATATACAGGATTTAAATTTAATGTCAACGCATACGTGCTATCACAACTATTCAAAGTAGTGTAATTTGCATTGTGAACGCCGGCTGTTTTTCTGTATACACCTTGCCACAGCAAACTGTCTCCGCTGCAAATGGCTTGTGTTTCGGTGAATGTGTATGTGGGATTTAAATTTAAAGTTAATGCATAAGTACTATCACAACTATTAACTGTTGTATAATTTGCAGTATGTGTTCCTGCAGTTTTTCTGTATACACCCTGCCACAGCAAACTGTCGCCGCTGCAAATGGCTTGTGTTTCGGTGAATGTGTATGTGGGGTTTAAATTTAAAGTTAATGCATAGGTGCTGTCACAACTATTCACGCTTGTATAATTTGCATTATGCACTCCCGCTGTTTTACGATATGCGCCCTGCCACAATAAACTATCTCCGGTGCAAATGGTCTGTGTTTCGGTAAACGCATATTCGGGATTCATTGTGATTTCAATGACATTCGATTCGGCTGCCCCGCTGTAATCATAAAAGCAGTTCACTTTTGAAAGACGTTTAAACCAAGTGGTAACGCTTAAAGCGGCCGGCTGAAAGAAAATGCTGTTGGCTCCCGAAATGTTGGTAAATCCGCTGCCACTCCCGGTTGTGGACATCTGCCACTGATACTCCAGAGTTCCTGTGTGTCCCGAAGGGAGGATCGAATTGTCAAGCTGTGCGGGTATAGATCCCGGACACAGTGCCTGATTCGCGGTTATGGTTCCGCCGTTGTTTGGGTTCACACCATAACAGAGCGGATCGGTTCCGTATTTAAATTCGTAGGCACCCATATCAATGGTACCCAAAGTGCCGGTTGATTTGTTCAACTTTCTGTCATAACCTGCACCTCGAATATCATACAGCTGTGTATTGTAAATGTCATTACCTGCATCGGCGCAGGGTGAATTTCCGTAAATGCGAAAGTCATATCCGGTTGCGCTCACGAATAACGGGTCGGTTGTAATGTTATTATTGATGGCTGTAATTGTACCGCTTACATCGTTCGAGCCATTAGAATAGCAGGAATAATTTAAGGTTAATGATGAGGAATTAAGGATTTGTTTTCCAGTAGTACCCGTATTGCCCCAAACAATGGAATTGTTCAAAGTGCAGGTTCCTGAATTGTATATGCCACCCCCGGTGGGGCAGAAGTTATTGACAACTGTCACATTGTTCGCAGTCAGTGTGGAAGACATATTAGAAATGCCGCCTCCCATATTCGAACTACAGTTATTGTTATAGAAAAGGCAATTGTTCAGCACTGCTGTGGAGGTGTTATAATTACAGAAAGCACCCAAAGCAGCAGAGGTATTGTATTTAAAAACACAGTTGCTGACCGTGCAGTTGCTGTTGCCTAGATTCAGCATTCCTGATACATTATTTACTGTAGTGTTATACGAAATTTCGCAGTTGGATACTTCGGCTGTGCAATTCCATTCATTCCAGATGCCTCCCACTTCACTTACTCCATGGTTTTTTGTGACAATACAATTGTCAATTTTTGTTTTGCTTCCCTGATATATACAGATTGCACCACCAAAAGTACCGGCGTAATTATACTCAAAACGATTGTTGTATAATTCAACATAACCCCCGTTAAGCATGTATATCCCGCCTCCATAGTTGGATCCGGCTCCGCTGGCATAGCCTCCCTTAACTGTAAATCCGTCAATGATTGCAGGTAGTGCCCACAATGTTCCCGTAGAAATTGCGCTTATCACATGCTGTACATTGTCGTTCCATCCGGCTGATGCAAAATTGTTCCAGTCGGCTACGGCTAATCCGATATCTCCGCTAAGGATGGTTGTATTTGATAAAACATTCCTTTGACCCAGGCTGGTTTCTGTTCCTGCGAAACCTCCGTAAACCGAAATGCCGCTTTTCAGTTCAAAGGTTCTGTAACGGACTCCGGCACCGCCCACTTCCTTGGTGGGGTAATAGGTGGCCGCTGCCACCCAAATCTGGTCACCACTTACCGACACATCCAATGCGGATTGTATTGTCAGATAAGCATCCATCCAACTGCTACCATTGTTTAAACCGGTTACTTTGCTGGCATCCACATAGTAGACAGTGGGTAATGCGTTTGTGTTTTGAGTTGTAATGCTAAATAGCACTGTGAGTGTAATCAGAGTAAGAATTCTTTTCATGGTAATGGGTTTTGGTGAAGTGATTTTCGGTAAAGATAATAAGATTTATAAAGATCAAGTTTGAGTGTAATCGATTGGATGGTTCAATTATCTTATCAATTGTACACTCCCCGCCTTATTCCTCACTTCTCCATTCTTGAAAATCACTTCTGCGATACAATAGTAAACTCCCGCACTCACCTCATTCCCTTCATACCTTCCGTCCCACTTCACATTCTCTCCCATGCATTCATACAATTGTTGGCCCCAATGGTTAATGATTTTCAAATGCATTGATGAAATGTTTGTTCTTTTTATGTTGAAGTAATCGTTATCTTCTACTATGAATGGTAATTTACACAATTTAGAATTGACTACCATCATTCACTAATCTCATTGAAAAAGTTGCTTTTAAGCAATGATTTTTGTATTATTGCAATAAGTCCATTCAATAAATTAGATTATCATTTATGATTAATTTAAGATTTCAATTCCAGCGAAACGTTTCTACCCTTTAATAAATTATTATGAAAAAAATTATTGTT
>JAZDMK010000324.1:0-2129 GCA_043800975.1 Bacteroidota bacterium | reverse complement strand
TTTTCACCCGGCTATCAATTAAAATATCACCAATTATTTGCACAAAACCGCTTATATATTGACGAAAGGTAGACAAAATAGACCAAAATAATAATTCATAAATTGTACATTTAATTTTAATCCAGTACTTAACCATTAGTTAGTTAAAAAAGGAAAAAGGAACGGGCTTTTCTAATACATTTGTAAAACACATGCAATGTGCTCAAGTATAATACAATCAATTAATACCAAATGGACAGAAGAGACTGGTTAATAAGAACAGGAATGGCCGGTACCGGATTTTTGCTCAGTAAGTATCTGGGAGCGGCTGATCGTTTCAGGTATATGCCTGCAGGAGATTTCGTAAAAGCCGATTTCGGCCCCGATTTCAAATGGGGAGTGACAGCTTCTTCATATCAGACAGAAGGCGCCTGGAACCTGGACGGGAAAAGCGAATCTAACTGGGACTATTTTTCACGCATTCGCGGGAAAATAGAAAATGGAGAAAATGCTGATGTTGCAGCCGATTTCTATCACAGGTATTCAGAAGACATAGATCTCATCAAAGCCATGAATTTCAGGATATTCAGATTTTCTGTTTCATGGCCGCGCATTCTTCCGGCAGGAACCGGAGCTGTAAACAGTAAAGGCCTGGATTTTTATCACAAAGTAATCGACAAATGCTTATCGACGGGGATAGAACCATGGATCACAATTTACCACTGGGATATGCCCCAGGTTCTGGAAGCCCGGGGTGGCTGGGCCAATCGTAAAATGATTGACTGGTTTTCAGAATATGTCGATATTTTAACCAGGGAATATGGAAGCAAGGTTAAAAACTGGATTGTGATGAACGAACAGCTTGCCTTCACCGGGAACGGTTATATGAATGGAGTTTTTGCCCCTGGTAAAAAAAGCATAGGAGCATTTATAAAATCGGTTCACTATGCGGTACTTTGTAATGCCGAGGGAGGACGAATCATCCGGAAAAATGTTCCGGAAGCAAATGTTGGTTTTACTCTGGCAAACACTTGTGTGGAACCTGTTGATCAAAAAGAAAAGAACATTGAAGCCGCTGCCCGGATGGATGCAATAATGAACCGTCTTTTTATCGAACCTTCACTTGGACTGGGATACCCTGTAGACACTATACCTCTCTTAAAGAAACTGAAATCACTTTACGATGATGGCGATGAAGAAAAAATGATATTTGATTTCGATTTTATCGGCATACAGTATTATTACAGGACTATCGCCGCAAAATCTATAATGCCGGGAATGAGAGCTAAAGAAGTAATGGCGGCGGAACGGGGTGTCCCCGTAAATGTGATGGGTGGTGAAATATATCCTGAAGGATTATACCAGATACTCAAAAAATTCAGCCGGTACAAAGGAATCAGGAACCTGATAGTAACTGAGAATGGAACATGTGTTCCGGATAAGCTTGAAAACGGACATGTTCATGATAAGGACAGGATTGACTATTTTAAAAATCATCTCTCTGCAGTGTTAAAAGCAAAAAGGGAAGGGGTAAATGTGAATGGCTATTTTGTATGGTCGCCAACTGATAACTTTGAGTGGGACAAAGGCTATAATCCGCGTTTTGGATTGGTTTACGTTGATTTCAGGACGCTTGAACGATATATTAAGGATTCCGGCTTGTGGTTTAAGGAGTTTTTGAATGGATAAAACGACTATCGTATTAATTGTTTGTTGCATATACTTTGTGATATTAATTGTTGCAGGGGTATATGTATCAACCAGAAACAAGAAAACATCTGATTTTTTACTGGCAGGCCGTAAATTAAACCTGCCTTTTTCAATTGCAACATTATCAGCAGTGCAAATTGGAGCCGGGATAATAATAGGAGGTTCTGCAAATGGAGCGAAGATGGGAGTATGGCCCGGAATGTGGTATGCCCTGGGTTGTGGTGGCGGGTTAATTCTGGCAGGTTTACTGGTTGCCGGGAAATTACGTCAGAAAGACAGCTTTGTTCCTTTAGATTTTTACGAATCCCGTTACGATGCAAATAAATGGGTTCGAATATGGGCATGGATAAGCAATGTCCCAAGCTTATTAGGAATTTTTATTGCACAATTACTGGCTTGTGGAAGCATTTTATCCGGGTTTGGAATTCCTTTCTCAACAG
>JAZDMK010000320.1:0-28238 GCA_043800975.1 Bacteroidota bacterium | reverse complement strand
TTGCAAAAAGAAATAAAAAATGGGTGTCTTTGAATTATTTTGTTTTTCCGGGAATTACTGATTCCATAGAGGAATACGAAGCATTAAGAAAAATAATATCTGAAATAAAACCGGATATGATTCAGTGGAGAAATTTTAATACAGATCCTGAGTTTTATCTCGACCTTCATAAAAAAATGCTGAGCACACCCATCGGCATGAAAAAACTGCTGGATAAGATTCATAAAGAGTTTCCATTGATTCGTTTTGGATATTTTAATCCTTTTCTTGGATAAAATAATTTCTTTGTTAACATTTTAACACTTGAATACCCAATTAATTTCTTTGTATCTTTGCTTCGATGATGAAAGATACAAATCTGCGAAGCTTGGTTAAAGGGATTTCATGGCGAGTAGTTGCCACACTTGACACTTTCATTCTGGCATTAATAATTTTCGGTGATCTTAACAAAGCCATGCCCATTGCCGGAGCTGAGATTGTTACAAAAGTTTTTCTCTATTATTTTCATGAACGAATCTGGAACCAGGTGAAATGGGGCCGTGTAAACGGTCATGTATCACACATTCGAAGCGTTGTGAAAGGAATCAGTTACCGTTTTTTTGGCTCACTAGACACCATGCTTCTTTCATTACT
The DNA here is from genome assembly GCA_043800975.1 of Bacteroidota bacterium. GTDB lineage: Bacteria > Bacteroidota > Bacteroidia > Bacteroidales > JAHJDW01 > JAZDMK01. The sequence goes on along the minus strand of JAZDMK010000320.1, from coordinate 27,605 downwards.
TTTTACAGGAAATGTTGTTGGTGCTTTTGCAATGGGGGTATCCGAAGTACTTACTAAAGTTGTATTGTTTTACTTCCATGAACGTCTATGGGCATCAGTACGCTGGGGAAGAGTTTTTATTTTACCCGAAAAAAATTAATTGTAATTACTTCCTTTTTTTCTTAGAAGTAGTTTCATCGGGTTTTTCTCCGAAAATATACACCAACCGTATCGTAATTAAATTATGATATTGCTTCATGGTTACTCCTGTTTTAAAAGTACGGGTACGGATAGACGCAATTGAATAAGAGTAACGCAAATTTAACTTTAATCCTTTGTAGACAGGAAACATTGCATTGAAGAAATAATCCACATCGGTAGTTTTGTAAGGTATAGAATCGGGCGGCCAGTTTACTTTCTTACTGTCCTCCCACTCGCTGAACTGTGTTAATCTCCCGTACGACATGCCCAGCCCGAAATTCATTTTCCCTTTCGGATCATACAAATTAATATACATGGGCACATCCAGATAATTCAGAACCAGCTTGTACATACCGTCACCTTTTACACTATCATTAACGCGAAAAGGTCGTTGATAGCTGCCCTTTTGATTATACAAGGCTTCCATTACAAATGAAAAATTTTTATACACCGGAATCATAGCCATACCACCAGTATTCAGGCCATACTTATGAAATCCATAAACTAGATCTCCATCCACCTGCGAAATGTTAGTACCCACAATGACACCACCCTTGATGCTTTGAGCATTTACTGTATGCAAGGAAAAAATCAGAAAGAACAATATGATCAGATTATTTTTCATCGATCTTTTAACGATTGAAATTCATTTTTATTTCAGAAAAATTAATTTTCTTTCATCGACAAAGATATTCTTTTTCTTTCAATGTCTACTTCCAATACTTTGACTTTCACCTTCTGATTCAGCTTTACAACATCATTCGGATCAGATACAAAACGATCGGCCAACTGACTGATGTGTACCAATCCGTTCTCATGAATACCGATATCTACAAAACATCCAAATGCAGTAATATTTGTTATGATTCCCGGCAATAACATTCCTGAATGAACATCTTCAATTTTACGTATGCTCTGATCAAATTCAAAAAATTCGACTTTGCTTCTCGGGTCACGTCCGGGTTTCAGTAACTCTTCAGTTATATCATCAAGCGTGGGTAAACCAACTTCATCAGAAATGTATTTTTTCTTATCAATCGTTTTCACTTTTTCTTCATTGCAAATCAATTCTCCAATTTCGCAGCCCACATCCTTCGCCATCTGTTTTACAAGTTTATAACGTTCCGGATGAACCGCAGTAAAATCAAGTGGATTCTTTGCATCTCTGATTCTTAAAAATCCGGCACATTGCTCAAACGCCTTATCACCAAGACGTGGAACTTTTTTTAGTTGTTCACGCGAAATAAAAGTTCCATTTTTTTCACGATAGCTAATAATGTTTTGTGCCAACACAGGGCCTAATCCTGACACATACGAAAGCAACTGTTTGCTGGCTGTGTTCACTTCAACACCAACGGCATTCACACAACCAATCACAACAACATCCAGGGAAGCACCAAGTTCTTTCTGATCAACATCATGTTGATATTGTCCCACTCCGATAGACTTAGGATCTATCTTAACCAATTCGGCAAGCGGATCGATCAGCCGTCTGCCAATGGATACAGCACCACGCACCGTAACATCGTAATCAGGAAATTCTTCACGGGCGAGTGTGGATGCTGAATAAACAGAAGCACCAGCTTCATTGACGACATAGGCTTTTACATCGCGATTGAACCTCGTGGATTTAACCAGACTTTCGGTTTCGCGCCCTGCAGTGCCGTTTCCGATAGCAATCGCATCGATATGATATGTATCGACAATATGTGAAATTTTTGATTTTGCTTTGGATACATCATTTTGTGGTGGGTGCGGAAAAATAGTTTCGTTGTGAATTAGTTTTCCTGAACTATCTACAACAACCAGTTTACAACCAGTGCGAAATCCGGGATCGATTCCTAAAATGTTTTTTGGTCCGAGTGGCGGTTGCAACAAAAGCTGACGAAGGTTTTCCGCAAAGATGCGAATGGCTTCTGCATCCGCTTTATTTTTTAACTCTTCCCTGAATTCGTTTTCGATAGAAGGTGCGAGCAAACGCTTGTACGAATCTTCAACAGCTAGCTTCACTTGTTGTGCACAAGGCAGATTGTTCTTAATAAATATTCTGTCCAGAATCTGAACGGCATGTTCAGAAGCAGGAGAAACCTGTACCTTCAGCATCTTTTCCTTTTCACCGCGGAACATTGCAAGGATACGGTGCGATGGAGATTTAGAAGCAATTTCTTTCCATTCAAAATAATTGGAGTACACTTCGCCCTCCTTTTCTTTTCCTTTTGAAACTTTCGAAACAATCTCTGCCTCCCGCTGATAAAGCATACGCATGCGTGCCCTTGCATCGGCATGTTCGCTGATTCTTTCGGCAATTATATCGCGGGCACCGGCAAGTGCATCTTCCAATGAAGGAACTTCCTTTTCTGCATTAACAAATTTCTTAGCTTCATCACTTACATTTTGACTTTCCTGATTGAAAATCAAATCAGCCAGTGGTTCCAGCCCACGGGCTTTAGCAACAGATGCACGTGTTTTCTTTTTTTGTTTATACGGCAAATACAAATCCTCGAGCTCCGGAAGCGTAGCTGCATTGTTAATTTGCTTCAACAATTCGGGCGTCATTTTTTCCTGCTCTTCTATCGATTTGATAACCGCTTCCCGTCTGTCATCCAGTTCAACAAGCTTTTGATGTTGCTGACGAATTTTTTGAATTTCGACTTCGTCGAGATTACCCGTTTTCTCTTTGCGATAGCGGGCAACAAACGGAAGGGTGCATCCCGATTCAAAAAGATCGAGTGTGTTTTTCACTTGCCAGGACTGAATTCCCTGGGTATTTGAAATAAGTTGAATGTGATTTTCGTTCATAGTTTTTAATACAAAACCGGAAGAGATTGCTTCCGGTTTATGTTGAGCGGGAAATGGGACTCGGACCCACGACCCTCAGCTTGGGAAGCTGATGCTCTACCAACTGAGCTACTCCCGCATTGCGGCTTTCCGAAGGTTAAAATATTTTGTGCCTAATAAAGCGCCTAATATTTCATTTTCATCACGCCTTGGTTTATTGCAAAAATAGGATTAAAATTTATTTGTTGCTACCGGAATCATAAATCTTCTTCAACTTTTTTAAAATTGAAACAAAACGGATCGTATTGTTGCTAAAATTTAAACAATACCATTCTAAAATTATTAATAGAATGCGAAAGTATGTTTTTTTGTAAGAAAGTTTGAAGTTCACTGCCTGCCAGTGAGCAGGGAAGCGGGAAGCCGGCTTGCCTCGGCAGATGCGGGATATGGAAAGGGACGGGAGACCGAAGACGGGAATGGAATCCTTGCGCACGGGCGGCGCTTTTTGGTTTTTATTTGTAGGTCATTAGAAAACCCAATCGCTGCATAGCAGCGACCCCCTCTCCGATATGCGGAACCGCGAAAAGTGGTGACTTGTTCTTCCTGTGTACAAGCATTGCTTGCTTATATACAGGCATTGTATGCCTATGCTCGGGAAATGAATGCCTGTGTTCGGGTATCGTTTGCTTATGTTCAGACAATGCATGCCTGTGTTCGGGTATTGCATGCTTATGTGTGGGTATTGAATGCCTGTGTTCGGGCAATGAATGCCCATGTTCGGGTATTGCATGCCTATGTATGGGTATGTAATGCCTATGTGTGGATATTGAATGCCTGTATTCAGGAATTTAATGCTTATGTTCGGGAGTTGATTGCTTATATACGGGCATTGTATGCCTATGTGTGGGTATGTAATGCCTATGTTCAGGCATTGAATGCTTATATTCGGGCATCGTATGCCTGTGTTCGGGCAATGTATGCCTGTGTATAGGCAACGCATTCTTGCGTTTTGGTTGTGTTTTGATGAATACCTGACTTTAGAAAATCAGAATATCCGTAAACAAAACATGCAAGGCCGTAAAGAAAGCCTTGCATGCTGTGCGGTGAACATTCCGGAAAGTTTTACAATATATGTGCGGAAATAGGATCGTTCCATTCGGGCATGTAAACATCCGGTTCAAGAATAGGTTTCCTTCCCTGAGGCATCGTTAATGCATAAGAGAAATACACAGTTGTTAAACGGGGCAGACCTGTGATAATAATGTTGGAACTCAAAGTTGGCGGGATGATCTTCCAACTATTTTCATCTGCCGGTGTGGTTGTCCAGCGCCAGTGATAGATGGGACGGGGAAATACTGCTTTGGTACGAATCTGTGCTGTACCATCACCCACTTTGACCACTTCAAAAGAGCGCTGATGAGGAATAAATTCTTTTTTCACCTGAAAACCGGCACTGGTAACAATTTGCACAGCCAGCGGAAGATCGCCTACTGCTTTTTTGTTAGCCAATCCTTCTACAAAATAAGCCGTATCGCTGATCGTATTCATGATCAGTGTGGCTTGCTCCTGCTCAAGGCTGGTGAGGGTTGCCGAACGGTTGGTTTTGCGTGAGGTGTGTGTATTTTCAAGGTTGGTGGCTTGTGTGGCCATGTCAACCAGTGAAACGGGAAGTTTGGCTAATTCAGCCGCAGTGAAGTAAGTGTTGCCATTAAAGGCTTTGACAATGGCCCGAAGAAACGAAACCAGTTCGGTGCTGGTGAGCTGTTGCAGATTGAGTGCAATCACGACTCTTTTAATTGCTTTTTTCATAGCTGTTTAATTTAAATGTTAAATAATTAAGGTTAATAAAAGTTGTAATACAAAGATGGCACGCCAGACAAGGGTTTGCCTTACATTTTTGAAGAAAAAACTGTCATATTTTACAGGTTTTCGATTGCGCTTCGTCCAGTTGCGCCTGTGTTGCGGTATTGTGAAGGTGTCATGCCGGTGTGTTTCCGGAACTGAAAAGTAAAGTGCGGGGGGCTGCTGAACTGCAGGCTGTATGCGATCTGGGTGAAGTTCAATTCTCCATATCCGATCAGTTCTTTGGCTCTTTCTATCTTTTGTTTATTGATAAATTCATGAATAGTGCTGCCGGTTTCTTCAGCAAAGACGTTGCTCAGATAATTATAATTGGCGCGGCATTTCTCGCTGAGATAGACCGAAATTTTTATCGGCGGAATTTCATCGGAATAGATAAACTGAATGATTTCACTTCTGATTCGCTCCACCGTGATCAGCTTCCTTCGCTTGAGGAGGGCCAACTTGCACGCATCGAAACGCTGTTGTAGTTCGATTTCCTGCGCGGGTGAGATGTCGATTAACAGATCCACATATCCCATCTGCACCGCCTGATGCGGGATTCCCAGCCTGTTCAATTCCTCATCTACCTTCAGGATGCAGCGCTGGCTGACCATATTTTTGATGATGAGCCGCATCAGAAAAGCCAGAAGCTTGTCCTTAGTAACGTGAAGAATGCGGAATTATTGTATAAGAAAAAGGAATTGGGATAATAATAATCTCAGGTGGTCGGAGCTAAGGAATGTGTTGCTTCGCAGCAAACTGGTTTGCGTGCGAACGAAATAAATAAAGAGTACATTGCCCTGTCAAGAACTACACCTTCACTTTCCGTAAATGCAATTAATTGCAAGCACACAATTTGAATGAATAATACTTAAAACAACGACAACTGCTCCTGCTGTTCTCCATGGAAAAAATCCATGCGGGTTTTGATCTTATGTTTCTTACAGGCCTGAACAAACGTGGCATATAACAGATCTGCATCCGGAACATTGCACTGATATTTTAATCCATATCTTTTTTTGTATTGTGTTTTCAATCCCGGGAAAAGCTGATCAAATTTATCATACATATATTCACGTTGTCCGTCGCGCATGGTTAATCCCATAGCAGCAAGAATGTATTTCGCGCCGCTGGATGCTGCGAGAGACACAATGGATTTAATATTTTCGGGAGAATCTGTAATAGATGGAAGTATCGGCATCATGGTAACGCCTGTATAAATACCGGCATCACTCAGCTGTTTCATGGCTGCCAATCTTGCTGATGTGGGTGGTGCGCCTGGTTCAATTTTCTTTGAAAGTTTATCATCAGCCGCAGTTATAGTAAATGATACAGCCGCATAAATTTTTGAAATCTTTTTCAGCAGATCAATATCACGAACTACCAAATCTCCTTTCGTAATTATGTGAACCGGAAATTTATGTTTCAGCGCAAGTTCCAATGCACCGCGCGTCATCTCTCTCTCCTTTTCAATGGGCATGTAACAATCATTCATGGAGCCGAAACCGATGGTTCCTTTTTTGCGAAAAGAAGAAAGCTCTTTGTCCATCAATTCCAATGCATTTTCTTTCACAAGAATTTCAGAAAAGTTCTCAATGCGGTAACACTTACTTCTGGAGTCACAATAAATGCAACCATGCTGGCAGCCGCGATACAAATTCAGATTATAGGAAGTACCGAACCAGGGCTCGGGTCCGTTTTTGATTCTTCCGATGAGTGTTTTTGCTGAAATACTTTTGATGTTATCCTGTGACATAAGCGTGGGGTGAAATGGGGACACAAGATACATTGAATTTCATCAAAATGCAAAATTCTTATTCAGAGAAACAGTGAACTGGAGAATTGGGGAATTGGGTGATTTAGAGAATTGGACTTTGAGCACTTTTGCTTTACCAATTTCTAATTGTCAAAATTTCTAATAACTAATTAAGCACTCACCACCACCGAAGCCGCATTCCCACCAAAACCGGCAGCGTTGATCATTACCTTTTTAATTTCGCCGGATGGTTTTTGTTCAATCCGGATAGGGTACGGAAATTCAGGAAATTTATTTTGTTGCAAATAATGAAATGCTGAAACAATATTGAGGGCAGCAGAAGCGGCATAGGTATGTCCGCATTTCCACTTTCCTGAAAACATAAATGGAATATTGTTTTCAAAAACACTTTGTATTGCATTGATTTCTGCCTGATCTCCTTTCACCGTTCCGGGTGCGTGCATCAATATTAAATCTGGTGTGCATTTATTTTCGCTACAAGCCATGCGCATGGCTCTTTGCAGCGCTTCGCCTTCGGTGGTGATTCCTGTTGCAGAGGGAATTTTTTCGTGCGCAAAACCAAATCCGTCGATATACAACAATGGCTTGCAACCTCTGCTTTTGCACGAAGATTCTTTTTCAATAACAAATACAGCAGCGCCTTCGCCCAATATAAAAGTATCTTTTAAATTTTCTGCTTGCTGCAAAGGACGGCAGGGATATTTATCTGAATGCTCTTTGGTATAAATTCCTAATTTATCTAATTGCGCAAATGTAAAATCAGTCAGCGGAGCTTCCGTTCCGCCTGCAATGGCGAATTCACACATGCCGGAACGTATCCATGCAATGGCATTAAATATCGCATGCAATGCCGTGCTGCAAGTAACCGACATGTCGTTTACCGCATCATTCAATTCTAAATAATTGGATACAGCAGATGAAATATTTCCCTGTGTTGTCAAAGGAGACGTGAGTAAAGGAACTTCACCCGAAGTTAAATATTCCTTAAAAGAATTTTCCCATGTTTGTGTGGCACCGCGCGAAGAACCTATGAATACAGCCGAACCTTTCGAATTCTTTTTCAGTCCGGCATGCTCCAATGCTTTAGCTGAAGCAAACACAGCAAGCTGCACCGCGCGATCCGCTTTCTTCAGAAAACTATTTTCAAAAACAAACTTCTTCAGCTCGTCTTGAACTGATTCAGCTAATGATCCAACAGGATACGTTTTTTGATTCACATTTTTCATCGAAAGAAAATGTTCGGCAGCGTAAAGCCGGCTGCAAAATTCTGCATCCATACCCAAAGGGCTGCATGAACCCATACCACTGATAACAATCCTTTCTGACATGGGTGCAAAGTAACAAAAAAAAAGCCGGACTTATGAGATCCGGCCCTTCTCGGCTGCCTAAACGAAATCCTGAATTAATGTAATGCAAGATATTCGTCCAGTTCTTCAATGCTGCTTTCAAAAGTGAATGCGCGATTCACCATAAAATAATTTTCTTTGTCGAGTGTATATCTGAATGCATATTTGGCAAGGTCCAGCTTAGTGGCTTCAAAAGTCATCATCGCCATCAGTTCGGCCACCTGTGACGCCATTACTTTGTTGGCGCTGATTGCCTGCTGCGATATTTTCAGTTTGGTTGCATCAAAGGATGCAGCAGCAACTGTACTTTTTAAACTCTGAAACGCGAACGAAGGCATGCTGTAATAAGGTTCTTCATAAGTGTTCATGTATTCATAAATTTCACCATAGATGGGAGTCTGTTCGTACACCTTAAAAGTATATAGGTTATCAATCATTGCATATACTTTCGCGGAAGAAGGAATCTGTATAAAGCCTGCGAAAACAGTAATTGCAACAGGGTTTGACCAGGAATAATGAGAAGGTGCGTATTTATAAACTTTCAGAAAATGCTTGCCGGGAGTCAGATTGTTAATGCTATAAGTAGTTGTGTTGTCACTGAAAAAATTTCCATCAAGAACAACATTGAATGTTGACTGATCGAAAAGGCTCAGATGAAGTTCTGATTTGTAATAGTAGTTGGCACGTGAGCTTCCGAATAAGAGCAGTGTGGCGGAAAGGAGTATCAATTTTTTCATGGCTGTGTCCTCCATTTTTGGTTTGGTTCTGAAAAACCAATTATAATGCCAAAAACGGATAAGCCTGAATACGCAAGACTTATAGAAGACCTAAGGTTTGTACTTCGATTTAGTAAGAATCATTTGTGAGTTCTTTTCCAGCATCAATTGGGGAAGCGTCACTTTTGAATTGTTCTTCATGTAGGTTCTTACAATTTGCCAGCCTACCCACACGCCAACGCGCGGTGCTGAGGATTTACCCAAAGGAATTGTGAAGGGCGCATCACCGATGTGCTTGCCGATATCTGTGGGATCTTTTGTATAAATCAGTTTGTTCGACAACAAATATTTCCAGATGTTTTTTTCATTTTTCTGACACCACTCCATATTCTTAGTTGTGTATCCGATCTTCAATGTATCGTTCATATCGGGAAGCATGGCATCGAGGAAGTAGAGAACCTTCCCGTGATAAATCATGTAGCCCAGCATATCATCGGGTTTTGCCGGATACTGACTAAAGGCAAGCGTTTTCATAAAATCAGGAACGATATAATCCTCGGTCATATTTCGCGTCTGATACTCAGGCAACTGAAGTTTGGGATAAAAGTGATAATCGCGGCCCATGTACATTTCGAGGCTAATGCCCATGATACTATCTGCCGGAATGATGTAATAATTATAGCCCGACATGCAGGTGAATATTTTGGGAATCCTTTTCTTTGGATAATAGAAGCTGTAGTGCTTCATAGCATCTGTAAGCGCGGCTTCCAGTTTTGAAATATCCTTGTATTTAGCCATCACTTCGGTAGCCGTGGTTTTCATATCCGGATTGTTGATGAATTTCGCGATGCTGAAGATAAACAGACTATCATCGGGATTCTCAACATTGATAGCCTGTGCAAAAATATTGAGTACTGCACCGTATTTCTTTTTCAAATCGGGAAGCTTTGTTTCCAAATCCTTAGGTGAAATGGCAAACAAATCTTTTTCCAGACGCAAAACTTTAACTGAAACCGGGATATCTTCCACATCAATTTTAAGATCGGGTTTGTTTTCATTGCAGGAACGGCATCCCGCTATTATCAATAAAATAATAAATATGGGAAGACCAAAACTACACCTGCCACAAGCGGACTTAAAACGCAGAAAAAATTTATTCATAATAAAAGAATTCGTATAATTGCATTTGAAATAAAAAGCCAAATTTATGAAATATCCATGCAAACAAAATCTACTTACATAAAATAGTTATACATCCGTCAATCTGCACTCAGCTATAAAGCATGGATATTAACGAGCAGGCTTGTGTTGTGGTTGCGGGAGCAAGTAACAAATAAAACAAATTGCATATGAAAAAATTTACATTTCTCTCACTCGTGATTCTGGCATTTGCCGGAAAAACAGTTTTGGCGCAGGATGGTGTCGATATCGAATCCAAAGGTTTTCGCTTCGGCTTAAAAGCAGAGCCTTCTATTGTTTGGATTAAACCTGAAGACAGTAAAAAATATGAATCCGGTGGTGCACGTATGAAATTCGCATATGGGCTGATTACTGAATTTAAACTTGGCAATACTGCCTCTTTTGTAACAGGATTAGAAGCTACTTACTCAGGCGGAAAAATAAATTTCAAAGAAGATTCTATCTACTATGTTACCGATGAACAGGATTCTTTGTTTATTTCATCCAGAAAGTTTAATACAACGTATGTGGGTATTCCGATTGCTTTAAAAATGAAAACACCGGATATCGGTGGGTTTACATATTTCGGAATGTTTGGCATTAATACCGCTTTCAAAACCAAGGCGCGCTCCGAAGATGTTGGTGTTTTAAAAGGTACAACATCCGAAACCACACAAACCGGTGTTGATATTTCCAAAGATGTAAACTTCATGCGTTTCGACCTGAAAGTGGGCGGTGGCTTCGAATACAACCTGGCAGGAACCACATCCCTTCTAGTAAGTATCAATTATCATAACGGACTAACAAACGTTTTCACTAACGATTCGAAAATGCTGCGCACCATTGTGGACAATGCATCTACTCCAGCAAAGCAAGATGCCAAATCAAGTTACATTTCTTTAACAGTAGGCATTCTTTTTTAAAGAAAATTAATTTTTCAAAAAGGTCATGCTTTGTGGAGTGTGGCCTTTTTTGTTTTTTGTTCGTTTCTTTAATCGTAGAGAGTGAGAAAAGTTTTTTATCAATAAGTCAGAAAAACACAATGAATCAGTATACCCTTTGTGCAATTTAGCGCTTTTGTTTAATCGCACAAATCGTTTTCGGACAATTGTAAAAAAGCCTGATCGCAATTAAAAAATCCTTGTACTTAATATTCTATGGGCAAGTCCACAAAGAGTTTTTTGATTAAATATACATATTCAGATTATTCCATGTATTAATTTCGTACCTTTGAGTAAAAGGAATAAAAATGAAAGATCTTAAGCGCATCGAACTGGAAGTGGAAGGCATGGACTGCACCAACTGCGCATTGGGAATCAAAAAGCAGCTCGACAAAATAGGCTTTGCCGAAGCTGATGTGATCTTTACTTCCAAGCAGGTTGTTTTTCTTTCATCAGGTAAAGACGAGACAGACAAAGCAATTGAGAAGATCGACAAAATGGGCTATACCGTTGTATCCCGCTCAGATGAAAAAACTGAAATCAAACGCAAATGGTTTACGCTTGAATGGAAATTCTTTATCTCCTTGTTTTTTACATTGCCTCTGCTTTCGGCTATGTTCCTTCCCTTTCATGAATTGCATGATCCTATTGTACAATTGATTTTAACAATACCTGTTTTAATAATTGGCTTGCTGCATTTCGGTCGTAACGCATTTTATTCGCTGAAAAGTGGCGTACCCAATATGGATGTTTTAGTGATTACCGGCGCTATTGCAGCCTTTACATACAGTCTGATCGGTTTTATTGATAATTTGGGTCCCGACTTTTTGTTTTTTGAAACAACAGCCGGAATCATCACATTAATCTTATTAGGAAATCTTCTTGAACATCTTGCAGTAAAGAAAACTACTTCTGCGATTGATTCTCTGGTGCGCATGCAGGATGTGAAAGCGAAACGAATTCTTATTGACGAAAATGGAAAAGAAACGAAAGAAGAAATTGATTTTAATCGAATTCATCCGGGCGATTTGTTTCGTGTAAACACAGGTGATAAAATTCCGGTGGATGGTGAAATTGTTTCAGGAGAAGGGTATGCTGATGAATCTTTATTAACTGGAGAATCCCTGCCCATCAAAAAAGATATTGGAAACGCTGTGATCGGAAGCAGCATTCTTTCCTCAGGAACCATATTAATGAAGGCAACCGTAGTAGGAAGAAATACAATTCTCTCACAAATCATCAAGCTTGTCAAAAAAGCGCAGGAGCAAAAGCCACCCTTGCAAAATCTTGCAGACCGCATCAGTGCTATTTTTGTACCTGTTGTTGTAGGTATATCTCTAATTACTTTCGCCCTCAGTTTCTGGATATTTGACATTGCATTGCAAGCTTCTATCATGCGTGCAATCGCCGTGCTTGTGATCGCTTGTCCTTGTGCACTCGGTCTGGCAATACCAGCTGCCGTTATGGTTGGCGTTGGGAAACTAGCACGCAGCGGGATTCTTGTAAAAGGATCCGATACCATTCAACGACTGGCGAGTGTTCAAAGAATAATATTTGATAAAACGGGAACGCTTACCACGGGTAGTTTTGAAGTGAAAGAAATGCTGATAGAACCTGACGAAAATCCAGATCTTGCAAAAAGTTATATTGCCGGAATGGAGCGTCATTCAGGTCATCCCATGGCGCAGTCGTTGCTACATGCATTTGCAGATGTTGATCCTTTTTCATTTGCAAAAGTGGAAGAAGAAAAAGGAATAGGCATGCGTGCCTGGGATAACATAGGTGATGAATATGCATTTGGTTCCGCACGAATGGCAGGCAAAAATGCATCTTCCAATTTTGATTTGTTTCTTTTAAGGAACAGCCGGATCATTGCGAGTTTGCGAACGGGCGATCAGCTTCGCGAAGATGCAAAGCCTGCATTAGAAAGTTTATCCGAAATGAATGTGAACACCATCATCCTAAGTGGTGATGCTGAAGAAAGAGTTGTGGAAGCAGCCAGAAAATTGAATGTTTCAGAATTCTATTTTAAAAAACTTCCTTCCGAAAAATTTGAAATCACAGAAAGTTTATCAAAAGAAAAACCTACCGCAATGGTGGGCGATGGCATCAACGATGCACCAGCATTGGCAAGAGCTACCGTTGGTATTTCACTGAGTAAAGCATCACAGGTAGCGATGGAATCGGCGGGTGTAATATTGATGAATGGCAAGCTGGAACTGATTCCCCGCGCAATTCGCATCAGCCGCATGACAGTTCGTGTGATCAAACAAAATCTTTTCTGGGCTTTTTTCTATAACGTGATTGCCATCCCCCTGGCTGCATTGGGATATCTTGATCCTCTGATAGCCGCATTATCCATGGCATTCAGTGATGTGTTTGTTGTGATGAATGCATTGCGACTAAGAATAAGCAAATCTTAATTTAAGTCTTAAGAGTTGCTTCCTTTTTAGTATTTTTACATTTACAACAAACTTCATTTTATGAAAACAAGAAACATTTTCTTGACACTGCTATTTTTCACTGCATCAATATCCGTTTTTGCTCAGAATAAAAATCTTGCTGATCGTATTCAGGAATGCAGAACCTTTATGAATACAAAAGGGATAGAACTTAAACTTGACACATTAAAACTGAACGAAACTGGCAAGCAGGATTTCAATATTGTATTGAATAAAGATGTTGAATATTCGTTTATCCTCACAGGGAACTGCTACGGCGTGAGCATGGAATTAGTGAAGGACAGTGTTCTTTGCAACAATTTTGTGAATGGAAAAGATTACTATCAGGGCTTTAACTATGTGTGCCAAAAGTCTGGAATTTATGTGCTGCGTTATAATTTTAAGAATGTTTCAAATAAAGCTTTCAAAGGAGCGATGATCTATTACTTTGTCAGCAAATTATCAAAATCAGATGGATCGGTTTCTCAATCGAAGAACAATGTGTTTCCTTTGCTTGTAAAAGAATAGAATACATTAAACTTCATTAAATCAGCCACAAAAACACAAAAGCACAAAAGTTCACAAAAAATTAAATAACAAAACGTTTAATCCCATTTCCAATATTTGCAACATTAAAATTTATAAGGAACCCCAAACGATTTCCTGTTAATTTCAAATGACTTAATACTTGCGCTTCCCAGACAGGATTAATAATATCTACAGCTTTCAACTCACAAATTATTTGATTTTCTATTAAGACATCTAGCCTGAGCCCTTCTTCAAAAACATGCTCATCATAAACAATTGGAATATCAACCTGTCTACTAAATGAAATATTTCTTTTTGTCAATTCATGACAGAAACAGATTTCATATACTCTTTCAAGTAAACCAGGTCCAAGATTCTTATGAACTGAATAAGCTGCATCAACTACTTTTGCAGAAAGAGCATTTAACTCTAATGGTATTTCTTCAAATTTAATTACAGGAGCCATTATAGGAGGTTTTGTGGGTTTTAGTGTTTTAGTGCTTTAGTGGCAAAAAGATTCAATCAATTTTTCTTTTCATATGTTTATTTTCAAACAACAACTGCTGTAATTGCTTTATGGCTGCATCCGATGACAGCTTTGGTTTATCAAACACTATTAAACTGTAAGTATAATTTACATTCGATTTTTTTTCTTCCAGTCTTTTTACAATTTCGTTTTCTTCAGCCGGGTCAAACAACAATACAAATTCATCACCCATGCGGAACCTTGCGCAGAACGCAATGTCTGAAAAGTTTTGAAATAATGCAGCCGCAAAATTCTTCAGTACCTCATCCCCTTTTTCATATCCGGTTTTATTGTACTGATGAAAGTCATCCACATCCATGAGCACCACACCAAAGGGATGATTCTTTTTTTCAAGACAACGAATACTTTTTATCAGCTGCAGCTCAAAGCTACGATAGTCGGGCAAACCCGTGAGACTATCTTTTTTTGTTTTTTTTCTTTGACGAATTAATACAATTGAAAACGGAACTGCCGTCAGGATAATTCCAGAAAGAAAAACAATGAAAACAAGAAATGAATGAGGCATCCCGAAGGTTTATTATTTCTTGGCTCTTTCACGCAAAGGGAATTCTTTCTTCTGCAGATAATCGTACCGCAAGTTTCTTCCCGGCTGATAACAGAGTGCAAGAATTGAATCCTGTGATTCTTTAATCGTACTGTATTCTGCAAAGTCAAGTGTTCTGATAACAGCTTCAAACACGCGAATAGCACCGGAATGATCACACACAAGAATTCGGCGTCCTAAATTCTGATTCAACAAATCGACAAAAGAATACGCAATACGCCAATCAGCTTCAATCAATGTTTCACCCTGCGGATAATGATAGAAGCGGTTTTTAAACATCTTCGAAATTTTTGATTTCACTTCAGGTGTCATTTCTCCGCCGCCACTGTATATTTCAGCTGCTTTTTCCATCACTTCATTTTTATACTGGAAAGTAAGCGCTCCATATTTTTGTGAATTCAAACCGAACATGGCATGAAACTGCATATTGGTGTATCCGGCTTCCTGGAGGAAATAGCGCGCCGTCTGCTCTGTATTTTCCGATTCACTTCCAAAGACTTGAATGGGCGTATCCTTCGACCATGACCACATCGGAAAGCCACTCTTGTCGAGAATATCAGCAGCCACTTTAAAATCTTTTCCCAATTCTTTTGCCGTCTGCGCTCCGTTTTCATTTAAAAAATTACTCATGGATCCCGTAATTCGGCGGTTGCTGTCCCACGAATCCCACATGCCGGAACCTACAAATTCAGGATTGTCCCCACCCGATTCATGCGTAGATTTTCCGTGACGCACCATGATTAACTGTGTCTGGTTTAAGGGGACATATGCTTGCGGAAACATGGGCAATGCCTTTCCATTGGGAAGCCAAATTATATTTTCCGACATAATCAACCCGCTTCCGTCTTCCAGAGTACGTCCGGATGTGCGACGTGATCCGTCAGGATTCATCGCCATGTCATCTGCCAGAATCAGCTTTGTACGATAACGTGTCATCGAGGAACCGGGTGTTGGAATACTTTGCGGGCAAAGGATATCACTGAAATGTCCGAGACTAAATGTCTTTAATAAAAGCCTGCGGAAACTATCGTTCCTGATCAGACCGTTCCATGCCACATAAAACAAATGCGGATCACCATTGGGAATGCGGTTTCTGATAAATTCATATTTTGACTTAATATAATTTTGTGGATTCAGATCGGTTTCCAGTAATTTAAAAAAGAAGTAAATCTCCTTTCCAATCACCTTTAAATTATTGATGAAATCCTGCGTTACCATATCCTGGGTGAGGGAAATGCGATCATTATATACTGCTTGTAAAAAAGCGATATCATCTTTAATACTCTTTACAGAATAACAATTATGAAACTCTGCATGCTCACGAATTGTGATGTTAACAGCGTCTTTCGACACAGCAACTTTTTTTGTATTTTTTTCCGCAACTTCTGAATGTCCGCTTTTATTCGACATAATCTATCCTTTCAATTTTATAAGTTTGCAAAGGTAACAAAAACTGCGGCCTGCATCAAGTAATAAAGTAAAGTTCAATACAGGTGGTTGTTTCTTAACAGTGTGATTTTAAAATTTGTGTAATATTGCAGCATGTGTAATAAGCAACTGATACTTTTCACTTTTCTCATCTGTTTGATTTTTGTGTCCTGCAGGCAGGATGAAAACAAAACCAGTAAACAAAAAAACGACTTTTCTGTCATCGCATACTACAGTGGTAACGCCGCTGA
This sequence comes from Bacteroidota bacterium, assembly GCA_043800975.1. Lineage (GTDB taxonomy): Bacteria > Bacteroidota > Bacteroidia > Bacteroidales > JAHJDW01 > JAZDMK01. The sequence goes on along the minus strand of JAZDMK010000320.1, from coordinate 11,107 downwards.
AATTGAGAAATACAATTTTGAAGGAATTACACATGTCATTTATTCATTTCTTCACCTGAAAGGAAATGAACTTGCCGTAGACGACAGCAACGACAGTCTGGTTATCCGCAAGCTTGTCGATCTGAAAAAACAACATTTGAAACTAAAAGTAATTCTTTCGCTAGGAGGATGGGGCGGCTGCTTCAACTGTTCGGATGTATTTTCTATTGATACAGGAAGAAAAGAATTTGCAAAATCGGCACGATTACTTTTAGAAAAATATCACGCGGATGGTTTAGATCTGGATTGGGAATACCCCGCCATTCAAGGCGTACCTGATCATCCTTATAAAAAAGAAGACCGCCGCAATTTTACTTTATTACTACGCGAGCTCCGAAAAGAATTTGGAAGCTCTTATGAGCTCAGCTTTGCTGCTGGCGGCTTTGTTCAATACCTGAAAGATTCCATAGAATGGAAGGAAGTAACCCCTTTGGTTGACAAAATCAACCTGATGAGTTATGATTTGACTAATGGATACAGCCTTTCGACAGGGCATCATACACCTTTGTTCTCATCCGAAAAACAAATTGAATCTACCGTACGTGCGGTGCGCTGGCTTGATTCCATCGGGGTACCCCTCGATAAAATTGTTATCGGGTCTGCTTTCTATGCGCGCGTATGGGAAAATGTAGACAGCCTCAATAACGGACTGTATCGCCCCGGAAAATTTAAATGGATGCTTTCGCAACGCATCATCGACAGTGTGCTGAGCAAAGAAAACGGGTTTAACGAATACTGGGATAAGGCTTGTATGGCTCCTTACAAATACAGTTCGAAACAAAAACTATTTGCAACCTACGACAATGAAAAATCGGTTGCATTAAAAGTTGCTTATGCCCGCTATCACGGACTGGGGGGGATCATGTTCTGGGAGCTTTGGTGTGATAGATACAAAAATGGATTGCTTAAATGCATTTTGAAAAATGCAAACACATACAAGCCCGGCACTAAATTATAAATTTCTCTTTTATTTAATCTTATCCGACTTTAACAAATTTAACCCAAAAGGAAGAATACATGTATTTTGCTTCAATGAAGTAAACTCCGGGCTTTTCGTTCTGAAGGTCGATTAAAGTTTTTTTAGAATTCACAGTTTTCGAAATTCTTTTTTCGCCCAAAATATTGTAAATATTAATTTCTGAGGGAGAAGGTTCTGAAGAAGATAAAACAGTGAGAAAATCTCTTGCAGGATTTGGAAATAATAAGATTAAATCCCCAATAGGGTTAACATTAAGAGTTGCTTCATCACTGGTATTTCTACAGCTACTATTTTCTTCTTTGAGTCTGCATCTGAATTTTACCTGATCCAGCGAATTTGAAACATTCGATATTTTAAGTGTATCTGTATCAACCCCGCTGTAATTTCCTGAATTATGCAAATTAAAATATCCCATTCCCTCATCCTGTTGCCATTGCTTTTCAACAGTATTTTGTGTGACAATGTAAAACTTTACATCCTGCCCTTCAGACACAACTTGACTTTGCGGTTGCTCCAGTATTGAACAGTTTATTGGAAACTTGTAATTGGGATTTCGTAAAATAATTTGCTTTGTACCTCTAACTGAGCAATCGCTAATAGTATCAACTTTCTCATAAGCTATTATCACATATCTGAATTTTTCATAAGCAATATATGGATAAAGAAAAGATGCAGAATGACCCTGAATGGGTATACCATTTCCAAAACCTGTAATCCAGAATGTATCCTCACCATTTTCATTCATTGAATTCATATAAACCATAGCACCATTCGTTTGATAATCGATTGAAACTTCAAAATTTGGGGAGCAATTCTGATAATTTACTGCCGATGAATATTGAAATGGAATTGTTGTGAAATAGTTTTTAATAACCCTGTACGAATAAACGCTGTCATATGTATATGCCCCCACACCTGCCATGAAAAGAGAAAAACCCCACAGAGTATCTAATCCTGGATTACAATAGTGCTGCGCAGGCCCTGCAATATCACATGTAGTAAAAAGCCCGTCACAGTTTGCTGTTGAATAGTTTAGTTTTAGTTGATAGTCATCCCACAAAGGGTAATAAATAATTGTATCTGTCAAATTTATCTGACAAGGTGATATATTGGATATTGTAACATGAATCCATTCTTCATAGTAGCATGTAGTATCTGAAATAGTATCCAATGCAAAAAGAGTAACCAAATAATCTCCGTTATCAGGAAAAATGTGTTTCGGGTTTACTTCATGCGAACCGTCTCCATCACCAAAACTCCAGTAATAATGCGCATTCTGAGCAGTTGATTGGTTTGTGAAAGTAATTGTGTCAAGATTTTGATTAAAAGTATAGTCACAATTAATTTGTCCAATTGCCAATTTTGAAATTAGAAGAAAAATAAGAAAGAGATTCTTCATAGTGAGATAATCTCTTCAAATATATGAAAATAAATTCAGACTACAGCTTCTAAATTACAAAACTTAAAATTATTTTACATGTGTATGAATGAAATATTATTTTGAAATTTCATACCCAAACTTCTTCCCCTTTTCAACCGCGGGAATTCCATCAATCATCCACTGAGGTGCCGGTGCTCCTTTCAGGTAATGATCAAAAAACTGCATCATGCGTATCGATAAATCCTGTCGTGTAGGACGCTTGGTCAGGTTGTGTTCTTCTCCATTATACACCAGCATCCACGCGGGTTTTTGTAAACGCCGCATCGCACACAAAAGTTCAATTCCCTGCTGCCAGGGCACGGCACCATCGTTGTCGTTGTTCATCATCAACAAAGGCGTTTTAATTTTATCTGCATAAAACAAAGGTGAGTTTTGAATGTACAACTGAAGGCTGTCCCAGAGTGTATACCCAATTCTGCTTTGTGAATTTTCATACTGATGCATGCGCACAACACCCGATTCCAGACGGATTCCGCCATATGCCGATGTCATGTTCGAAACAGCTGCGCCTGCCATAGCTGCACAAAAACGATTCGTCTGCGTAATCAGATACGCCGTCTGATAACCGCCCCAGCTCTGGCCCTGCAGCGCCATGTGCAAAGAATCGACATAAGATAATTTAACTATTTTATCAACTCCGCTCATGATGCAATTGTAGGCATCCTTACCCGGCTGACCTTTTTTGTAAACAATATCCGGAACAAAAACCAGATAACCATTGCTCGAATACACCGTAGGATTCACAATGGAACGGCTGGGTGAAGGCACATAATGCGTATTGAAATTGTCTGAATTTTTTTCATAGAAATAAACAATAACCGGATATTTTTTCGCGGGATTAAAATTTTCAGGTTTGTAGAGCATACCCTCCAGGTCCTTGCCATCATAAGCTTTCCAATAAACCGATTCTACAGTTGCCCAATTGTAATCCTTCTGCTGCGGATTTGCATTGGTGATTCTTTCTGCAGGATTTACAAATTTCACATCTGCAAGCCAAAGGTCGGGATAGTCCTTTACACTTTGCTTTTGAAGAATAAACAAATCCTCATCCTTTGCCTTCACAAATCCGGTGATCCTTGCATTTGCTTTCAACATTTCTTCAGGAGCCGCAAGTTTGCTTAATGTTATTCTGGCGTATCCTTCCGCTTTTGATTTCTCATTGTATGTTTTAAGTAGTATAGGCGACTTCGCATCAATCCATTCATCATCCTTATTGAGCTTTTGATAGCGATACTCCGTTTTGTTCTTTCTTCCCTCAGCGGAAGTAATGCAAACCGGTTTCACTTTATTAGTCAGATCAAATTTCCAGATATCATAACGGTCATTAATTAATACGTATTTCTCATCCTTTAGCCAGCCCGCAATTCCATATGCAGGAGTAATAGAAGGCATGTCATATTCTTCGTCAGCAAAGCATACTCCGGCAGGCTTAGGAAATTTAATGAAATCATTATTCTTTATTCTGAATACATTCCAACAACTGTCTTCATTCGTAAAAAACAAAACATACTGTGCTGCCGGTGAAAGAGTAACGCTGCGTTTTACATTTTTCAACAATAATTTTCTTTCACCCGTTTTCAGGTTCACCAGATAAGCATCCCTTCGCGATGGCGATTCCCAACTGGCAGAAATGCTGTAAGGTTTATCATCATAACCGATGGCATAATCACCATTTCCTTTATTGACTGTACTTACACTTTCTAAATCCGGATCACCCAACTGAAAAATTTGAGAGGATGCAATATCATACACAGCAAGGTATGTTTGTTTGAGATCCTTATCCAGATCATGAATCTGCTGCGATTGCAAACGATCATCGTCCCATGCCCATACATCGACTTTGCATTTTTCTTCATCCGTAAGTGTATCTTTCGCAGGTTCATCGGGCTTTTTAGCAGTTTCAAAAAAGAGTCGTTTTCCATCATCCGAAAATTTTACGCTCCCGTTAGGCAAAGGGCACCAGTTTTTAGGAAGTTCTTTTGAATTCGAATCTACAGCAACTGAGAGTTTGTTTTTTGCTATATCATAAAACATCAGAGACCACATTTTATTCTGTGATGTGTCGGTGGATGCAAGAAACGACATTTGCTTCCCCGCTCTATCCACCGCAGGGTTCTTCGCATATCCTTTGGCCGAATAAATAGCTTTTGATTTAAATTCTTTAAAAGGAATCATATATACAAAAACCGAATCAATGGAATCCGGCTTCGACGCAATCACCTGCAAACATTCACCTTCGCGTGCAAAAGAAAAATCCGTAACGCTTTTTAATTTAATTGATTTTCCATTCGTAGGTTTAAAAACCATCAGTTCGGTACCATCACTTTTTTTCTTGTCTTTCTTTTTTTCTTTTTTTTTCAGGCTTCACTTTGGCAGTATCCTTCTTCGCTGTAGAATCTTTGGGTTCTTTGCTTTTCTCCTTTTCTTTGTCCTTCTCTTTTTCTTTTTCAAAATGAATGGCCAGCCATGCGCCTTTTAATTCAGGGATCTTAAAAGTTTTTACCCGTGGGAATTTTTTAATACTGTCGGTTTTAAAAACGAAAACGCCCAGCGAATCTTTCGGAAGATCATCGTCTTTCTTTTTGGCAAGCTTCAGTTTACGAACGGTATCAGCCTGCGGTTTTATTTTAAAAGCAATAAAATCGGAAGAAGGGGAAAATACTGCATTATAACCACGGGCAATGGAATCCTTTGTTCCATTGAAAACATTTTTTACAAACAACCACCCATCCCCTTTTTGCGGATTGATCTCGTAGGCTACATAACGCCCGTCATTTGAAATAGCAACATTTCTGATTTCTTTCCAGCTGTCATACACACTGTGCGGAATAGGTTTCTTTTCCTGCGACATTCCTTTCAGGCAAAATATCAGCAACACCAAAAGCAATAAACTTCTCTTCATCATTTTTAATTTATTTTGTAAAGAAAATGAAAAAACCGCCCGCATCAAAAAAATTGTTATTTTTACCAAATCTAAATAAACATACCAATGAGTCAGGAACTGAACAGGGAAAATGTGCTGGAAGCCTTGAAGCACGTAATTGAGCCTGATCTGAAAAAAGATCTGGTCACGCTCAACATGATCGATAATCTCACGATTGAAGGAAAAAAGGTAAGTTTTTCAATTGTACTCACAACGCCGGCCTGCCCGCTGAAGGAAATGATGCGGAAAGCCTGTATTGAAGCTATACACAAGCATGTGGATGCATCTGCCGAAATGGAAATTTCGTTTACTTCGAATGTAACAACTACCCGTAAACAAGAGCCTACTTTGACAGGCGTTAAAAATATTATTGCTGTTGCATCCGGAAAAGGCGGCGTAGGAAAATCAACCGTAGCGGCCAACCTTGCCATTGCACTTTCTGCTACCGGTGCAAAAGTCGGACTGATGGATGCCGACATTTACGGCCCTTCTGTTCCGCTTATGTTCGGCCTCACCGATGCAGAACCGCATATGGAAGGCGATGGTGAAGGGGCACGCATTATTCCATTAGAAAAATACGGGATCAAAGTTTTATCGATCGGCTTTTTTGTTGATGATACAAAAGCCCTTGTATGGCGCGGCCCGATGGCATCCTCCGCATTGAAACAACTTTTCTTTGAAACAAACTGGGGCGAACTGGATTATTTAATCTGCGACCTTCCTCCCGGCACCGGTGATATTCACCTGACGCTGGTACAATCCGTTCCTGTTACTGGCGCTGTGATTGTGACCACTCCGCAGGAAGTAGCATTGGCCGATGCCCGCAAGGGAATCGACATGTTTCATCTGGAAGGAATCAATGTTCCGGTTCTTGGCCTGATTGAAAACATGAGCTACTTTACTCCGGCTGAATTGCCCGAAAACAAATACTACATTTTTGGAAAAGATGGCGGTAAGAAACTGGCCGAATCTATGAATGTGCCGCTGCTCGGACAAATCCCGCTGGTGCAATCCATCCGTGAATCCGGCGACGCCGGCAAACCCGCTGCTTTAGATACAAACAGCCCCGTTGCCATTGCATTTCTGGAAGCAGCAAAAAATCTTGCACAGCAGGTCAGCATCCGTAATGCAACCAAGGAACCAACAAAGATTGTAGAAATGCAAAACGGAAGTTCTTGCGGGCACTAGTTAACCGTTATCAGTTATTAGGTAGGTGTTTTATCAAATCATCAAAAAACATTGACAACAGTTTTAAGTTTTATAAAATATCGAACTCCATTAACTGACTAACAAAATAACACTGTAACAAATAACTTAATAACTAATAACTCTATAACTTAATAACTCAATAACTAATAACTCAATAACTCTATAACTTAATAACTCAATAACTATAAAAATGGCAAACGAAGAAATGATTAAAAAAGTGAACGAAGTGATTGACAGCGTTCGTCCTTATCTGGAAGCTGACGGCGGCAACATTCGTTTTGTGGAACTGACCGATGACATGGTTGTAATGGTAGAACTGCAGGGTGCCTGCCGCTCCTGCCCCATGAGCATCATGACACTGAAGAATGGCGTGGAAGAAGCGATGAAACGCGCAATCCCCGAAATCAAAGCGGTGGAATCGATCAGTATGTAATACACAGAAAAGATTTTTTTTTACAGCATGGGTGAACATTTCATTCATGCTTTTTTTTGCAGTAATAATAAAAAATCAATTTAAGCGTTAAAGTAACTGATTTGTCATTCCCACAAACCATGAAAAGACTTTTACTATTGATCATTATTTCAATTCTACTTTCAGATTGTAATAAAATTACGGATGAATGGTTTTACACAAGAGTTAAGGGATACGTAAGGGCATGGGAATTTATCCCAGATGCTACTGTGGTTATTTTAAAAGCCAAACGTAAAAAGTCAACGCCGGTTTATGAGGAATTCCGAAGGATTTCCACAGATGAAAATGGTTTTTTCGAGATTCGCTTTAAAGCAGACAAAGATTTTGTTTACTGCGCCTATGCAGAAAAAAAGGAAATGTGTTTTGTTTCGGATACCTTTGGTTTCGGAAACGGACAAGAATGTGAATTTGTTTTAAACGGAAACTTAAACAACCATTTCAAAATTCACATTAAAAATGTTAACCCGCATGATAATAATGATAAGTTCATGCTTTGGAACTACACATTGACAGGGATGAATGTCGATACAGTTGTTAATGCTCATCCGTGGTTCCAAAGCCACGGAAATGCGAGTTATACATTTTACTGGACAGTAATGAAAAATTATTCTCAAACAAATTATTCACAAAGTGTATTTATTAAAGCTTGCAGCACCGATTCACTCCACATTGACTACTAGTTTTTCCTGTGCCTTTTTAATATAAAATCTTTACATTTGCTGCATGGGTTTCTGGTCGGATTTCAGCCTTGGTTTTAAAACATACGGTGATGCACACCGCTTTATCCGCAAACATAAGTTGTGGGGATACATCGGCATTTGCGGGTTGCTCAATCTTTTGCTTTTTGCCGCTTTTGTATGGGCCGTTACAACCTATTCCGGTGATATAATAGATTATTTCCTAGCATACTTTGGTTTAGATAATCAGGGCGAATCATTCTGGAGTTATTTCTTCGCCATATTCCGGATTCTCATGATCATAGGCCTTTACATCATTTTCTTCTTCGTTTATCTATACACTTATCAGCTTTTTCTACTGACGATTCTTTCTCCGTTTCTTGCGTATTTATCCGAAAAAACGGAACAGATTATTGATGGAACGGAATATCCTTTCAATTTCAAACAATACTTGTATGATCTTGCAAGGGGCAACTACATTGCTTTACGGAATACTGTTCTTGAATTTATCTGGATTATCATTCTCTTTTTTGCAAGCTTTATTCCTGTGATCGGGTTCCTCAGTCCCATAGCTGTATTTGTTATCAGTATGTATTTTTATGGTTTTTCGATGATTGATTATTGCAGCGAGCGTCACAAGATGAATGTAAAAGAAAGTATACGGTATGTCAGAAAGCACAAGGGATTTGCTATTTCCAACGGACTTGTTTTTTATCTTGTCATTTTAATCCCCGTTGTTGGAATCATTGTAGCACCCACTTATTCTTGCGTTGCAGCAACCATCGGTGATGATATTTTAAGAAAGCAGGATGAACAGAAATTAATAATTCGAAGATGAGTGGGCTTAAAGTTTCCGTTGTAAAATTCGTGAATGCATTTCCTTTTCTGTATGGATTGACTGAAAAGCCTCCTGCAGAAATGAGCGAGCTCACCACCGACGTTCCTTCTGAATGTGCGCGCAAGGTGATGAGCGGAGAAGCCGACATCGGCCTTATTCCTGTGGCTGTTACCAAAAAAATGGAATCCTTTTACATTGCCGGAGACTATTGTGTTGGCGCTGTAGGCCCTGTTTTCAGTGTTGCTTTGTACAGTAACGATCCTGTCGAAAGAATTAAAACAATTCATCTGGATGTCAATTCCAGAAGCTCGGCTGCTTTGCTCCGTGTGCTTGTTCGTGAAAAATGGAAAATTAATCCAGAATGGATTGAGGATGTTTCCTTGCCCGACCAATTCATTGGCAATGGAAATGCAGCACTGGTGATTGGCGACCGCACTTTTTCGCTGGAAGGAAAATTTCAATTTAAATATGATCTGGCTGAGGCATGGTTAGAATACACTAAGCTTCCCTTTGTATTTGCGTGCTTTGTCAGCAAGCGTCCACTATCCGTTAAGTTTGTTGAGCAGCTAAATGAAAGCATGCGCTACGGGGTTGAAAATCTTTCTGATTGCCTGGATGCTTTACTGCCCGAGCAAGATTTGAAAGACAAAAACATGTATTTGGATTATTTAAAAAAGAATGTCAGTTACCCGCTTGATAGCCTGAAACGGCAAGGGATGGAATTGTTTCTTTCGAAGATTCAATGATGTGATTTTTGATTTTTTCATATATTCAGATAAAATTCATATTTTTGCGCACCTGAAAATCAATTACACCTACTAAATTTTTCTGTCATGAGAATTTTTCTGATTGCACTTGCAAGTATTATTCTGCTTCAGAGTTCGGATGCTTTTTCCAAAGATCCCAAAGGGAAAGTGAAATACAAATACCGTCTTTCACAAGCCAAAACCAAATTTATTGATGAGGATTACAATGGCGCTCTTCGTTTGTATCGCGAATTGTTCGAAGAACATAAAACCGATGCAAACCTGAACAACATGATTGGCCGTTGTTACCTTGCTCTGAAAGACATGGAAAAGGCACTTGAATTTTTCGGGAATGCTGAAAAAATTAACCCTTCCGTTGATTTTGACCTTTACCTTTATATGGGGCAGGCCAGTCAATACATTGGCCAGCTTGACAAAGCGCTGGAGTATTACAACAAATATGTTGCGAAGTGCAAAAAGAAATACCAGGTGGAACGAACTACTGTCATGCAAAATATTGATCAGTGCAAAAATGCCAAATACATGATGGAAAACCCTGTTAAGGCAAAAATTCGTAACATGGGTCGAGTAATTAATTGTGAATTCACAGATGCAGCGCCTTCCATTACTGCTGACGGAAAAACTTTTATTTTCACTTCACGCCGCGCGGATACTGAAGGTGGCGGTATTGACCCCAACACGGGTTATTATTTTGATGACATTTACATTTCAACATGGGATGATCAGAAAAGCGACTGGACAACAGCTGAAAACCTTACTGATCTTAACACACCGGAACATGATGCATCCTGCAGTATTTCTCCGGATGGAAATTCCATTTTTTTATACAAAAACATTCCTAGTGTAACCCGCAGCGGCGACATCTACATTTCGAAAATCAATGCAGCCGGAAAATGGGGCGCTCCAAAACCACTGAATATTATAGTAAATTCTTCTTTCTTTGAATCATCAGCCTGCCTTTCACCCGATGGAAAAACGTTGTATTTCGTAAGTGAAAGAAATGGAGGACAAGGAAATGCTGACATCTGGATGAGTACCATTGACCCTGAAACAAAAGACTGGGGAAAACCCGTCAATCTTGGCGAAGCAGTTAATACGGATGATGATGAAATCGGTGTGTTTATTCACCCCGATGGAAAGACACTTTTCTTTACATCCAAAGGACACAACTCGATTGGTGGCTTTGATGTATTTCAGACAGTGTTGCAAAACGGTAAATGGAGTAAGCCGGCTAATCTTGGTTATCCCATCAATACAACCCGTGATGAAGTTCATTTTGTAATGGCAACCGATGGAAGAAAAGCATTTATTTCCAGTTCAAAAGAAAACGGATTTGGTGATTATGACATCTATGAAGTAGATATGTCGAATTACACTTTCCCGATTATCGATACTACGAAAAGCAATATTGCTGTAGTAAATCCTGTTAAGATTGTAGAAAATACAAATCTTTCAATATTACGCGGGTCCGTCGTTGATGCCGATAATGGCCAGAAAATGGAAAACATTGCTGTTGTTATCACTGAGGTTGCCAGCGGAAAGAAGGTAGCTGAACTGAATACGAATGAAATCGGGGATTATTTCATTACACTTCCCGGTGACAAAGAATATCAATTAGAAGTTACCAAAACCGGATACAAAACGATTGTAGAAAAAGTAACCCTTCCTTTGGGGAAAGACAAAGTGGCTACTATTTATAAAAGTTTTAATCTTTCAAAAGACCCAACCAACTAGTCTTAACATTTATAAAAAAAGCCTGCAA
>JAZDMK010000288.1:0-47318 GCA_043800975.1 Bacteroidota bacterium | reverse complement strand
TTTTCAGAAAACGGGAGAATTCAGAAATTCTTTCCGGATCGGGATCATCATGCGTGCGATACACAAACGGACGGTTCGGTGAACTCTCATTTTTTCGCGAACAATATTCAGCTACTTTTCGGTTCGCAAGCAGCATAAATTCTTCAATCAGTTTGTTGGAATCTTTGTTTTCCTTCAGAAAAACTCCTGTCGGATTTCCTTGTGCATCCAGACGAAACTTCACTTCGCTGCGTTCAAAATTGATGGATCCCTTTTTAAAACGTTCGGCACGTAATTTCTTGGCCATGGAATCAAGGAATGTAAGTTCCGTTACGAGATCGCCTTTTCCGCTGTCAACTATATCCTGTGCTTCGTCGTAGTTGAAGCGCCTTTTCGAAAGGATCACCGTTCTGCCGAACCATTCTTTTAAAACTTTTCCGCTCTCATCCATTTCAAAAACGGCAGAGTAACAAAGTTTTTCTTCATCCGGTCGTAACGAGCAAACTCCATTGGAAAGTATTTCGGGAAGCATGGGAACGCAGCGGTCAACAAGGTATACCGAAGTTGCGCGTGCATACGCTTCGTTGTCGAGAATCGATCCGGGTTTCACGTAATGCGATACATCGGCAATGTGAATTCCGATTTCCCATCTTCCTTTTTTAATTTCACGAATCGAAAGTGCATCATCGAAATCTTTTGCATCAATGGGATCGATGGTGAAGGTAGTAATATTGCGAAAGTCTCGTCTGCGGCCAATTTCCGCTTCATCAATGGTTGTGTTTATTTTTTTGGCTTCGGCTTCCACTTCATCCGAAAAAGCAATCGGCAGGTTGTGATCGATCATGATCGCACTCACTTCAACCTCCGTCTTTCCGGGGAATCCGAGTACTTCGGTAATTTCTCCCACCGGGCTTTTCGATCCGTCTGGCCAGTCGACAAGACGCGCAACGGCCTTCTCACCGTCGCGTGCACCCTTGAGTGCATTCAGCGGAATGAAAATATCAGTTCCTGTTTTTGATTCAGGCATCAGGAATGCAAAACGTTCGGATACGCGTATAATACCTACATACAGTGGTTTTGCGCGTTCCACCACGTCAATGATTTCACCTTCCGATTGTTTGCCACTGCGTTTTGCAAAGAGGTAAACTTTTACTTTATCACCGTCCAATGCCTTACCCAGATTGGCAGGTGAGATGCGGATGTCTTCGCCGCCATCTTCCGGAATAACAAAACCTTTTCCGGTATTCGCCATTTCGAGTTTTCCTACGATGAAGGAATGCTTCTTCAGCTGTATCGCTTCTCTTTCGCTGAGTTTGTATCTGCCGGGGCTGTCCTGTATTAGCCTTCCGTCTTTGGTCAGACGTGCCATCGCCATAATGATTTCCTGGCGCGAGGTGGCTTTGTTCATGCCCAGTCGCTTAGCGATCTGTTTATAATTAAAAGTCTTTTTAGTTTCTTTCTGAAATACTGCAAAGATTTCCTTGTCTGGCCCCGCTACTTCTTTTGTGTTCTTCTTTTTAACCATATTTATTTTTCTGTTCCGGAAAAATGCATCCGAAAATGTTCAATGCCGGCTTCATAAAAAGGATCACCGGTAGCAACGAATCCATGGCGCTGATAAAACTTCAGGGAAGGTGTTTGTGCATGAAGATAAACCTCCTTCTTCAGAGGTAAAACATCTTCCATCACCTTTTTAAGTAAGGCGGCACCCACCTGCCGGTTGCGATATTCTTTTAATATGGCAAATCGTTCGAGTTTGACACCCTTCTCTGTTGTCCGCCAGCGCCCTGTCCCAACGGGAATACCATCCGTAATCACGAGGTAGTGAACCGATGTTTTTTCAAATTCATCATATTCAAGTTCGGGGCTTACACCCTGTTCTTCAACAAATACAGTCTGTCGGATTTCGTGGACTTGCTTTGAAAAAATGTCACCCTGTTCGGTTAATCGATGAATACGTAATGGGCTTTCAGTTGCTTGCATTTCTGCAAAGGTAGTGAATTTTAGAGTACTAACACTTTCTGATTTTTTCTATCTTTGAATTCTTACTAAACCACAAACCCGTGAAAAAACTTTTTATCCTCATTTCACTCATCACGATTTCCGCTTTCTCTGCGTTGGCACAGAATGCAGAGCTTGTCATTCAGTCCGGACACAACAACGCAATCCGTTCCATCTCCTTTAGTCCCGACAGTCGTTTCATGATAAGCAGCGACGGGAAGAATATAATTATATCGGAAGCAGTAACCGGGAAGATCGTTCGTTATCTGACTACAAACGGCTCGCAGGTGGGGAATGCGGTATACAGCCCCGATGGAAAATCGGTTGCAGCCGTGGTTATGGATAATAAATTTATAACAGCGATAAAACTTTGGGATACCGAGACAGGTAAAGAGATTCGCACATTCAGTTCCGTTTCACTGTTTATGGATTGCCTGGCGTTTTCGCCGGATGGAAAAACTATTTACAGCGGAAGCTGGGACAGTAAACTGCGTAAGTGGGATGTTGAAAAAGGAGAAGAAATTGGTGTTGTGGTTGCTCATGTTGGCCTGGTATCGAGTGTAGCTGTTTCTCCGGATGGGAAAAATGTTTTCACTGGCGGGTATGATGGAAAAGTGAAGATGTTTGATGTAGCAACAATGACCGAAAAGAAACTATTTGAGGGTAACCGATTTGATATTTCTTCAATAGTTGTAAGTAAAAACGGAAAGTATGTTGCATCCTCCGGAAAAGACAGTTCAGCCAGGGTCTGGGACATTTCGTCCGGCAAGCAGATTCAGTATCTGAAGCATCCGGAAGGTGCTGTGTTTGGCATTGACCTCAGCCCCGATTGCAAAACGATTGCTACAGCCAGCATGGGGAAGAAACTGCGTTTGTGGGAGTTTTCTTCCGGAAAGGAAATTACAGTGACCGGAGAAAATATGTTCTATTTATATTCCGTAGCATTCAGCCCCGATGGGAAGATGGTGGCCGGTGGTGAATTCATGAACCTAAAGCTCTGGGATTCGCATACGGGAAGACTGGTAAAGAAATTCGAAGGTCATCTGAATATGGTAAAAACGGTGGTTATGGGTAAAGAATGCCGTTATATGGCTCTTTCCGGTAACGATGGCGTTGTTAAAATATGGGACATGACAACCGGAACCATTGTTCAGACATTCCAGTGTTATGCAACTATGCCGGGAGGTATAAGCGTCAGTCCGGATGGGAAAAAAGTAGCGGGCTTTGTTGTGAATGTTACGCCTAGTTACACCTATGCATACAACGTCGGCATTTTTGATATGCAAACCGGCGCCTACGATTCCATTATTACAAACCATACGCTTCCCGTGGCCGGCCTTAGTTTCAGCCCCGACGGAAAATTTCTCACCACCGCAAGCATGGATAAAACGGTGAAGGTTTTTGATCTTTCCACGAAAAAAGAAATTAAAAAATTCGACGGACTGGAAGCGCTTGTAGGAACAATCAATTATTCGCCCGACGGCAGATACGTTGCCAGTGCGGATGTTGGCAATTTTAAATTGTGGGACATCAATGCAGGAAAAAGAATCGACATACCCATGAACATGGAAGATTTCTTTGCCGTTACCAATGCCGTTACGTTCAGTCCTGACGGAAAGATATTGGCTGCCGGATGTTCCGACAACATGGTACGCATCTTTGAAACAACCAATTTTAAACGCACCGCCATTTTAAAAGGACACAGCTGGGAAGTGAAAGCGGTTGCATTCAGCACCGACGGAAAAATGCTGGCCAGCGGCGGAAGTGATCAAGACATTCGTATCTGGGATCCTGCAAGCGGAACTGAAATGAAAGTTCTCAAAGGGCACATCGGATATATCTCCACCCTGGCATTCACGCCCGACGGACGATACCTCATCAGCGGAAGTGATGACGGTACGATTAAATTCTGGGATCTGAAAAGCTGGAAAGACATTGCAACCTATACCAGTATGGGCCGCGAATCGGTTATCTGGGGTCCCGATAATTTTTATTTTGTCAGCAAAAACGGATTCGATCTGGTTGCCTTCCGCGTTGGAAACCGCACCTATCCTTTCGAACAGTTCGATTTAAAATATAACCGTCCCGATATTATTCTGGAAAGAATGGGATATTCATCCAGCGAGCTGATCGATGCGTATCGCAACGCATACTTGAAACGCCTTAGAAAACTGGGCTTTTCGGAGAACATGCTGAATACCGATTTTCATCTTCCGGATGTGGACATCACAAACAGCGAAGCGATGCAATTGTTTACAACCGACCGAAATGTAAAAATTAATTGCAAAGCCAGCGACAGCAAATACAATGTTGACCGCTTTCTGGTGTGGGTGAACGGCGTGCCTCTTTACGGAGAACGCGGTGTTTGGGTGCGCACTAATAAATCGGGAAATGCATTAAAAGATTTTAATATTCCTCTTTCGACAGGCGTGAATAAAATTCAGATTTCATGCCTGAATGATAAAGGTGCGGAGTCGATGAAGAAAACAATTGAAGTAACGTATACAGGAAAAAGCGAGAAACCACAGATCCATTTTATTGCCGTCAGTGTTTCCAATTATAAGGATAATCGCTGGGATCTGAATTATGCAACCAAGGACGGACGTGATCTTGCGAAGATGTATGCAGCCAATAAAGGCGACTACTCAGTTACAGTGGATACGCTTTTTGACAAAGACGTAACGCGCGAAAAATTTGCTTTGCTCAAACAAAAATTATTAAAAACAAATCCCGACGATCAGGTTGTGCTATTCATGTCGGGCCATGGATTGCTCGACGACAGTCTCAACTTTTATTATGCAAGTTATGATTGTGATTTCATGAAACCCAACACCCGCGGAATTTCATATGCAAGCATTGAAGATTTACTCGACAGCATTCCGGCACGCCAGAAATTACTGATGATTGATGCCTGCCACAGTGGTGAAGTGGATAAAGAAGAACTTGAAGTGAGCAACAGCAACGTGGCGCTGGCAGATGGAAAGCGCGGCGGAATCAAAACCTATTCTTACCGTGGTGTAAAAGTGAACAAAGAAAAATCGGTGGGCTTAACCAACAGTTTTGAACTGATGCAGGATTTATTTACAAACCTGAATCGGGGCTCCGGAACGGTTGTTATTTCTGCTTCTGCAGGGAAAGGATACGCACTGGAATCGGCAGAATGGAACAACGGTGTTTTTACGTATGCATTAAGAAATGGCCTTGGATGGAAGATGGCGGATATTGATAAAAATAAAATCATCACGGTTTCTGAATTGAAAATGTATATGATTCATGAAGTGGAAAGGTTAACAAACGGGGCGCAGAAACCCACGTCGCGCAAGGATAATCTGGATGTTGATTTTAAAGTCTGGTAATTATTAAAGAATATAAACAGAAATCAAAAAATGAAAATTTTGTCAATCACTGAAAAGTTTCCATCTTTGAATTGTAAATGAAAAAGAAACCACAACCCTCCAGATCCCCTAAGCATAAGCCTGCGGCACAGGAAGTGAATAAGCAGTCAGCCCAAATTCCTTTTTCGAAAAATTTCCGGATGCAGGCTTTCGTGCTCTTTCTGTTTGCTTTTTTACTGTACGCCAATACGCTTGTAAACAAGTATGCGCTTGACGACGGACTGATGATCAGCGAAAATAAGTTTACCAAAAAAGGAATCAGCGGAATCAAGGACATACTGTTCAACGACGCCATGGTCGGCTTCTTTGGCGAACAGAACCTATTGCAGGGCGGACGATACAGACCGCTTTCACAAATCTGTTTTGCGATTGAATACCAGATTTTCGGATTGAATCCTTTTATCGGACATCTGATAAATGTATTGCTGTACGGGCTTTTGTGCGTATTGCTTTTTCATTTGCTGCGAAAACTATTTATTAAATTTAAATCCGATACCTGGTATTTTTCGCTGCCCTTTTTAATTACGGCTCTGTTTGCTGCGCATCCGCTGCACACCGAAGCCATTGCCAACATTAAGGGAAGAGATGAAATCATGAGTCTGCTCGGTTCGCTGGGTGTGCTCTGGTTTGTGTTGAAATATTTAGAGAGTAAGAAAATTATAAATCTGTTGTGGGCATTGCTTATCTTCTTTCTGGCGCTGCTTTCGAAAGAAAATGCAATCACCTTCCTCGCCGTTGTTCCCTTGGTGATGTATGTGTTTACCGAAAGCAAATGGAAGGATTATGCAGTCGTAACCGGAACGTTACTGGGCGGAATTGTTGTGTATGCCTGCCTGCGCTATGCCGCGCTGGGCTTCTTTATGAGCAGTTATGTGGATAAGGAATTATTCAACAATCCTTTTGCAGAAGCAAGCCTTGCACAAAAATTTGCAACCATCGTGTATACATGGATCCTTTATCTGAAATTACTGATCTTCCCGCATCCGCTGACGCACGATTATTATCCCTATCAGATTCCGCTGGTGTCGTGGGGCGATTACAGAACCATTCTGTCTCTGTTGGTATACGGCGCATTGGCTATCTTTGCACTGATTAAGATCCGCAAAAAAAACCTGATTGCATTTTCCATTTTGTTTTTTGCGATTACGTTTTCCATTCAATCCAATTTGCTTTTCAACATAGGAACCTTCATGAACGAACGTTTTATGTTTGTATCCCTGATTGGTTTTTGTATTGTTGTATCGCTCTTTATTCGCTGGATTGCGAAGAGAGGAACAGGCGAACAAAAAATGTTTCCGCAAATCGCTACCGTACTTATCATTTTGATACTGCTGGGTTATTCTGTAAAAACAATCAGCCGAAACATGGACTGGAAAGATGGAGAAACACTGCAGTTTGCCGATGTGAAAACTTCTGTCAACAGTGCGCGCTGCAATTATCTGTGTGGATTTATCATGCTCGAACGTGCGCGGCAAAATCCCGATTCCCTTGCCCGCATTGATTTGTACAAACAATCGGAAGCTTACCTTGCGCAGGGTTTAAAAATTTATGACAAGAACAGCAGTGCCCTCAACAACATGGGAGAAGTAAGCCTGGCGTTGGGTAAGTACGATCAGAGCATTGATGCGTATATGAAAAATTTAAAATACAATCCCGAAGATGCGATTTCATTTTCTAATCTTCGCGTGATTGTTCATGTGTATACAAAAAATAAAAAATACGAAGAAGCGTTGAAATTATTGAGAAAGTTAACGGTGATGCAAGCCGGAAACTACACTGATTATAACACTATGGGTGAATTGTACGGGAAGTTTTTAAATAAAATGGATAGTTCGGTTTTCTATTTTGAAAAGGCTGTTCAGATAAATCCTAAATATACACCCGCGCTCGAAAATCTTGGCATCGTTCATGGAATACAGGGAGACTATCAAAAATCGATTCAATACTTTTTGCAGGCCCTTCCTCTGGATTCAATGAATACAGAGCTGTTGGGCAATATCAGCCGTACGTATCAGCTGATGGGAAATACTGCGAAAGCAAATGAGATGATGATAAAAGCAATGAAGTATAGAAAGTAAAATAAAGGAAAAGAAATGATAAAAAGAAGTTTAAAAATTAGTTTGCTGTTTTTGTTTTTTGTGTTTGGAATGAATGCTGTGAATGCGCAGGACAGGCTTGCGCTGATGATAGGAATCGACAATTATTTTCCCGAAAATGCAGGACTGACGCAAAGCGACCGCGGACTTAAACTGAAGAAGATTACGAATCTGGACGGATGTGTCAACGATGTGCTGGCTGTGAAAGAAGTACTCACCACCCGTTTTGGTTTTCCCGATAAAAATATAAAACTGGTTTTGGATCAGGAAGCATCGCGCAAAGGAATTCTGGATGCATTTGAAAACCTGATCAGCACAGCAAAAAAAGGCGACGTGGTTGTGATTTATTATGCCGGCCACGGATCGCAGGTGCAAAATTCTTTATCCAGCGAAGCCGATAAACGCGATGAAACCATGGTTCCCGCCGACGCCTATAAATTTGCCATGCACATTCGCGATAAGGAACTGGCTGTTTTGTTTCAGCGACTGGTTGACAAAGGTGTTATTCTGACTGTGATTTACGACAGTTGCCACAGCGGTTCCATTGCCCGCGGAGCCATCACTGACAATCCTCCCAAATCGCGTTTCACGGATCCCGACACGCTGGATGCGCGTGATGCGGTTGTCCCACCACAGCCCGAGAAACATGGTGCGCTGATTCTTTCAGCAGCACAGGATGATGAGGTTGCCATGGAACAGCGCGATGAGAACGGGATGCCGCATGGTGCCTTTACGTACGCTTTTTTGCAAACCATGAAAACGGTGCCCATTAATTCTTCCGCAGCTGATATTTTTTCAAGCATACGTGCGATATTAAAATACAACGGAAAGAAGCAGGAACCGGTCATTGCAGGCGACGACAAACGTCTTTCCAATACACTTTTCGGAATTGATAAAGGAGCCATCTCCGGAAAAACTTTAATTGCTGTTATTAACAACGAAGGTGCAGAGCAAATAACATTGCAGGGCGGTTTTGCTGCTGGTCTTTCGGTTTCCAATACCGTGTTTCATGTGATGGAAAATAAAGATACGGTGCGTTTGCAGATTACCGAAATGCAGGGCGTGAATAAATGCATTGCGAAAATTGTAAAAGGAAAAGCAGAAGAAGTAAAGGCCGGCGACTTGTATGAAATTGAATCCTGGTCGGGTGGCAATGCATCGCTGAGGATGTATGTGCCCAAGTCGAATCTGACGTATGAAGACGTAATGAAAACCGCGAAAAATCTTTCGTTGTTATCCAACAACAAATCGCTGTATTGGATTACAGATCCCGTTTCCACGCCGCCCACGCACACTGTTTTTTATAACGGGAAAGAATGGATCCTAAGAACACCCGATGGAAAAACTACGTCACTCGGTGCGCAACCCACCGATAAATCGGTGCTTCCCGGACTTTCTTTAAACTGCAAATTATTCGTTAGCATTCCTCCGTATTCAAAACTGCGTGATGAATTAAGCGAAGTGTTTGCCCGAAACAATGCCGTTGAAATGACCGACGTGCAGGCCGACGGACAGTATTATCTGACCGGAAGAATTGAAAAAGGCCAGCTTGAATATGCATTTATTCTTCCCACCCTGGCAGGAATGGAAGACGTGGGAAACCCCATGCCACCCTGCACCGACTTCATTCGCATCAACCCGATGGATGCGTCACATGCAATTTATGTGGACACGCTTACACAATACGCACTCAAACTGGCCAAGCTGAAAACATGGCTCACACTGGCCGGCCCGGAAGACGACGGATCGTATCCGTTTTATCTGGCATTGCGCAATTCGGCTACAAAGCAGCTTGTAACAAAAGGAGAGGTGTATAAAAAAGAAGTGTTTGGATTGGCCATTTGTGCGAACAAAGACAACCTGAGTTACTGGAACGGAATGAAGCGCTACATCTATGTGATAGCTATCGACAGCAAGGGACAGACATTGTTGTGTTACCCGAGAAGCAGTGTTGAAAATAAATTTCCGCAAAAAGATGAAGAAGGCAATGTGCTGACGGAATCGGTTCTGGGGCCCGATGATTTGATTACGATTGAAGAACCGCTGGGAATAGATACCTACATACTTTTATCGACCGATGAGCCTTTGCCCAATCCGCAGGCGCTGGAATCTTCAGGTGTGAAAACCCGAAGTGTAAGCAACTCGGGGCTTGCCTCGCTGATGAATATTGGTGTGGCCACACGCGGCTCGATACAAACGCCGGCCACCTGGTCGATTAGTAGAATTACGGTGGTTTGTAAAGAGAAGAAGTGAGCATTGCCGGATGCCAGATTTCTACAACACAGTCCCGTTAGGGACGGACTATTGGTAACAACGAAAAGATATAGAAAACAGAGTGCCGCCCGAAAGGGGCCGAAGGATAGGCACGACCTATTCATGCGGGATGTCGGATATGGACGAATTTTTTTTATTTAAGCCTGCGCACAGGCCTTATACTTGGCGGTTTTAGCCTACGCACAGGCCATGTTTCGCGTCGCTCCAACGACGCGACCCGCTTTCTTCGCATTGCCCGAAGAAAGCAGGCAAAGAAGGTCTAGCGGCGTAAAGACTGCTCGTGAAAACTGCAGTGCAATTTTCCCCGAAAAAGAACTCCTCACTTCGTTCGTCAGACACCTTTTTCTTAGCTCGTGGCTTCCACAAAAATTGCACTTTGTTTTCAATACTCGCATTCTTTAATGCCGCATTACTATGATGTAGTTGCTGCGCAACGATTGTTTGGGCGCGAACACAGATTATTCCAGTTCTTTTTTAGCTTTATCAATAAAATCGGGCCACTCATCCCGTTCCGCCTTTTTAACGTTCAGCATCAGTTTATATTCGTTGTTGTTCTCATCATGGATCACCAGTCGTTTTGATAATCCGAATCTTTTGAAATAATGACCCGCCTTGGAAAGGGGAATGTCGAAAATATTTTCTTCTTCCTGCTTATCGTAACCCATCGCTTTTTCCATTCGGTCATGAATCACATTTCCAATTGCGCCATGATCAAATTTCACTCGCGCCTGGGTTCCTGAATACAGTATTCTTTTATTGGTCAAAATCAGATATCCTTCAACCAGATGGGTTATCGATTTGTAGTATTGAGCCTTTGCTTCCTTAATAATTTTTTCTTCCATACATAGTCTTTTTTAAATGATCTCCTACACAGATGAACTGAAGTTTAATAAGAATTGTCTGCTTCAAATTTAAGGAATTCCCCAACTTGCCCTACTTCCAAACCTCATCCAACGTTTGTTTAAAAAGAGCATTCAGTTTTTTTGTGTCCGGTTGAATGGGCTTTTCAATTAAACTTACATATTCATTGTAATATTTTATCTTTTCTTTCACAAAGCAATGTAATACCTTATTTTGGGGCTCTTCCTTCAATTCGACCCCTTCCATTTTCCTTTTCAATAAATTTTCTATTTCGTTTTTAACGCTTTTATCCCTTACCATTTCATCAACCAGAATCTGAAATTCCATGGGTGCCATTGTATCATTTTCCTTAATCCAGTCGCAGGCCAGAAGCGGTCTTAATACGTAGAAATATTTCTTCACTCTTACGATTTCCTTTTGAAGGTATACCTTATAGTTTCCCTCCGCCATATGAAGATAATGATGAATGCATGATTTAGGATTGAAATAATCTTTTAGCAATACCCGTAACTTATCTGCTGTCGAATATTGCTGCATATATACAATAGGGCTTCTAAGCCATTCGAGTAAAGGTGGATTCGACTTTCTGAATAATTTCAAAGCCTTCTTCAATTCCCAACCTGATAAATCAATTTCGTTTGGCAATATCTCTTCCAGACTGTCTTTGTTATCATCTATTCTGAGATACCAATCCGGTTGGTGAATGTATATGTACCGTACATCCCAATCGCTGTCGATGGAAGCAAAACCCCAGGCACGGCTGCCACTTTCAACAGCATAAAGAATTCTAATCTGATGCTGCTGTTCCAGGCGGTTCAGCTCTTTTATTATTTCGGTTTTCATTTATGAATGAGAGATGTTGTAACAAATTTAAGGAATTTTTGGGATACTTTGCACGCGTTACTGAACCCCCTTTTTAAACTGAGTGAGCGTCAGAGCGAGAGTGAGAATGATATGTTGCGGAGCAACGGATTTCTTGCGCGCGAACGCAGTGCAACAAGGGCTGTTTTTATTTATAAGTAATATAAAAATCCTCGGCTTTGATTATTTTTTTAGCGATCTCCCTGAAATCAGCATAGTCGGCAGGCAAAACCGTATTGTTGTTGGTCTTGACTTTTCTGATAACTTCAACTACATTATTACTTTTTCTGGTAACAGTCAAAGAATACTGAATAAATTTTCCTTTTATCTCGCAATTTTGCGGCAGTTCTTCAATAACTGCCTTATCTGGCAATTTTACTTCAACATGTGTTTCATAGGTATCTGTAGACTCGTATTTCCAGTACAAAAGCGGATACTCCCGAGGTTTGTCCGGGAAATAATCAAGGGAAATAATTTTATCGAAGAATTTGGGATATATAACGTTAAAGGATCCAATTGTTTTAATCTCGTTTTCAACTGTAAAATTGCAGTTAAATCCTAATACAGGCTCCCTGTTAGTCAGATTCGTGAAGTTGAAATTTTCCAGTTTGATATTATGCTGATAATAGCTGTTTAGCTGATTAATGACCTGATCTTTCGTTTGCTCATTGGTTTGATCGGCAAAATGATATTTCAGCTCGTTTGCAACAGTCCCAATGGCGGTGTATTCAGTGAAAACATTCAGAATTTCATTTCCAACAGAAACTTTAATATTCCTGATCATTTTACTATGGAAGTTGGCGGGTGCCGGTATATGAATCAAACCCTGTCCTTCGCTGCTTTTTTCATCATTAGGAATTATGAGCGCCTGAGCGTTGGTGAGCCCTTGCGTTATTTCCCCAAAGGGAAGTTTGGAATCGGTCAGTTCCTGGAATAATGTGTCCTTACCAAGGATAATGCGAATGACGCAATGGTTGAATTCATTGGTGGGCAAAATAAGAATATCTTCTCCAATATCACGGGTTTCTACCAATACGAGATTGGTTTTCAATCCTGCTTTCTTTGCAAGTGTATGATATAGCAATGAAAGATCTTTGCAATCACCAAGCTGCGTGCTTAAGGTAACCAGGGGAGTTTGCGGCACATAATATCCCTGACGGAAGGGAACATGGCTGTACCGGATATTGTTGCAAATAAAATCGTAAATGGCTTTTGCTTTTTCAAAATCATTTGTGAAATTTTTCCCGGCAATCAGCGTATCATAGACTTGATTTACATTGTACTCCTCTTTCGCACAGGGGATAGCTATATCGCGATACCAATCGGCGATCGTTTTCCATTTGTCTATTGTCGAAATATCAATAATCTTTCCCACCGAATACAGAGATGGCATATAAAACTCGTCCTTGCATTTTGAAAGATTTTCAGCTTTCCATTCATAACAGGTAAAATCATCTATTTTAAATTCTTTCTTTTCCAGACCCGATTTATTGAATTCATTAAATTTTTTCTTATCTGTAGTCAGAATCCGAAGCCGCGAGTTTGCCACTGGTTCAAAGTCATTAAAAGCAAAGGTGCACCAGAATTCTTTGCTGAGCTTTCCTCCTGTGTAGTTTTCAATCCTGAAATCAAAGTAAACAACATCGCCGACCTCCAGAGAAGGGAAAACCAAATCATTGTAATTTTTTTCAGCCACCACTTTTTGCCCGTTCTTTTTTATAACTTCAGCCTTATCCACTATGAGGTTTTGCCACTGGTCCTTGACAGAGATACTTGATTCTTTCCAATCTTTAATTCCTTTTTCGCTAAGAATCCTCACGGCAATGCTATTGTGTTCAACAAAAGCACCCTCTGGAAACAGGATGTAGTTTTTGTTTTTAAAAAGATATTCGAAATTCTCGTCAGAATTCAGCGGTTGTTTGATGGCGGCTTTAATCCTTGTATAAGCATCATCATCCTTCAGGTACGAA
This sequence comes from Bacteroidota bacterium, assembly GCA_043800975.1. Lineage (GTDB taxonomy): Bacteria > Bacteroidota > Bacteroidia > Bacteroidales > JAHJDW01 > JAZDMK01. The sequence continues at coordinate 33,881 of JAZDMK010000288.1, read as the reverse complement.
AGGATAGGTTTTTTACCTTTGTATTCTCTTAGTCTTTCTCTTTCATTAAAAAGATTAGGATTAAAATGGATGGCTTTTTCAAGATCGGTGATAGCTTGAGACCGATTGTTCATTGCTTCATTGATGTATGAAAGGTTTGACCAGAGATTATAATCAAATGGTGCATTTCCCAGAGCATCTTCAATGTGTTTTTTGGCTTCGGAAAAATCTTTCATCGAATAATAAAAACTGGCAAGATTAAGTTTGGTGCTTTGTTCGTATGGAAACCATTTGCATTGTTTCTTGAGAAGCTTCTCTGCATCGGAGTTTTTTCCTGCGTTTAGGTATTCATCATACAGCCTTTTATAAATATCATTGTCATAATTGGATTTCAGGAACTTTTCATAAATTGCTACGGAGCTTTCAAATGATTTTTTTTGAGCCTTGGACAACTCAAAATTAAGTTTCACAAAATAACTGTTTTCAGGGTTAATCTTAAATGCTCTCTCGATTTCGGTGAAAAGCTCCTGAAATTCAGCTTTTTTGCTCAGATAACCAATTTTCTTCAACATATATATATCATCGTCCTCCCCAACAATCTTTTTGATTCCATCTAATTTTTGCAGGGCATCCTCAAAGTTTTCATTATCCAGGTAAGTTCCCATGTCATACTCCAGAATCAGGTATTGGTTTTCTTCAATGTTTCTTAAATGATCTGCTTCCTTCATAATTTTTGTACGGTCTTCCAGTTTAATATAGTTCTGCAATTGTTCGTAAACCAGCAACACGTTATCCGGATTTTTTGCCAGCGCCTTTTCGAGTACTTCAATAGCTTTGTTATACTGGCTGGCACGGTAATAACATTTGGAAAGGAGCAGATAATAAAGCAGATGGTCAGGTTCCGATGTAATTTTTTCCTGAAAATAGGTTACAGCAGGGTGGGGAATAACATTGTCATTTAAGGGCATCGTTGATTTCTGGTAAGAAAGATATTCATTTGATTCTGTTATTCCGCTTATGGGGTTACCGGAAGCATCGGTCAGGCGTACCATGAAATTCGGATAATAATGTTTTCCGGTATAGGCAATCATCACCAGGATACGGTTTCCTCCTTTATTCAGGTGTACCTCTTTCTTAAGAAAGTCGAGGTCGGTGCGGAGTTCCTCTTCTTCTGAAATTTCGAGTGCATCATTCACCCAGACTTTAAAAGCACCGTTGGCGCCAATGGCAAGATTGACATTCATTTCAGCCGGACTTTCAATAAATGTCTGGCAGAAATTCACTCCTTGCCTGGCAGTGATATTATTCTCGAAGAATATCCAGGGATCAGCAGAAATCACTTTGGGTGTAAACCAGGAAATTTTGCTGTTGGTTTTAGAAACGAATAAAGAATCCTTACTCCATACCTCAATAGGTCGGTAATCTTTATCAAAACCGCTCCCGGATGTATTGTCAAACGGTCCTGTCATTTGCCATTTTCTAAGGCTTTTTATGGTTCTGTACGTATCATCCGCTTTCTTAAAATCGAAAGACATCAAGTAATGAAATGAAAGCACATACTTCGCAGATTCCCTGATATACCCCTGATTACGGGTATCATTAATTATCATATTCACCATTGCCAATTCCTCCTTATTCTTTTTATCGTAGTCATCCATAATAGCGTTGGTAAACCACATGGCGTACAAATACGGTGAGGTTTCTTTCAGCTTTGGATATACTTTTTTGAAAAGAACCTGATTGCCGGTCTTCGTTTCAAAATCGTTTAATAACATAAGGATAAAGGAGGCTTCAACTGTCAGGTTTTCGTCTTTAACAGCCCGGTTAAGCATTTCCCTGGCTTCGACTCTTTTATTATTATTAAGTGCGGTCCATACACTATCAATTACGTTAGCCTTTGAGCTTTGACCCATCAATACTAACAATAAAAATGCAGTTGCGGTGAATATTTTTTTCATAAGAAGCAAATATATATTTGAGTTAATCCTTTAAACAAACAAAACTATAAAAGTTTTTTAATATTTTCTTATCCATAAAAATTTAGTAGATATATTTTTACTTATAAGATCGGATAACTCTCGCGCTCTTAATTTTTATGTGCCTATGTGACTTTTCTACTGTGCCCTATGTGTTAAAAAAAAAGAAATGCGCAGCCAATGTGCGTAAGCTTACCCTGCCCGACTGCGTCAGCAGGCAGGCATTCCCGTCTTCAAGCTTCCGTCAAAAATGAAAAGTATCAGCTACTGCATGGTGACCCGGCATCGGACATCCGACATCCCGCTACTTCGAAATCAAAGTAATCGTCCCCGAAAGCGCGTTGATCTGAACACTGGCTGCAGGCTGGGTTTCAGCGTTTACAAAACCATTCATTTTATAAATCTGATCCTTCTCGTTCAGCATTTCTTTTTTCAAATTTGTGTAAGTGGGTGGAACGATAACCGTGGTTCGTTTATAATCAGAAGTGAAGGAAAAGGTCGCTGCCTGCGGGAATCCGAGGCTGATGTCGGTGTACTCCGAATTCAATTGAATGTATTTAAAAAGGGTTCCTGCATTGGACAGATTCATGTCGCCATAAAATGTTTTCAGACTGATATTTTCTAAAACAGTTCCCAATTGGAAAGAGCTGAAATCGCTTTGTCCGCTCAGGGTTCCAACGGTATCGATATTTATTTTATCGCGTTTGGAAATCAATTCAAGAGTACTAATTTTCGTAATCCAAAGTTTGGATGAACGACTGTCGAGTGTAATTTTATTTGCTTTTTTCAAGGTTACTTCTGAGTAGCCAAGACTCATTTTTGCTTGTGTTACCGAAGAAATTGTGGCATTACAAAATGATAGATCGAGTGAAGTTTCTCCTGTTAAATTCATCGCTTTTAAATCTCCGTTCGAAATCGTAATCTTTAAAGGAGCGCTGTGATCGGCGATAAAAACATTGCCGTATTTGTTACTAATCGTTAATGAATTTTTGGAAGGCATCATGATAACAGAAGTGATTTCAAATTTATTTCCCGAGCTGAGAATGCTGTTTGCAAAATCGCTCAGGCTCTCCTGCCAGGCGCCACGGCTGTTTTTAAACTGCGTACTTGCTGTCAGATAATAAGGCGTATTGGTAAACTTCATATCAATGTTGTTTAAAATACGCTCCACTTCCGATAGTTTTTTATTGGTCACTTTCACGGTTGTGATGATATGCACCGAGTCTTTATCCCAGGGTACAACCTGCACATCGCCGTATTTATGCGAAATCTGAACCGATGTGTTTGCATTGACAGCAAAACTCTGATCAATCGTTTTCGTTTGTTCAAACTGCTGGGCCTGTGCTGCAGATACTGCCAGCCAAAGGATTCCGCTTATGAATATTTTTATTCTTCTTACCATCACCATAATATTTTATCGTTTGTTGGCATCTTTTTCATTGAGTTCCTGCAAAATATTTTCAAGTAGTTGCAGCTTGACTCTGTAGTTCTGCACAAGTGCTTCCACTACTTCGCGGTTATTAATATTGTCGTTCATATCGCGTTTGAGTTCATTGATATTTTTGTCGATTTGTTTGAACTCTGCATTTACCTGCCTGCGTATTCCGGGATCCGCAGCGGCATTGCTGAACAGTTCGTCTTTTCTGAGGCTGATCTGCGAAGTGTAATAAGCATCCACTTCCAGAAACTCACTGTTCAGCGCCGCCGGGTTATCGTTTACAGCAACAAAGGTCTGTTGCGGAATCGCCTGCTGTGTATCGTTTTTAACGGGAGCAACCTTGTCGTCTTTGATAACATGCATTTGAATAATATGCTGCCGCGGAAAAATATCATTGCGCAACAAAGCCATGGGCGCAGGATCGGGCGTAGGCATCGTCCAGCGGAACACGGTCCATGATACAACAACCAATGCAATAGCAGCTGCAATGCGCCAGAGTGTATTCAACCGTTGTGGTTTCTTCACGTCAGAAGGGAGGCTGCTTTCCAGTGCATCCCACACCCGGGGCGAGGGTTCTTCATCGTCGAACTGCCTCCGGTTGTCGCTTACGAATTTTTCAAGTGGGTCTTGTTTCATGGTTGCTGTTCATTAATATTTCTTTTACACGCAGGCGGGCACGCATGTACTGTGACTTCGACGTGCTCTCGCTTATTTTTAGAATCTCCGCTATTTCTGTGTGGTCATAGCCTTCGAATAAATATAGTGAAAGAATACTGCGGCTTCCATCCGGCAACTGTGCCATGGCACGCTTCACACGTTCCACATTCATGGCAAGCTCTTCTTCATCAACAGCACCATTGTCCTGATCAACAACATCGATCTTCTCCATGTCATCCAGATATTCCGGGCCGTTGTAATTTTTTTTCATTTCAGTCATGCATTTATTCACTACGATCTGCTTTAGCCACGCTCCGAATGTAGATTCGAAGCGGAAGGAACCGATCTGTCGGAATGCGTCGGCAAATGCTTCCTGCAGCACATCCTCGGCAATCTCGCGTTTGTTCAGCATGCGCATACATACGTTGAACATCCCCTTCGAATACAACTTATAAAGTTTGTAGAAGGATTGCCGATTGCCGCGCTGACAATCAGCAACAATGTCTCTGTGTATATCTGCGTCTTTCGACAACATGCTGATCAACCTGAATAAATAGTCTGATTTTTTTTAACAGGGTTGCAAAGGTAGAGTGAAAAAAACATAATAATGTATAGAGCCCAGATTAAAAATCTGAAGGTCAGCAGGAAAAAATAAAAATGTTTTTTAATAAAAAAGGATCACGTGTCCGTTTACCATGTGCTTTTTATGCAAAGCATCGGTGTAATGAATAATCCAGATATAGGTTCCGGCCGGTGCGTTGTTGCCATTTACCTTACCATCCCATGATTCGTTCAGATCAACCGAATGATAAAGTTGTTCACCCCAGCGGTTAAAGATATTCATTTCGAACTGCAGGATTCCCTGTCCGTAAGCCTTAAACTGATCGTTGATTCCGTCAAGATCGGGTGTGAAACAGTTGGGAACATACAAAGTATAATCAGGTCTGACCCAAACGGTGGTTTCCATCGTATCGATACAACCCTGTGCATTTTCCAGCACGAGGTAAACCGTAAAGATGCCGGTATCGCTGAATGTATGTTCGAAGCCGGGATCGTTCGTTGTAAAGCCATCGCCTAAAATCCATGTCTGCGTAGAAACCGAGCTGGTGGCTTCATACGAGAATTCAATCACAGGTTCAAAGATGGAAACTATGGGCGGATAGGTTTCAATTGCAGCTGAAGGAATCGGATACACATGAATGTAATCCTGTATCAAAAAGTTTTTACTGCAACTTCCGGTCGAGGCTGTGAGACTCACATCGTATGTTCCGGAATGGATATAAGTATGAAAAGGAGAATAGGCAGTTGAACCACTACCGTCACCAAAAGTCCATTGGTAGGTCGTTGTGGCATCTACATTTTGAGATGTATTTGTAAAAGTTACATCCAGCGGCTCACATCCTGCCAATGGTAATGCAGTAAATGAAGGATCGGGAATAGGCGTGATTGAAATTTCATGCATGGTCACCGTACTAGGGCAACCATTTTCAGTAACATCAAGGCTTACCTGATAGGTTCCTGCTGCCGGCCAACTGATCTGGTAAGGGCCTTGCCCGCTTCCTGACAGAATAGTGCCTCCGGCGAAAGTCCAGTTATAGGTAGCTGAGAAAGAGGCAGAGCCTAAATAATTTATGGGTACAGCTTCTCCAACGCAGGCTGTGTTTTGAATTGAGAATAATGAAGTAGGCGTCGGGAATACGGTAACAATAGATTGAACAGTATCAGAACAGCCGTTTGTAAAGCCGATAACGGTATAGGTTGTCGTTGAAGTATCCGAAACAACAAGCGGGTTGGTATTTGAGCCGTTATTCCACATATAAGAAGTAGCGCCGGATGCCGTGAGTGATGTTGTTGTGCCCGGGCAGATACTCGGGCTGTTCACACTGATAACAGGCTTGGGTTTGACGATTACAACGGCATTGGCAGTACCCGCACAGCCGCCGATGGATCCGGTGACTGTATAGGTTGTATTTACAAGAGGAGAAACAAGATACGGATTTCCTGTAAAAGCACCATTATCCCAGATATAGGTGGAAGCACCCGCAGCAAGCAGCGATGCCGTTTCGTTCGGACAAATCGTATCATTAGTTGTCGTTACAACAGGGCCGGGCAGCATACTTATAACCACCGTGTCCGTTGAAGAACACCCTGATGACGTTCCGGTGACAGTATAGGTTGTCGTAGCAAAAGGTGTTGCCGTAACCGTACTTCCTGTTCCGAGCCCATTGCTCCAATCGTATGAGTTGGCACCTGTAGCAGATAAAGTAACCGACTGTCCCGGACAAACGCTGTAGGTGCTTGCTGTAGCAGTTGTAATCGGGCCATTCACATTGATGGTAACACTATCCTGATCTGTGTAAACAGAGCCATCACAGTTTGTATAAACAACATGAGCTACATAAGTCGTTGTCATACTTTGAGAAACAGTAACTGTATCCGTATTAGCAAGAGGAACGCCCATGTATGTCCATTGAATTGTATAATTCGGTGTGCCAGCAGGCATAAAGCGCCAGGCTTCATTGGTAGCAGACCATGCACCAGTATTTCTACCCGGAGGGCTGAAACCCACGGTCCCGGTTGAATTTTGAATTCCAATCATTTTGTTTCCGGAATTCCAGCTGGAACACAAAGGGGCACTTTGGATATATACTTCAATGGCATTGGTTCCTTCGTACAAAACAATTTGATGCGTAGCCAGCATGGAATTGCAAGAGCTGCTGAACAAAGGCACTTGGTAGTAATTTACAACAAATGTTCTGCAGGGATACGTACCTAAAACAGCCTGGTAGATGGTTCCACCAACGCTGGGATCAATATCATGATAAGGACCATAAATGGTATTCATCGGAATCGCACTGCTGGGGCAGCTTGCTGTAAAGGAATATGGGCAATATCCGCTGGCCGTTGTCATGTCAAAAGTGACGCATCCATTAGCACCCACAACAAGCTGGTTGTAGGAAGCACCAAAGTAGCAAAAGTTAAAAGGAAGTGGAATTGCAGCTGACCATATGTCATCAGAGCCGACCATGATTGAAGTGCCACTGTTGTATGGATAAGGAGGCGAATAGGGAATGGCAGATACAGTGTATGTATTCGTTTGACCCGTTTCTAAAAAGGTAGCCTGAAGTGTCACATTATCTCCGCAAGGTACCGTTAAGTCGTTTCCGGCATAGACGTAGGGGCAGCCCGGGGCCTGCGAAAAGGAAGGCAAAGTGTAAAGTAAAAGGATTAGTATTAGGCAGCGTTTCATAAAAAAGGAATAAGAACCCGTTTTAGAGAGTTTTAATATCTGTTAGATTTAGTAATGTTTTCAATTCAGAATTCGAAATTTATTATCAGACTCAAAAAAGTGCAAAAGGTTGCTTCATAGGACTTCGTCTATTGATATAACGTCAAATTAACCCATATTGTTACAACAATTTTTACTCAGCAATAATATTCTTTTTTTTCAATCAAAATAATAGTATAATCACTTAAATTACAGAAATAATGAGTTGAACTATCGCCATCTCTTATCAGTAAAGTAGAAAAGCACGATCTAAATAAAATGACTAAACTGTTTTTTAAAAAAGATTAGGTGTTAGAATTCAGGCATTTCGTATCTTTGTAAAACACTAAACCATAACAAACATGAAAAAAAGATTCTTATTCCTTTTCATTCTGGGATGCATGCTCCCCTTTAGTCAAATGCACGCACAGACAGCCACTTCTGTTACCAACGGGCTCTTTGCAATGCCAACAACCTGGAGTTGTTCGTGTGTTCCCACCCCAGGGTATATAATTGTTGTCAACCATGCTGTTCAGCAAAACATAAGTTATGGGATTTCATCCGGCAGCATAACGATCAACAGTGGCGGGTCACTCATTGAGACAGGAAGTTTGAGGTCTCTTTCTGTAAGTGGCTCAGGAGTGCTTACCAACCACGGAAGAATTGAAGTTTCGAAACTTGCATTTTTTACAGGTGCAACATTTTCGAATGACGGAATTATCAATTCAGTTGATAGTTTGTATCTGGCGGTAAATCTTACCCAACCAGCCACGGGCAGTATTTCGGTCACTGATTTTTATTCAGGAGGAACACTCATTAATAACGGAACGATTAACGCAACCAATTTTTTTAATGCCGGAACATTCACGAATAATGACACGGCAATCTTCACAAATCATTACAATGACAATATTGGAAGTAACACTTCAACACTGCTGTTTACAAACATGACCAACGCTGGTCATTTCACAAATACTGGAGATATTTCGGGAATTGATTTTACAAATAATGATACCATTAACAATGACGCACATCTGATAAACAATGGAATGTTTTATTTATCCAATGACATTACAAATTTCGATAGTATAACCGGAAATACTTCCGGCAAATTCTGTGTTGAGAACAACAGCTGGAACGCCGGTGTTATGTCCGGAACTTTTGATTTCTGTGACCAGACACCTCCTGCTACAGCTCCTTTTATTGATCTGAATACAGGAACAATTGGTGCCGGGATCACTTGGTGTATAACACCTTGTAGCTTTGGCATAGAATCTTTGTCGGAACTGTCCGGAGTTTCTCTTTATCCGAACCCTGCAAGCGGAACGGCCTATCTGGAGTTTTCTTTGTCATCGCCTCAAAAATTAAAAGTTGAAATGTTTAATTCGGTCGGGCAATGTGTAAGTGAAATAAGTAATCAGATGTTTTCATCGGGTATTCATAAAATGCCGGTTGATGTTCGTCGGGCTGCAGGCCTTTACCTGATCCGTATTCAAAACGGGAATAAATTTTCATCATTCCAGATTTCTGTTCAATAATAAACCGGAAAGAAAAATTTTGGCAGTTAATTTGCTAAGGGAGCAGGCTGGTTTTTCCGGCCTGTTTTATTATTACTAATCTATATGTAACTTTGTAAATCAATTCATCGAACATGAAACATAAAATATTACACTTGCTGGGCAAAGCAATTCTTGTTTTTGCTTCAGTTGTATTTATACTGCCTGCTTTTTCTCAAAAACCCGAATTGGTTATTCAAACCGGTCATTCCGGCAAAGTCAGTGCTCTGGCTTATTCGCCCGATGGGAAGTTTCTTGCCAGTGCCGGTCAGGATTTCTCAATTAAAATATGGGATATCTCAACAGGAAAAGAATTGAAAACACTCAATGGTCACAAGCTGTATGTACAGTCTCTGGCTTTCAGCCCCGACGGGAAAATGCTTGCCAGCGGAAGCTGGGATAAAACAATCCGGATCTGGGAAATGAATAATTTTACGGAAGTTCGCACCATTACTGCACATAAGCGTGCTGTGCAAAGCCTTGCATTCAGTCCCGACGGAAAGATTCTTGCCAGTGGCAGCGTCGATAGTACATTGGCATTATGGGATGTGGCCAGTGGTAGTTTTATGAAATCATTGAAAGGACATGAAGGTGCTGTAACCTGTGTTGTTTTTAATAAAACCGGAAGCCATGTTGCCAGCGCAAGCAGTGATAAAACGGTTCGCATCTGGGATGTGAACGGAGGAAAAACACGGCAGACATTAAAAGGGCATACCGATTGGGTGCAATCAGTCGCATTCAGTCCCGACGGAAGACAAATTGTAACTTCTTCTGCTGATAAAAGCATACGGTTGTGGGAAGCAGAATCAGGAAACCAGTTAAAAATTATAAATGGCCACTCAGCGAATGTGGTTTCTGTATGTTTCAGCCCTGATGGAAAAAAGCTGGCCAGTGCCGGATATGATAAAACATTACGCATTTGGGACATTGCTGAAGGCAAGGAACTGATGGCTCTTCAGGAAGGGAATATGAATTTTGAAAAGGTGCTTTTTTCTCCGGATGGAAAAAGAATTACAAGCGGACAGTTTGGAACAATTACATCCTGGAATTCCACCAGTGGTAAAAAAGAAATGGCTTTTACAGGACACGTAAAACCAGTTGAAAACCTTGCCTATTCTCCGGATGGTAAGTTTCTGGTAACCGGTGTGGATTCTACTGTGAAGGTGTGGGAGCTTTCGTATGCAAAGGAAATTTCTTCCTTTAATGCCGGCGTGGGGCGTATCGCAGCACTTACTTTCAGTCCGGACGGAAAACAGCTTGCTGTAAGTGGCGTCAGTACGAAGGTGCAGCTTTTCAATACAGCGAATTATCAGCGCGAAAAAATTCTCTCGGGACACACATTGTCTGTTACTGCATTGGCTTATTCACCTGACGGGAAAACACTGGCTATGGCTGGTTGGGACAAGACACTCCGTTTGGCAAATCCTGCCAAAGGCAAATCAAAAGCTTTAAAAGGACACGCCAAAGCATTGACAGCTGTAGCTTTCAGCTCCGATGGAAAAATGGTTGCAACCGGAAGTTATGACAACACAATAATTCTTTGGTCAGCAAAAGGAAAAGTTCAGAAAGTGCTGAAAGGCCATACAGGTTTGATTTACTGCATTGCTTTCAGTCCGAATAATAAATACATGGCCACTGGAAGCGCAGATTCTACGGTACGCATCTGGGATCCGGCTACGGGAAATCTGGTGAAAACAATTTCGGCCAGTAAGGAAATCATTCGTGGATGTGCCTTTTCGAAGGACGGAAATATTCTGGCCACAGGAGGATTTGATAAAACAGTTAAGTTATGGAGTATTCCTTCGGGTGATAATATTCGCAATTTAACCGGACATACTGCTGGTATCACAGCACTTGTAGCAAGTCCGTCGGGAAAGTTTTTTGCAACCGCAGGGCTTGAAGGATGCGTAAAATTGTGGAATCTGGAAGATATGATTCTGACTGCTTCGCTCGTTTCGATCGATCAGAGCGACTTTGCAGTAATTACGCCCACCGGTGTTTTTGATGCTTCACCCGGTGCTATGAAAATGATGCATTATGTTTCAGGAAAAGAAATTATCGAATTCAATCAGATCAAAGAACGTTATTATGAACCCGAATTGTTACCAAAAATTCTGGGATTCAATATTGAAAAAATAAGAAAAGCAGATGATATTGCGAATGTAAGAATGAATCCGGTTGTTTCTGTAACGCAGCGTAACACTGAAAAAGCTGAATTTGATATCAGTCTGCAAAACAACGGTGGTGGTATTGGAAAAGTTGAGGTTCTCGTAAACGGAAAAGAAATTTCGGATGATGCTCGAAGTGCAAAAATGAATCCTCAATCGGATGAAGCTAAGATTTCGATAGATCTGAATAATCAACCCAATATTATTCCGGGACAGGAAAATACAATTGAAGTAAAAGCATACAATACCGATGGGTCTGTTTCAAGTCGCGGAGCCAAAGCATCCTTTGTTCCGGCAGGTGCGCCGGCAGCGAAACCACTGCCAAGATTGTTTGTGTTAACGGTTGGAATTTCTGATTATGACGGAACAAAAATCGACCTGAAATATTCAGCAAAAGATGCGGAGGATATCACAACGGCTTTTGAAATTGCAGGCGATAAACTTTTCGGAAAAGAAAATGTTTTTATTTATAAAATAAACACCAATCAGTCGGATGTAAATATGCTTCCCTCCCGTCAGAACATCATTCGTTCGTTTGGCGAGATTGCAGGAAAAGCTTTGCCGACTGACGTTTTTGTGGTTTACCTTGCCGGCCATGGAATCAACTGGGGCGGTCAGGATGGTGATTTTTTCTACCTGACCAAAGAAGCCGCCAGCGCATCAGCAGAATCATACGGAGATCAGAAGCTGCGTGAAACAGCCGCCATTTCGAGCGCACAGCTGACAGACATGATTAAAAAAGTTCCTGCATTAAAACAGGTTTTAATGATTGATGCATGTGCTTCCGGTCGTGTTGTAGAAAATCTAACAAGCGCCAGAGGAGATGTATCTTCAAGTTCACTTCGTGCGATGGAACGCATGAAAGACCGTACGGGAATGCATATCATCACAGGTTGTGCAGCGGATGCCGTCAGTTATGAAGCCAGTAAATACGGACAGGGATTATTAACGTATAGCTTGTTGGAAGGTATAAAGGGCACAGCTTTGCGTGAAGGAAAGTATGTTGACATCAGTACTCTTTTCGGAAAATCGCAGGAACGTGTTCCTGTGCTGGCATCCGGTATTGGCGGTGTTCAGCAACCGAAAGTATTCAGCCCCGGTGGCGCCGAAAGTTTTGACGTTGGATTACTGGATTTGGAAGATAAAGCGAAAATACCACTGGCAAAGGAAAAGCCGATGTTCTCAATGTCTACTTTTGCGGAGGAAGAAAGTATGGATGACATTGTAGGTTTAGAAAAATCAGTGGATGAAGCATTCATCGACATGTCTTCCCGTGGTGGTACATCATCGCTTGTGTATATTGAAACCAAAGAGTTTCCGGATGCATTCAGAATTCGCGGACAGTATAAAATGACCGGTGATATTATTTCAGCGAAAGTAAATGTTTTTAAAGGAAAAGATAAAGCAGGTTCATTTACAGTTGAAGGTAAAAAAGGAGAACTCTCAAAACTGGCTGCCGAAATTGCACAAAAAGCAGGAGAAATTAGTTTACAAAAATAAATATGCGAAGTTTGAAAACATCATTAAAGTATTTGCTGCTATTGATATCGTTTGCATCACTTACAATGTCGGGATGTCAAAAAGATAAATACTATACTGCCGATTTTTTCGTCAGTAACCAAACAGGTTCAATGATCCGTATTGATTATTCAGTTCGAACCTGCTACAGCGGGGATTGTGCGCCCACAAATTACTCGGTCGATATTTCAGATGCGCAAACGCAACAGTTGTTTCTGGAAGACAAAATAAAAGATGGCGCAGGTCCAGAAACCTTGTTTTATCGTCTTGAAATTTTCAGGAACAATGTGAAATCTACCTATGATTTCTGGGATACGTCATCACTGCTTGAATCTTTTAAAGACGATCGGTACACATACCGATTAACGGTTGACAATACTTTTTTCTGAAATCAATGAAAATAAAAATCTGGCAGGTAGATGCTTTTGCACAGGAAGTGTTCACTGGAAACCCTGCGTGTGTATGCCTTCTGAGTGAATGGCTCCCCGATGAAGTAATGCAAAAAATTGCAATGGAAAATAATTTGTCGGAAACGGCATTTACAATTCCGGAAAAGGAAGGTTTTGCCATTCGCTGGTTTACGCCGCTTGTAGAAGTTGATTTGTGCGGACATGCAACACTGGCCACCGCACATATTATTTTTACAGAAACCGGATATCCCAAAAACGAAATTAAATTTTCATCAAAAAGTGGAATGCTAAGTGTGCGTAAGGACGCGGACAAATTAATTTTGAATTTTCCAGCTGATGATATTCAACCAATTACTGCAGAGGATGCATTAATAAACGCGATGGGATTTGAGCCGGTAGAAGTATTGAAGGGGGTTTCCGATTATCTTTTGGTTTATAAAACACAAAGCGAAGTTGAAAAACTATCACCCGATTTTCAAGCCCTTGCAGCGATTCCTGTTCGCGGCATCATTGCAACAGCCAAAGGAAATGAGGTTGATTTTGTGTCGCGTTTTTTCGGTCCCGCAGTAGGAGTGAATGAAGATCCTGTTACAGGTTCAGCCCACACAACGCTGATTCCATACTGGGCAAAAGTGCTGAACAAAACAGAAATGCAAGCCATACAATTATCAGAAAGAAAAGGATGGCTTGCGTGTAGTTTTTTGGGAAGCCGCGTGGAAATAGGCGGGAAGGCTGTAACGTATCTACAAGGAACTATAGAAATTTAATTCTATTTGAACCACTGTTTAATAGTACAAGCAGCTTCCAGGCGTTTTTCAATTTCATCCGGAAGGTTGCAGAAAAAATCTATACCCGTCATTTTTTCAACACTGTCAACCGATACCGCAAAAGTATGAAGTGGCATGGAAGAAGATTCATTTCTCAATACAAAGGCAATTGCTTTAATTTCGGGTTCCTGATAATCCAAAATCACTTTATAAAAATAGGTGGGGATTGAAATTTTATGTTTGTTCCCAATGGTTCCTTTTGTATATTTTAAAGAACCTCCCGAAGCAATAATTATTTCATTGTCGCGTGTGGCCCAGCTACGAACCGTTTCTTCCAGTTTTTTCCAGATACCCCGGTTAAAGCCCGGTTCCTGCGGCGACATATTCGACATATAAAAAGTTTCTGTCAGTGCCTGTATATCGAACGACATATCAGCAGCCGGACATAAATGACCGCGGTCATATCCCGATTTAGCGTAGTCGGAAGGATTCACACCGGTTGAGAGAAGCGGATCGGTTTTAAAAGTACAATCATCCCGGTCCGCATTTTTATTTGTCATTTCATCAGTTAATGTATAACTCACCCAGAGCGCTTGTTCGGATGATTCATCATAGGCGAGCGAAAAAAATGTATGGTTGATAATGGTGTATTTATTATCGCTGCAGGGCTGATCTAACTTTGAAATGCGGATGTTTTTTTCCTTCTCGATTGATGACTCGGAACCAGTGTTGGTTTGGCTGCTGAATACCATGATTGCAATCACAAGGAAGAGCAGAATCATGATCATTAAAAAAAGTTTCTTGTTAGGAATAGAAGACATTTTCAAAAATAGAATCAGCAGAATTCAACGAAAAATAACATAATTAAAAAACTACGATGAATCGTATATTTTTTCGTTCCAAATATATAAAAATTAATAAAAGAACTTATTTCGCTCTGATTTATTTTTTTTTCGTAAAATAGCAGGATTTTTAAACACTGCATTATGAAGAAAAGTATCATGATTATGGCGATAGCACTTACAGCAATAGCTGTTTCGTGTAAGCACGTTGACAAAGACTACGGAAAGAAGAAGGGAATCAGCATTATTCCCGAGGATTCCGTTAATCAGGTTCGCGATCAGCTCCTGGCAAAGTATGGGGACAAGCAAAAGGTTCGAATAGAACGGGGTGTTATACAGGCTGCCTCATTCTGGACGAAAAAGGATGGCACCGTCAGTGAATTTAAAAAATTCTGTATTGAAAATTTTATTGCAAAGGATACAGAACTGGAAAAATTATTTTTAAGACTTCAGGATAATTTTGAAATTCTTTTCGGTCATTACAACAAAATGGGTCTTGCGCTGAAACAACCGGTACACCTTGAAATCGGCGAGATGCTTCCCATCGATGAGCTCTTTGCAGGATATAATCCGGGGGCACATATGAACGATGATTTTTTTCAAAATAAAATTGCATTTCAGGTATTGTTGAATTTTCCCGCCTATACGTTGGAAGAAAAAGATAAACTGGGTGCTAAATGGACAAGCAAACAGTGGGCATACGCACGCATGGGCGACATGTTTATCAGTCGTGAACCGGCCGACCTGATTCTGAAAATCTCGGATGCAATTATGACTGCAGATAATTACATTGCTAATTATAAATTCTACATGGGGCATCTGCTCAACGAGAAAGGCGATACACTGTTCCCCAAAAACAAGTGTCTGACAACGCACTGGGGCCTGCGCGATGAGTTAAAGTCACATTATAATGATCAGGATCGTGGTTTGGAAAAGCAGCGAATGATTTATGAAGTAATGAAAAGAATCATTTCGCAGGAACTTCCCGAGAATGTGATCAACAGTGATAAATACACATGGAAACCGATTTCAAATAAACTCTATGAAAACAAAAAAGAGATCACTTTTAAATCGGAACCCGACACGCGTTATGATTATTTGCTGAAGAATTTCCAACTGCTAAAAGAAGAAGATCCATACTATCCAAATTACGATACTTACATCAAGCGCAAGTTTGATCTTGAAATGGAAATCAGTCAGCAGGAAGTGGAAAAAATATTTATTCATTTACTGAGCTCACCCCAGGTGAAAAGCGTTGCCGGCTTAATTCAAAAAAGACTGGGTCGCCCCTTAGAAACGTTTGATATCTGGTATGATGGTTTTAAATCAAGAAGTACAGTGAAGGAGGATGATCTGTCGGCTCAAACACGAAAACTATATCCAACGCCTGCTGCATTAGAAAAAGAACTTCCGGTTATACTTGAAAAACTGGGATTCACAAAAGAGGACGCAAACACGATTGCCTCACACATTCAGGTTGACCCATCGCGTGGCCCTGGTCATGCATGGGAGGCTTCTATGAAAAGTGATAAGGCGCATTTGCGCACCCGTGTTGAAAAAGACGGAATGGATTACAAAGGTTATTGCATTGCTGTTCACGAATTCGGACACAATGTTGAACAAACTGTTTCCCTCCACAACGTAGATTACTACATGCTGAAAGGCGTTCCCAACACGGCCTTCACAGAAGCCCTTGCTTTTATTTTTCAGGCAAAAGATCTGGAATTGCTGGGTGTAAAAAACGATGACCCCAACAAAAAATATTTCAGCACACTGGATAATTTCTGGTCAGCTTACGAAATTATGGGCGTTTCGCTTGTGGATATGTATGTTTGGAAATGGCTGTATGAAAATCCCAAAGCTACTGAAAAGCAACTGAAGGAAACCGTTATTACCAAAGCGAAAGAAGTGTGGAATAAATATTATGCACCTGTTTTTGGAATCAAGGATCAACCGATTCTCGGAATTTATTCGCATATGATTGATGCCCCTTTGTATCTTTCTGCTTATCCGATCGGACATCTGATCGAGTTCCAGCTGGGAAAATATTTAGAAGGAAAGCCTTTTGCAGCAGAAGTTGTTCGCATATTCAAAGCAGGCCGTCTTACACCCCGCGCGTGGATGCTGAATGCTGTTGGAAGTCCGCTGAGTGCTGATCCTCTGATACAGGCTGCCGGCGATGCATTGACAAAAATTGAACAGGGCAACGCATTAGTAAAAGTTCAAAATGAAAAGAAGAAATAAATCTAAAAACCAAAAATTATAGGAGAACCTTATATGAAAAAAATAATCGGAATTGTGTTAATTATCGTTGCAATTTCTTTTGCAGGATGCTCAAAATCTGTAAAAGATAAACTGGTTGGAACATGGAAACTTGAAAGTATTGAAGGAAGAGACATAAAAAACCTTCCCCAATCTACGCTTGAATTTAAAGAAGATGGAGTAGCAACGGAGAAAATGGAAGATCTTAGCCGCGATTATCAATGGAAATTATCAGATGATGAAACTGAACTGATAATTATTGATAAAGGGAAAGATAAAAAAATGAAAATAGAATCTCTGGAAGGAAACACATTGGTTATTAAAGGAGATAATGGAAAGGTAACTTTGAAAAAACAATAAATTCAAATTAAAGAATATGAAAAAGACGATTTTATTTTTTTTCATTATAGCAGCGGTTTCACTGACCGGTTGCAACAAATCTGTGAAAGAAAAACTGCTGGGAACATGGCAGCTTGAATCTATTGGCAAAGAAGTCATGCCGCAGACAGAAGCCGGACTGCTTGAATTCAGAGAAGATGGAAAAATGATTCAGAAACTCGGAGGGTATACCAAAGAGTTCAAGTGGCGAGTGGGAGAAGATGAAAAAACTGTTTTCTTCACAAAGGATGATGGCACAGAGGAGAAGAATGAAATTTTAGAACTGAGTAACGAAATACTTAAGCTAAACAGCACGGATGGAATTATTATCCTGAAGAAAAAGTAATTTAATGAAAGGCTCCTTCTTGGGGCCTTTATTTTTTCTTTTCCGGCTTCATCCATTCCATATCGATCTTCTTACCGGTAAGATGACGATGATAATTTTTCAGAATAATTCCTGACATATCATCGGGATGATGTACGCCGGCATCATGAAAATATTTTGAAAGACGGGAACCACCCCACAGTTGCCAGTTGTTGCGCATCCACATGCCAAAGCCCATGTGGCAATTGGCTGCAAATTCTAATTCACTCATTTTTTTCACTTCCTTTTTAACGGAATCTGGCCAGAAGCCATCAATCTGACGAAAGCAATCCTCAAGATCTTTTGGGATATAAATGCCACGAAGGGAATCTGTAGTAGAACGGACTTTATCTTCCTCTGCCCATTTTTCTTCAATGCGTTTGTATTTTATAAAGAGTTCTTCGATGTTAAGCTCTTTCTGTTGAACAGTCCGCAACCAGCAGATGGCGGTTATATCCCTCATATTTGAACGGGCCTTCACACCCTGTTTCGAAAAGTAAGTTTCAAACTTATCTTCTTTGGTGGATGTCCAGTCATTAAAGAGCTTGTTGAATGGGAGGCTCCAGTCGTCGAAGAGTTCAATGATTTCTTTTTCATTCATTTTTTTCGACTGCTGTATGAGATCGTCCGGAATACAGTCAGTAAGAATTTTCATTGCCTCATTCAGGTTGGAGGGCACTTTGGGATTCTGTGCAGACAGTGAAACAGAAATAAAAACAGCGAAAAGGAAAAATATATTTTTAATCATATTAAAAATGGAAAAGGATAAAATTAATTTTGATCCTGGCGCCGGTTAAGCTTCCAGCGTTTGCCGGTTCCTATGTTGGTAACATAAAGAATATCATCGCTGCGCAGATAATCGAGCAGAAATTTGTTTCCGTTTTTATCTACTACACGAAAAATAAAACCACTTCCCGGTTGCCGCTCCAGATTTTTTTTACCCAGAATAGTAAAGGGAACCCAGTCTTTTTCCTGAGAGTATTCCAGCGATGTAATAGTTGTGTTGTTGGTGTCGCATTGAATGAGTACGGCAAATTCTTCGCTGTCGTAAACGAAATATTTTTGTGCCGACAAAGTGTATCCTGCGAACAGAAGCGCAATAAGTACGATTACTTTTTTCATAATTAATGAATTTCGGATGGATAATGAGGTGCAAACAACATCAAAATTCAGGCCTAATTGTCAGATTTTTCTTCTGCTTTGTAATTTCTGTCGTAATGGGGAGAAGTGAAGAATAAAAAGGGAATGATTGAAAAAAGAGCAAAGCAACCCGCAACGGCATACATAATTTGCATTGAATAGAAATCGGAAAGAACCCCTGCGCCTACCATGCCGATTCCGATGCCCAGATCTACAGCCGTGAAAAGAGTTGAATTGGCCGCGCCTCTGCGTTTAGGGCCCGCCAGGTTGTTGACGATAGCCTGAAAGGTCGGGAAAAGCATGCCGTTTCCTATTCCAAGAAGAAATCCGGCAGCAAGAAACCCGTTCATGTTTTGAATATAAGATAGAAAGAAAAATCCGGTCGCCATGATTATAATGGCTAAAAGGGTAATCGTTTTCGGACCATGCAAATCAAAACGCCTGCCGGCTACAACCCGCGCAATTCCTATCCCCAGAGCAAATGGCAGAAAAAAAAGTCCAGGCTCAGTAATATTGAGTGATTCAGCAAAAAGGTTGATAAACCCAATGACACTTCCATACGTGGTCATGAGGAAAAGCAATGTCAAAGATGCAGGGAGAGAAGATACTTCAAACAGTTGTTTTATAAACCCGATGACTCTTCTATAGATGGTCATAAGAAACAGCAATGTAAGAGATGCAGGGGGAGAAGATACTTCAAACAGCTGTTTTGTTAACGAAACATCATTTTTAGGTTTTGGAATATACGTTGGATATCTTACCAGCCAAGCCAGAACGAACGAAAGAATCGCCAGTAAACCACCGATTACAAATACACCGTCGTAACCCACATGATCCAGTAAAGTCATGCCCAGAAAAGGACCCAGCGCCATACCCAGCGTCATTGAAATGCCGAAGTAACCAATTCCTTCTCCTCTTTTTTCCGGAGGAATGATGTCTACAACTACCGTGGATCCTGAAATTGATGTAACGCCCCAGGACAATCCGTGAAGGAATCGGAAAAACATCATCGCAACCATGGTCGTGGCTACAATGTAAAGATTAAACATCATCGCAAAAACAAGCAGCGAAATGAGGTAAATTAATTTCCTCCCTTTTCTGTCGAGCGCCATTCCGAAAAAAGGACGAATCAATAAAGCTGCGATGGTATACATTGAAAGAGCAATTCCGATTTCACTTTTTTCAGCTTTTAACACTTGCTGAATATACATTGGCAATACTGCAATCAGGAAATAAAAAGCCAATGCCATCAGCAGGTTGCTGAAGAACAAAAGGACAAAACTGCGCGTCCAGATTTTAGTGCCCGTAATTTCCATATCAGGGTTTGTAGGGAATACAGGGCAACATTTTCACGGTTTCCATTCCATATATTTTATAAATGGGAACTACATTCAGGTTGTTATCCCAGTATGGTGTTTTGCTGTAAAACCAATTCAGGATAGCATTCGGATTTTTAGCAAACACAGTATCGGATGCTTTTTTTGCATCAAATTCTTTCTGCAGCGCGGGATCCTTTGCCAGCATATCTCTCGCCATGCCTTCCATTACATAGGATTCAGAGTACTCTTTCTGCTGAAACTGTGTATTAAAAAATCCCCAACGCAAAAATGAATCAGAAGAGCCGGGCTCCATTAAATAGGCAATAACTTTGGCTGTGCGCTGATCACAACGAATAACAACATCTCCGGCAGAAAGTTTTTTTATTGTTAAAATTGTATCTGTCAAAAAGGAAATTATTTTTTGTCTTCCCTCGTAAGGACGATCGCTCCAGCGGATATTTTTTAAACGATAAAAATTGACTTCTGCACTCACATTATTTTTTAATTGCATCAGTTGAATGCCATGCCATTCAAGACGTTCAATCACGTCGCTCCACTCTCTTCCAATGACATAAGCATCCGGAATGGAAACCGTACCCGTTACGATTTGTGTGTTGAAATGCGCTATACGGAATGTTTTTGGAATTTTGGAATAGGTAAACCACATTCCACCGGTCAGCGCACTTTTTGCAGAACTGTATTCCACACCCAGGAAATCAACCATAACGCTGTCCTTGCCCGTTTCAAAATTTACAGGAAGTGGTTTTTTACGAAAGTCAGCAGAGGCAACGGCAACATCTGAATTTGCAATAGAATGAATCAGACTCAAATAATTTTTGTCAAGCACAAGCAATGAGTTTTTCAACATGGCATAAGTTGCATTCACCCGTGTTTTATAATCTTTCAACATGTGCGATTCAATCAACAGACCCGGCCTGTTTTGAATGGCTGTGTATCCTTGCGACAACATAGGCGGTGAAAGAAAACTTTCCAATCCGCTGCGAGGGTCATGCCAGTTGCGGAATTCCACATAGGGTGTGATCGGTTTGTTTTCAGCCCGCATCAGTGAATCCACTTTTTTTAGATAAATATTTTTCGTCCACTGTGTCAATGTAGGTTCCATGTTGCCCATAAGCTCAAGGCCGTAAGTAATCGTGTATTGAAAATCTGCACCGTCGGTGACATGACTGTCAATAAAAAAATCGGGAAGCCAATGGTTGAAAAGCTTTAGCCATGCTTGTGTTTCGGGCGCATCGGCTTTCATGAAGTCGCGATTCAGATTTAAGTTTTGCGCTGTGGCCCGCCAGCCGGTTTCTTCCGGACCGTTCTGGTTGATGCGGTTGTATTTTCCCCAGCGCTCATGCCCGTCTACATTGACAATCGGAATAAATAGTACGGTAACATGTTCCAGTAATTTTGAAAATTCTTTATTTGTTGCCAGATCACGCATCAGCATGAGCCCTGCATCTTTTCCATCCGGTTCGCCCGCATGAATGCAGGCCTGAATCAAAACGACAATGCGACCCATTTCTCTTACTTCCGACGGATTATCAATTCCGTCCCGATCCGCAATCAGCAGCGGAAGAGCCCGTCCCTGCGAACTTTTGCCATATTCTGTAAAATGAAAAATCGGGAAAGTTGCCGCCAGTTGCTTGCAATAAGTAACGGTTTCATCATAACGCGGAGTTTGTTTTCCGTCTGTTTTTTCAAAAAGTGTTTTCAGATCCTGAGCTTGTAGACCTTGATTAGTAAAGACCAGAAAAAAGAAAAACGATTTTAAAAATATCTTTTTTAAAGCGCAAATGATTGTTTGTTTTGACATCTCAGTTTTTTTTAAACTCATAGAAAGCATAGAAAAGACAATATAGAGCACATAGTTTTACATCAAGCCAGGAAATATTAACAGTAAATTATTACAACCATTTATTTACATAACCCAGACTGGTAATCCAAAGTGCATCTGCAACTGCCATATCGCGGGCTGCAGAAGAAGGTGTTTTAATTTTGCATTTGTAAAAATACTTTCCGCTTACACCTTTCACTTCCTCCGATGTGGCGAGATAAATGCTGGTGCGTGCGCCTTTTGCAGCACTGATCATCATCATGTTGAATAATCCTTTGAGAAAAGAACCCATTTTATCAAACAGATTGGTGGCTACAACCCCCGGATGCAAAGCATTTGCGGTAACGCCGCTTCCCTGCAGGATCTGATCCAGCTTTTTGATGAAAAGTATATTGGCAAGCTTCGACTGCCCATAAGAGCGGAATCCGCCGTATTTTTTTTCTCCTTCCAGATCATCGAAGTAAATTTTTCCAAAACGATGAGCCGATGAAGCAAGGCTAATGATGCGGGCTTCCGGATTTTTCTTTATTAAATCGAGCAAACGATTTGTGATGAGAAAAGGAGCGAGGTGATTGATTGCAAAATTACGCTCAAGTCCGTCTTCCGTCAGCTTCCGGGTCATTTCCCAGATGCCGGCATTGTTGATCAGTACATCGATCCTTCCGTATTTTTCCTGAAAAGCTTTTGTCATTTTAACTATGGACGCAAAAGATCCAAGATCGCATTCCAGAAGATGTAAGTCGGTATTGTTTGTCTGCTTCGAAATTTCAGCAATGGTTTCTTCCCCTTTTTTCAGGTTGCGAACCGCCATCACCACGCAGAAGCCTGCTTTGGCCAAACCCAATACAGTTTCTTTTCCTATACCGGAGGTGCCGCCCGTGATGAGGCATATTTTTTTTTGAGGTATTTTCCATTATGATAATTTTTTTCTTTGGGCAAATATAAGCAAACAGCTCCCGCCGTTTGCGAATTGTTTTCTTAATAACGCAAAATGCAATAAAGAAGCGACCAAAGGAATGTTTGCGAAGATTAAGAAAAATGTTTTAATTTGCAGCCAAAAGGAAACAACAACAACATTTAAAAAAAACGATTTTATGGTTGATTTTTCATTAGAGCCCAAACAGAAAGAAATTGTGGAAAAGTACCGCAGTTTTGCTGAAAGAGTTATTAAACCCAACAGTTTGTATTGGGACGAGAAAGCCGAATTCCCCTGGGAAATTGTGAAAGAAGCTTATAAGGAAGGTCTGATGAACGGCCCTATTCCTGTTAAGCATGGGGGAAACGGATTTTCAATTTTAGATAGTGCACTGGCATCCGAAGAGCTGGGTGCAGGTTGTATTGGTATCGGTATTTGTATCGATGCAAACACACTTGCCATGACTCCTCTGTTGCTGGCCGGAAACGAAGATCAGCAAAAACGTATCTTTGGTGAAATCAACGAAAAACAGGCGGTAGCTGCTTATTGCCTTACCGAACCTAATGCCGGTTCTGATGTGCAGGGAATTAAATCACAGGCCATCAAAAAAGGAGATAAATATATTCTGAACGGACATAAACGTTTCATCACCAATGGTGAAGTGGCTGCCTACCATACTGTATTTGCTGTCACGGATCCCGAAAAAGGTTCGCGTAGTCTGACGGCATTTGCTGTACCTACCGATCTGCCGGGTATTGAAATCAAACCGCGTCTGCAGAAGATGGGACAAAAAGCATCGGTTCAAAATGAAATCATTTATACAGATGTTGAAATCCCCGCGGAAAACCGTCTGGGTGATGAAGGACATGGTTTTTTAATTGCCATGAAAACATTCGACCGTACTCGTACCGGTGTAGCATCACTGAGTGTTGGCGCTGCACGTAGTGCTTTTGAAAAGGCCCGCGATTGGTGTTCGAAGCGTATTCAATTTGGAAAACCCATTGCTGCCAACCAGGCCATCGGCTTTATGCTGGCGGATATGGCCACCGACGTTGAGCTTGCCCGCCTGATTACATGGCGCGCTGCATGGGCATATGATACCAGCCAAAAATCAGCTTCTCTGTTATCGGCAATGTCGAAACTGGCTGCCTCTGATATCGCGATGCGCGTGGCTACAGATGCCGTGCAGTGCATGGGCGGTGATGGATACTCCCGCGAATTTGGCGTCGAAAAAATCATGCGTGATGTGAAACTTTGCCAGATTTATGAAGGAACAAATCAGGTTCAAAGAATCGTAATCTCGAAAGCAATTTTAAAATAAATTTTCAGTCGGAGTACGACTTAAAGTCGTGCCCCGACTAAATTATATAACCCATAAAACCAAACAAAATGAAAAAATTATTTATTCTTCCTTTTGCACTTGCTGCATTTTTACTGCTTCCTTCATGTGGAGGTGATTCCCCAGAATCGGTAGGTAAGAAATGGTGTGAAATGGAAACAAAAAAAGAAGCTGCTTCCGGTGACGAAAAAGACAAAATCCGTGAAGAACAGAAAGCTTACGAAAACGAAATCGAAAGCAAATACAAAGACGATAAAGAATTCATGAACGGTGTGGAAGATTATATCGAAAAGAACTGCGATTGATTTTCATTAAAAATAAAAAAAACACATCATTGCGGATGTGTTTTTTTTTGGCCTGAAAAAAGGGATTAAGAAACTTTTTCTTTCAGCACTTTCACTTGTTCAGTCAGATCCAGAAAAAATTTATTTCTCTGTTTTTCTGAAACACCACTGATAACAGTCGATTTTTTCATCAGGTTGTTTAACCAGTTTTCGGTTTCATTACAAAATGCATGATTCGAAGTGACGATGTTGTTGAAGGTTTGGTGAGAGAGATACGTAAGTCCCGATTCGCCTAACTTTGCAAGAATGCAATTGTTGCCGATTTCAATTTCGCTGTAATAAAAGGTAAACTCTCCCGTGATACTTTCTGCTTTTTCACCCGGCAGAAACTTGGTGCCAACAGCAGCCTGTTTTTTAACATGATCAAGCAATTCTATCAACTGATCACACAATAATTTCGCAGTATCTTTTTTCTCAAACAATCCCGACTCGTGGTAATATTCAATCTGCTTTAGCATACTATTGATTACCGTGCTGCTCCATATTTCGGTGGAGGGTGTTTTGTGATAAGCGACGGCAATCTCATGTCCCGTCTTTTGAATGACTTCATCAATATGTGAAATATCAAATGATTTTTCCTGCAGGGCGGGATCATGAATCACGGAGCGGATCCAGTAAAACATTTTAAATGCAGCCAGTTCGGGAAAAGGAAATAAGTGAAACAAAGGAATGTCCTCGGCTGCATAAATTATACGCTTGCTATCGGCTTTGACAAGGCGATTCATCATATTACCGATGTCACCCAGATATTGTATAAAAGAATCTTTATCTCTGGCCAGACGATAACTGAATGTAACCGATCCTGATTCCAGAACAGAGAAAGCATCAAAGGAAATTTTAAAGTGATCACAGAGCGTTTTCACTTCATCAATGCTGAGTGCTGTTTCTCCGCGTATACGACGATAAGCACTGTCGTTGCTGATTTTCAGAATGTCGGAAAGCTCATCCACCAGGGAGTGTGATGCAGGAATCATTTCCTTCACCCGGGCTATAAATTTTTGCTGAAGTTCGGATTTATCTGTTGGCATTTATTTATAGTTATTGAGTTATTTGGTTATTCGTTATTAAAAAATTTAACACATAGAAACCATAGGTAAACATAGGACACATAGTTTTAAAAAAACTGTATGTGCTCTATGTGCATTTTCTCTGTGCCTATGTGTTAAAGAATGACGAAAGATTTTAGCCTTCCCACCCGAACAAATATTCAACCGGGTCACGAAGGCACCAATGAATCATCAAGCCTTTTGTGAAGTTTCGTGTTTTTGTGTTTTCGTGGCAAAAAAAGTTTTTACGCATGATACTCCGCCGCAGTGGAGAACGCAAAGTCACAACTACCACTTGCTTTTCGGCCTACTGACGCAGTTCACAATCGGCTTCACAGAAAAAAAATAAAAAAAAGAACCAATTCTTTCGGCAATTTATAACAATTTCTTCAAATGATTTGCAAAAATCGCAAATTCTCTGACTGAAATGCTTTTTTCAGGGTGCGTTTTGCGATAAATGCGCGGAAGTGCTTGTTGGTAGCGGATTCCCGTTTTCATACCCCTCCAAACGGGTCTACCTTTGTTTCATCAAACCCCAAAAAATGTCAAATCTTAAAAACACATTTATTATGAAAACAAACCTTAAAAAAATGACTCTTCGCATCCTGATCGGAATCGTGGGTCTCAGCTTCAACACAAACACAGCCGTTGCACAGACAAAAAATCTGCGTCCAAAAATGGCAGTAATGACTATCAGCTCCAACTGCGCAGAAGTTCCTGCATGGTCAGTAGCAAACATGGTTCGCACCGAACTGGAAAAACTCGACACCTTTAATATAATGGATGCCGAAGATGTAACTTACGTTATTCAACAGAAAAAATTAAACGCAAACTGCCGTGGCCGTCTTTGCCTGGTAGAACTTGGAAACGCACTCGATGCCGATTACGTCTTTACCGGCTCTATTGAAAAAGTGGATGAGAGTTTTATTTTCACTTTTAAATTATTAGATGTAAAAGCATCTGAATTTTCACTCACCAAAGTAAATGAATACCTCTACCTCCCGCGCGAAATACGCAACATGACAAGCGTTACCATTACCGAAATGTTTGGCAAAACCGCCGATGCACAACTGAAAAAAAGCTTATCGAAACGCTATAATTATGAAAATGCAGTCAACACTCCTGAAGAACCAATCCTTGTTTCGAGTGGCCCACGTATGGGATTCATTGGATATTCAGGTTCAACTGCTGAACGCATCATGGCTCCAAAGGCTGTTGGTGGATTCGACAATATTCCTTTCATGTTTCAGTTCGGTTATCAGTTCGAACGCGCTTATCTGAACGAAGGACGTGTGCAGGCTTTATTTGAATTTGTTCCTATGATTACCGGTCTGGATCAGGGTCGCTTTATTCCTAGCTTTTCAATCATGCACGGATTGCGCAACAACCGTTCGGGTTGGGAATTCGCTTTCGGTCCAAGTATCAGTGTTGTTCGCATGGCGGATGTGTATCGTGTAAACAATGTTACTTATCTCGAACATCAGTGGAACGATACCCTTTCCAATCCTTACCCTATCACTTCACAGTTGGATTCACGCGGAACACCCCGCCTTACTTCCAGTTTCGTATTCGGATTCGGAAAGACATTTAAGTCAGGCAACCTGAATATTCCTGTAAACATCTTTGTAATTCCAAGCAATAAAGGCTGTCGCTTCGGAGCATCCTTCGGCTTCAATGCAAGAAACAGAACAAACGTAAACAAGAAAAATTACTAAAACAAACAGATGGAAAGCCGGCAGCGTCCGGCTTTCTTTCAATTTAAAATTGTCAATCATGAAAAACTCAATTCTTATATTCGCAACAACTGCACTACTTCTTTCAGCAAGTGTAGTAATAGCCCAGCCACTGCTGAGCAAAACCCTTACCGCAACCGTGTTTGCTTCGGGAAATTATAATAACATTAAAACATCCATTCTCTCACTGGCCGATTCATCAGGTGCTGCATTGTATGCGCAGAACGAATCGAAAAGTGAAAACGGAAACCAGAAAATGGAAATCAGTTTGTATGTCAACGAAGCTGCCTTCCGTGCTTTTGATACAAGACTAAACCGCATGGGCTATCTGAAATCCTATGTGATCTCAACCCACGACCTGAGTGCAACCCTCGATACCACAAGTCTGGGAACTGACCTGCGTTTCTGGAAAGCGAAGCGCGAACGGCTATTGAAACCCGAACTAAACAAAGAACCCGAAATAGCAGGCGAAAGAGAAAATGCCGAAACGCAAATCTTTCAACTGGAAAAGAAAATGAAAGAAGCCATCTGGCGGCAGCAACGCCCGCACAAAGTAGTGGTGACGTTGTATGAGTAAATGTGTGGTTGAGATGTCCCGGCCCTTTGCAATTGCGAGGTGGCCGGGATTTTTTTGTTAATAATTTGCACAGTTCAAATATTCATCGTTTATTTGCGATGAACTATTGAATTATCTTTTCAAATTGGTATGAAAAAAACCGAAATCAAATGCAACGAAGATGAACTGCTGATCGCGAAATACTCGAAAGCACTGGCGCATCCCACACGCATCTCCATATTGAAATTTCTGGTGTCACAGAACGCTTGTTACTGCGGTGATATTGTGAAGGAGTTGCCCATTGCACAGTCTACTGTTTCGCAGCATTTGAAGGAACTGCTGGATGCCGGACTGATACATGGCGATATTGAACCGCCCAAGGTGAGGTATTGCATCAATATTAAAAACTGGAATCAGGCCGAAAAACTGTTTAAGAAATTCTTCCTGAAATACGAATGCTGTTGTAAATAAAAACTAATGTTAATTGAGAGAAACAATGGAAACACCATTTGAAAATTTAGGGTTTGTCATCAACAACATTCGCCATTTGTCGCCCCGCGAGGCATTTGAATGTATTCAGAAAGGTGCTGTGCTTGTGGATGTGCGTGAAGAATTTGAAACCCGCTACAAACAGTATGATGTGAAAGATACAGTGTTCTGTCCGTTCAAAAAAATGGAAGAATTGTACACACTTCTGTCCAAAGAGAAATTATTAATCATCGCCTGTTCGGTTGGATTAAGCAGCAAAAAGACAGTTGCGTTTTTGCAACAAAAAGGATATGCAAATATTGCTAACCTCGCCGGTGGCATTGTGGAGTGGGAGAGAGACGGACTACCAATCATCACAAACAAGAAAGAGGAACTGAGTGGATCGTGCCTCTGCCGTTTGAGACCTAAAAATAAACTAAATAAGGATTGATTTTTAATTTAGAAATATCATTTGTGAAAATAATGTATCACCAAATTATTAAATTGTTTTTGGTGAAACTTAGTGCTTTCGTGTTTTGGTGGCAAAAAAACATCATGCTTAGTACACTTAGAAAATAAAACTATTATTTAAAAACGAATATGGAAAACGAAGAAAACAAAAAACAGGATTGTGAATGCGGCACCGATTGTTGCACACCTAAAAAAAGTAAATGCTGGATGAAGATTTTATTTATTGTTATTATAGCTGCAGCGCTAACCATTGTTGTTGTGAAGCTGACTGGCAAAAGCAATGATGAAGCGACACCTAAGCAAGATACAGTGAAGACACAAAAAGCAGGAGCAGCAGATTCTGCAAAATCATGCAACAAACCTTGCGGAAGCGATAAAAAATCGTCTTGCTGCCCGGGAGGAGAATAATGGAAAGCTGGATTCAGGACGTATTACAATCGGATCAGGCTAATATTTCAATCCTGATTGCCGTATTCCTGTTGGGAATTCTGAGCGTTTTTTCTTGCGCGTGTAATTATTCAATTATCGGAATTGTTGCGGGATATACAGGAACAATAGGTTCTACAGGAAAAACCAAAACCATTTTTAAGACGGGATTCTTTTTCCTGATCGGGATGGTCATTTCGATGACAGCGGTGGGTGCAATCATTGGTTTTGCAAGCGAAAGTATTGCAGGAAATATGGGCACATACTGGAAGATTGCAGCTGGCTTGATCTCTATCTTTTTCGGATTGTTTTCCATGAATTTACTTCCTTTCAAACTGCCCGGATTTACAATCAAACCAGAAAAACAAAAAGAAGGGTTTTTTTCCTCGCTGATATTCGGATTGACCATTGGCGGTTTGTCGCTGGCATTCAGCACTTGCTGCAGCCCGATCTTTCCAATTGTACTTGCAACATCATTTGTAAAAGGAAGTATGCTGTGGGGCGCTTTGCTGATGTTTGCTTTTGCACTCGGATATAGTCTGACCTTTGCCGCGATCATGGTGGGCGTGGGATTGGGGATCGGAAAAACTTCGAAAGCAACGAAACGATTAGGAACGATTATTCAGTATGCAGGAGGAATTCTAATGATTGCCATCGGGTTTTATCTGCTGATTACTTTATAAAAAATGAAACAAAAGCATTACATCACCGGACAGATTGAAACCCCCGTTGGCAAAATAAAACAGATTGCCACCGTGTGGAGCGGAAAAGACATCTGTCAGACCATCCGTGTGCGCTGGTCGATCGGGCGGATGGATTATAAAGTGAAACAGGGTTTGTATGCTGTGGGAACACCTGATGAAAATTCAAATATTTTTGTTACTGCGAATTTCAAACTCAGTTTCGATCATCTGCGTCGTGCACTGCACGGCATGAATGCATGGGTTTTAATTCTGGATACAAAAGGTGTGAACGTGTGGTGTGCCGCTGGTAAAGGCACTTTTGGCACACGTGAGTTGTCATACAGAATCCTTACACACAAACTGGCGCAGCTGGTTTCGCATCGCAAGATTATTGTTCCGCAGCTGGGTGCAACAGGCGTGTCGGCGCATGAAGTATTTGAAAAAACCGGATTTAAAGTGGTATACGGACCGGTACGAGCCGAAGATATTTCTGATTTTGTTTCGCGAAACTGCAGAGCCACACCCGAAATGCGAAAGATGACCTTTCCGCTGAAAGAAAGATTAAAATTAATTCCCGTAGAACTTGCATACGGTAAGTACTATCTGTTGTTGGTTCCCGCAATCTTCTTTTTACTTGCCGGATTAAGCAGTGAAGGATATTCCATTAATACAGCCTGGAAAAACGGCGGTCTGGCTGTGATCAATTTATTTACTGCATACTTTATGGGATGCGTGCTGACACCCGCCCTACTTCCGTGGATTCCTTTTACACGTTTCTCCTGGAAAGGACTTTTGCTGGGCTGGATAGCAGCTGGGCTATATACCTATTTACAATTCACAGGAACACACATCATCGAAATCATTTCATGGTTTCTGATCATGGGAAGCATCTCATCTTTTCTCGCGATGAATTTTACCGGATCATCAACGTTTACATCTCTTTCCGGCGTTCAGAAAGAAATGAAAACAGCACTGCCGATGCAAATTATTTTTGCTGCTTTGGGAATTATCGGATGGATTATCACACGCTTTATTTGAAAAATATGAGTGGATTTGTTTACATAAAAAATGTGGTTACACTTCAACTCAACAGAGAAAAGTGCAACGGATGCATGATGTGCGTGACGGTGTGCCCGCACGCTGTGTTTGAATTAAAAGATAAAAAAGCATTTATCAGTCAAAAAGATTTATGTATGGAGTGCGGCGCATGTGCGAAGAATTGTCCGGAAGATGCGATTGAAGTAAAATCAGGCGTGGGCTGTGCAGCAGGAATTATCAATGGTATACTGCGTGGAACGGAACCCAGTTGTGATTGCGCAGGAACAAAAGAAAATAATAATTGTTGTTAAAATATTTTAGCATGAAAGTTTTAATTATTTGCACCGGTAACAGCTGCCGCAGTCAGATGGCGGAAGGTTTTTTGAAATCGTTTGATAAAAATCTGGAAGTTTATTCTGCCGGAACACGACCCGAAAAACAATCAAATCCGAATGCAGTGCGTGTGATGAAGGAAGCGGGAATTGACATCAGCATGCAGTATCCGAAGCATGTGGATCAATTTATTAATGATGCATTCGATTATGTAATTACCGTTTGTGATGGCGCAAAAGAAGTATGTCCGGTTTTTACCGGCAGCGTGAAACACCGCTTGCATATCGGCTTTGAAGATCCGGCGGACGCAAGGGGAGAAGAAAATGAAGTGCTGAATGTGTATAAGAAAGTGAGGGATCAGATTAAAAAAGAATTTTACGATTTTTACCAAAACATTCAAAAGAATAAAATCATTCACTAATTAATCATGAAAACAAAATTAAAATTTCTGGATCGTTACTTAACGCTGTGGATTTTTCTTGCCATGGCTGTTGGCGTGATGAGTGGTTATCTGTTTCCAGAAGTGGCTGCTTTCTGGGAATCGCTGAAAGCCAATGAAGACAGTACAACCAACATTCCTATCGCAGTCGGTCTCATCCTGATGATGTATCCGCCTCTTGCGAAAGTGAAGTATGAAGAGCTGGGTGATGTGTTTAAAAACTACAAAGTATTAACACTTTCTCTGATTCAGAACTGGATTATTGGTCCTGTTCTGATGTTCGCTTTAGCAATACTTTTCTTTAAAGTTTTTCCCGGAGAAGACAACGCTAACTTGCCGTATATGTACGGGATTATTATGATCGGCCTGGCACGTTGCATTGCGATGGTCATTGTGTGGAATGATCTGGCCAAAGGAGACACGCAATATGCAGCGGGTCTGGTTGCATTTAATTCAATTTTTCAGGTTCTTTTCTTTTCAGTGTATGCTTATTTCTTTATTGCCGTAATGCCCGGCTGGTTTGGTGTTCCAACTAACGATCTGGTTCAGAATATTACGATCGGGCAAATTGCCGAGAGTGTCTTCATCTATCTGGGAATCCCGTTCATTGCGGGCTTCCTGACGCGTTTCATTCTGATTCGCGTGAAAAGTAAAGAGTGGTATCACACGAAATTTATTCCGATGATAAGCCCCATTACTTTGATTGCGCTGTTGTTTACCATCATTGTTATGTTTTCACTCAAAGGGGAGTATATCGTAAAAATCCCGCTGGATGTGGTAATTATAGCGATACCCTTGCTGATATACTTTATCATCATGTTTGTGCTGTCATTTTTTATGAGTAAAAAAGTGGGTGCGACGTATGAGCAGTCGGTAACCTTATCCTTCACGGCGGCCAGTAATAACTTTGAATTGGCCATCGCAGTTGCCATTGCTATTTTCGGAATGAAGACCGGCGAAGCTTTTGCTGCAGTAATCGGTCCGCTGGTGGAGGTCCCGGTGATGATAGGATTGGTGAATGTAGCATTCTGGTTTAAAAGAAAATATTATTCAAACCCGAAATAGGTGTGAAATCACTTTCTTAAAGTGCCGCAAAGATTTATCTGGCGGCATTTTTGTTAACAGAAAGTTAAAGAATTGAAAAAACGAAAAACATTTCGTATTATTGCGAAATGAAATTCAATAAAACTATATACAATGGAAATTAAAATTTTAGGTACCGGTTGCCCTAACTGCAAAAACTTAGAGAAATCAGTACTCAATGTGCTGGCAGAAATGAATGTTGAAGCCAACGTGGAAAAGGTGGAAGACATTGTCAAAATCATGGGTTACGGCATCATGCGCACACCGGGTTTAGTCATCAATGAGAAAGTAGTGGTTAGCGGCAGAATACCCAATGCCAATGAACTCAAAGAACTGATTGAACAAAACAAATAAAACAATGTCAGCCAAACCCAAATTCACGGCGCAACAGGAGCAAATAGCCCGCATTGCAAAAGCACTCAGTCACCCTGCGCGTGTGTATATACTTGAAAAGCTGAGTGGCCTTAAAGAATGCTGCACCAGTGGTGAAATGATCGGAGATATTCCCATTGCCCGCTCAACGCTTTCACAGCATTTAAAAGAATTAAAATACTCCGGTTTGATACAGGGTGAAATTGAACCACCAAAGATTAAATATTGCATCAACCGCAAGAATTGGGAAATAGCTAAGTTATTAATGAACGATTTCCTTAAATAGGCATAACACATTTCGTAATTACTAAAAACATCGAAAAAAAATGACTATGAGAAAAAAAATATTTCCAAAAGTATTAATGCTGATAGCAGTTGTCGCCTTTATTTCCTCCTGCAAATCGGGTAATCAAAATCAGAATTCAACTTCGAAAACAGATTCAACGAATGTTGAACAAAAGGATACATCAACGGTCTCAAATCCGGATACAACCAAAGGTGCTGACAATACGAAACCCAAAGCAGATTTATCCATCGTGAAGATTTATAATTTTCATGTAACCAACCGATGTGTTTCGTGTATTGCAATAGAGGATGCCACAACAAAAACGCTGAAAACTTATTTTTCTGCCGAAATGAAACAAGGCAGAATCAAGCGCCAGATACTAAATGTGGATGATGAAGCCAATTCTGCAATTGCCGAAAAGTATCAGGCGTTTGGATCGGGCTTATTTGTAACACGCGTTTTC